>NZ_JBEYEI010000018.1:0-221421 GCF_040633895.1 Streptomyces sp. NPDC007863
GACGCGGAGAGAACACGGGCGACCAGGACACCCAAAACCGTTCGGGATGTCCGCAGTGAACAGGCACGGGCCCAGGACCCACTCCTGCTCACTGATGAGGAACGGTTCACTCGGAGTCGAGCTGGTGGTCGGCCCACACGTAACTCTCCGGCAGCAGGTCGGTGATGGGGACGGTGCGCAGACGGTCCCCCCCGCCGACGATGACGTCGACGGCGGGGAAGTAGTCGAGGAGGACCTGGCGGCACCGGCCACACGGGGGCACCACCCCACGGTCCCGGTCGCCCACCGCGACGATCGTCGTCAGGTCGTACACGCCCTGGGCGGCAGCCGCGCCGAGGAGGACCAGCTCGGCACAGGGGCCGCCCGTGAAGTGGTAGGCGTTCACGGCCGTGACGATCCGGCCGTCCCGCGCGCGCCCGGCCGCCGCCATGGTGTGGTTGTCGCCCCGGCAGCGGGTGCGGGCGACCCGCGCCGCCGCCTCGACGAGCGCGTCGTCGACGGGGCCCCCGGCTGCGGTGCCGCCGGATCGCGTGGTCTTCTCCGACATCGGTGAGCCTCTCGTCAGGTGGTGCGGGGAGTGCCCGCGTCGGTCCCGGCATTGGCGGCCATCCGGCGCAGCACCTTCAGCGCCGCGACGTACTCCTCGTCGCTGACGCCCTCGTGGACCACGGCGCGCAGCCCGGTGGCCAGTTCGCGCAGGCGGACCCGCGCCGCCTCGCCCGCTTCGGTGAGGTGGAGGAGGTCGTCGGCGTCCGCTCGCAGCCACGCGCGGTGGAGCAACTGGTCGACGACCCGGGGGATGTCGTGCGGCCCGTCGGCGAGCGGCGTGAGCGCGTCCGCCACCTCCTGCCGACTGGGGTTGCCCGGACCGTACTTGAGGTGGTTGAGCACCCAGTACTGAGGCTGTGTCACATCGATCCGCGCCATCTCGTCCCGCAGCCGCCGGGTGACGGCCGCGTGGACGAGCCCGCTCCAGTAGCCGATCGGCTGCGTGGCGAGCGCCTCGTCGCCGGCGGCGGGATCGGCCGGCGCCTGGTCGGTGGAGGGCCGGGTGAGGGCCTGGGATGTCGACAGTTCCATGATCACGACGCTACCCGCTCCGGCGGGAGGACGGGGGAGCGGGCAGCGTAAATCCGTTTGACCGGGGTTCGGGGTCGGCGCTCCACTGGGGCCTGGACACCACGAGGCGTGGTGCGGGGATACGGGGAGGCTGCGGAAGCGATGGAGATCCGTTCAACGACAGGCGAGGACCTCGACGTCTTCGTCGACACCTTGCACGCCGCCTTCGGACTGCCCCGCGAGACACCGGGCGAGGACGGCGGCGGCCTGTGGTGGTCGGCGATCGAGATGGACAGGAACCTGCTCGCGCTGACCGCGGACGGACGGCCGGTCGGCACCGCCGGCGCGTACTCCTTCGAGCTCACCCTGCCCGGCGAGGCCGTCGTCCCGGTCTCCGGCGTGACGGCCGTCGGCGTCCTGCCCACGCACCGACGGCAAGGCGTCCTCAGCGCCCTGATGCGCCGTCAACTCGCCGACCTGCGCGAGCGCGGCGAGATCCTCTCCGTGCTGCTCGCCTCCGAGGCGCTCATCTACCGAAGGTTCGGCTACGGACCCGCGACCTACACGACCCGGATGACCGTGCAGCGGCACCGGTCCGCCTTCGCGCCGCCCCGGCCGCTCGGCGCCGGCGCCGCCGACGGCAACCGGCCGGGCTCGGTCGAGCTGCTGCGCCGCGCCGACTGCGGCGCGATCCTCGAAGAGGTCTACGACCGGTACCGCCTCGCCCAGCCCGGCGCGCTCACGCGCCCGCACCGCTGGTGGGCGCTGGGCGCCGGGCAGCCGCCGGTCGCGAAGGCGCCGCGGTACGTGGCGCTGCACCGGGACGCCGACGGGGCCCCGGACGGCTACGCCTCGTACTCCGTCGACGCCGGAACCCTCACCGTCGACGAGATCATCACCACCGACGACGCGGTCTTCGCGGACCTGGCGCGGTACGCCCTCGGCCACGACCTCGTGACCCAGGTCGTCTTCAAGCAGATCCCGCGCGACCATCCGCTGCGCTACCGGCTCGCGGACTTCCGCGCGGGGGACGTGAGCCACGACACCGACTGGCTCTGGGTGCGTCTCCTCGACGTCCCGCGCGCCCTGGCCACGCGCGCGTGGGCCACGGACGGTGAGCTCGTCCTGGACGTCGACGACCCCTTCCTCGGCGAGCGGACCGGCTACCTCCTCACCGTCCGGGACGGCAAGGCCGACTGCACCACCACGGACCGCCGCCCCGACCTCTCCCTGGACGTGAGCGACCTCGGCTCCCTCTACCTCGGCGGTACGACCCCGAGCACCCTGGTCCGAGCCGGCCACATCCGCGCCCACCATCCCGCCGCGACCCGCCAGGCGGACGCGCTCTTCCACCCGGAGCGCCCGCCGCACTGCCCGAGCTGGTTCTGAGGACGGACGGGGCGGGGCTCAGGGCCCGTAAAGCGGTCACGCCCATAACCAGTACCCGTACGTAGTACCCGTACCGGTCTCAGGCGTCTTCCGGCCAGGCGTCGCTGCGCCATTCGCGTTCCTCCACGCCCCGGTCCCGGTGCGCGGAGAGCGCGGCGGCGAGGTCTCCGTGGACCGTGACGGCCACCTTCCCGTCGCCGAAGTCGCCCCCGTCCCCGGGCGCCCCGCTCTCCGGCACGGCGGCGAGTTCGAGTCCGCGGCCCTCCGCGGCGAGCCGCAGCGCGGCCTCCGACACGGCCAGACGGCCTCCGTCGGACCAGCCGCGCAGCCCGGTCAGGTCCAGCACGACCGGCCCGGTGCCCCGGGCGAGCGCCCAGCCGACGGCTCCCTGGAACCGTCCCACGGCCTCCTGACCCAGGAATCCCGCCAGGGAGAGCACACCGAGGCCGGGGTGGATGGTGTAGCGCCACTCGATGGTCATCGTCGTCTCTCCTCGCTCCCGGCCAGGTCCCGGCCGTCCGCAGCATCCTCACCCGAAGGTCCGTTCGCCCGCACGACGGTCCACGGATCGGTCACCCGTCCTGGAACGCCCTGCCACGCCCCTGCTCCCCGCTCCCTACGATGGGTGCATGGTGGATCCACTCCGTGATGCACGTGACGCACGTGACGCGCGTGAAGCGCGTGAAGGACGCGAGGTGCGGGAAGGGCGCGCAGAGGCCGTGTCCCCCGTCCATCCACGGACCCCGGGGGCACCGGAGCTCGCGGCGGCGGCGGAGGTCTTCGGGCTGCTCAGCGACCCGACGCGGCTGCAGTTGCTGTGGGTGCTGACGCGCGGGGAAGCCGACGTCACCGCGCTGACCGAGGCGTGCGGGGCGGCGCGGCCCGCGGTCAGTCAGCATCTCGCGAAGCTGCGGCTCGGCGGCCTCGTACAGGCGCGGAAGGACGGGCGGCGGGTGGTGTACGCGCTGCCGGACGGGCATCTGAAGCGGCTGGTCGTCGAGGCGCTGAACCGGGCCGATCACGTGGTGACGGGCGAACCCTGGCACGACTGAGCACGACTAAGCGCGACCGGGTGCGACCGGGCGCGGCTGAAACCGCCGCCCCCTCGCGCATTGCGTCCTCTCATCCCGCATACATGTGCGCACTCATGCACGCGTCGGCTACCGTGAAGGGGACCGCACCCGCTGCCGAACGAGGGCGACCCCATGCTGTCCGTCCTGCGCGACCGCACCTACCTGCACCTCTTCCTCGCCCAGGTCGTCGCCCTCACCGGCACCGGCCTGGCCACCGTCGCGCTCGCGCTCCTCGCGTACGACCTCGCCGGGGGACAGGCCGCCGCCGTGCTCGGCACCGCGCTCGCCCTCAAGATGACGGCGTACGTCGGTCTGGCGCCGCTCGCCGGGGCCCTGGCCCGCCGGGTGCCGCGCCGGACGCTGCTCGTCGGGGCCGACCTCGTACGGCTGCTCGCCGCGCTGGTCCTGCCGTTCGTGGACCGGGTGTGGCAGGTGTACGCGCTCGTGCTCCTGCTCCAGGCCGCCTCGGCGGTCTTCACCCCCGCCTTCCAGGCCACGATCCCGCGCGTCCTGCCCCAGGAGGGCGACTACACCCGGGCACTCACACTCTCCCGGCTCGCCTACGACCTGGAGAGCCTCGTCAGCCCGGTCCTCGCCGCCGCCCTCCTCGCGCTCGTGCCGTACGGGTGGCTGTTCGCCGGCACCGCCGCCGGGTTCCTCCTCTCCGCACTCCTCGTCCTGCCCCTGCGACTCCCCGCGGACGCGGACGCTTCCGGGCACGACCGCACCCCCGGCGCCGGAACCGGCTCCGGCACCGACACTGGTGCCGGCGCCGGCTCCGGCACCGGTCGCGGGAAGGCGCGTGGTCCGGGGTCCTCCCGGGTCCTCGGCGCGCGGGTCTTCCTCGCGACCCCCCGGCTGCGGGCCCTGCTCGCGCTCGACCTGGCGGTCGCCGCCGCCGGAGCGCTGGTGCTCGTCGACACGGTCGTCCTCGTCCAGGACGGCCTCGGGCGGCCGGCCGGAGACGTGTCCCTCGCCCTCGCCGCGTACGGCGCCGGCTCGATGACCGTCGCCCTGCTGCTCCCGCGCGTCCTGGGCCGTACCGGCGACCGCGCCCTCATGCTCCCCGCCGCCGGCGCCCTCGCCGCCGCCCTCGGCCTGCTGACCGCCGGACTCGCCTCCGGCTGGGCCGACGCCCACCCGGCGGCCGCCTGGCCCGCGCTGCTGCTCCTCTGGCTCTGGCTGGGCGCCGCCACCTCCGCCGTTCTCACCCCCGGCGGGCGGCTGCTGCGCAGGTCCGCCGCCGCTGCCGACCTGCCCGGGCTCTTCGCCGCCCACTTCTCCCTCTCGCACGGCTGCTGGCTGCTCACCTATCCGCTGGCCGGCTGGCTCGCCGCCCGCGCGGGACTCGCCGCCTCCGCCGCCGCCCTCGGTGCCGTGGCCCTGACCGCCGCGCTCGCCGCCGCCCGCCTCTGGCCGCGCCGCGACCCCGAGGAGCTCGCGCACACCCATCCCGAACTCCCCGCCGGGCACCCCCACATGGCCGACGCGGCCGGCGCCGGACCCGTACGCGTGCACGTCCACGCCTTCCGCATCGACGCCCTCCACCGCCACTGGCCCACCGCCGTGGGGTGAGGGAAATCCGGTCGAGCCGACGGGGAACGCCTGCGAGAGTGGCGCGGGTCAGCCGCAGTCGCCGAGAGGAACCTCCGTGCCCCGCGCCGTCCGCCTCATCCGTTCCGCCTCCCTGTCCGACGTCGCCGAGTACGCGTACGCGGCCACCGCGCCCGCCGAGGCCCGGCTGATCTTCCTCGCCGGTGCCTGCCCGCTCGACGCCGACGGGGCCACCGTCGCCGTCGGGGACGTCCCCGGGCAGGCCGCCGCCTGCGTCGCGAACCTGCGGACGGCCCTGAAGGGCGCCGGCGCCGCGATCGAGGACGTCATCAGCACCCGGGTGCTCGTCGCGACGACACACCAGAAGGACCTGGTGGCCGCCTGGCAGGTCGTACGGGACGCCTTCGGCGACCACGACGTGCCCAGCACCCTGATGGGCGTCACCGTGCTGGGATACGCCGACCAGCTCGTCGAGATCGAGGCCGTCGCCGCCGTGGTCGACGCCTGACCGCCCCTCACGCGGGGCGGCGCGTCCACAGCGTCAGATCGCTGGACGTGGCGACGGCGAGGGTCTGCCCGGACGGGGAGAAACCGGCGGCGCGCAGCGTCGACCAGGTGGAGTGGAGGACGTGCCACCAGCCCTCGGTGTGCGGCGGACGGTGCCAGTCGCCGCCGTTGGCCGAGAGCAGGATCCGGTGGTGCGGCCAGTCGGGGGCCTCGACGTCCACCGACCAGCCGTCGCCGCTGGTGCTGTGCAGCCCGCCGCCGTACAGCCCGGCGACCCGCACCCGTCCGCCGTCGAGCGGACCGATCCAGGGACACGACAGGTCGGGCGTGCCGTCCGGCCCGTCGTCCTCCGGGGCCCGGTCCCGCGCGATCCGCTCGCCCGTCACCGCGTCGAAGACGCCGTACCCCTGGGTCGAGACGACCATGACCAGGTCGTGGCCGGTGGCGGGGTCCACCCCGAAGCCGATGCCGGTGAGCCCGCCGACGGCCGCGCGGCCGCCGAACACGTTCCGCCACGGCGCGGGCGCCGGGACGACCGGCGCGGCCAGCAGGCGTTCGCGCAGCTTCTCCTGGTAGGGGGTCAGGGTGGAGGCGGCCGTGGGGGAGTCCGCCGGGGAGTCCATGGACGAGTCCGCGGCGGTGTTCCGGGGGGCGCCCTGGGCGGCGTGCTCCGAGGGGGTCGGACCGGTGTTGCTTCGCATGCCCCGATGATGACGGACCGCTCGCGCGCGACCGGGCCCCGGGGTCGGGTCGCCTCCCTGGCCGGTACCCGTGGGTGGCGGCCGGAACGCGACGGTGGTGGAGGGGGAGGCGGTTCGTGGGGGTTCGGCCGGGGATCGGGGGAGTCCTTGTGTCCGCCGCATGTCGGATCCATGACAAGGACTCAACTTCCTTGATCCTCCCGGGCGGTGCGGCACAGGCTTCTGCCCACGCCGATCGGAGGAGACCTCTCCCCGGCGGAGCGTGCGACCGCACGCGACCCACCCCCACGTACCGTGCCCGCCTGACCCAGGGCGCGCCGCCAAGAGGAGGAACCCCTCACCATGGCACTCCCCACGCACCGCACCTCGCGCCGGAACCTGATCGCCACCACCACCGCGGCCTCCGCCGCCGTCGTCGCCGCGCTCGTCACCGGCCTCGCCGTGGCCCCCGCGCAGGCCGTGCCGGTACCGGTCCCCGCCGAGGGCGTCGTCGTCGCCGCGGGCTCCCCCGACGCCGTCGAGGGCAGCTACCTCGTCACGCTCAAGCCGGCCGCCGGCTTCGCCGCCGGGTCCGCCAAGGGGCGCGGGCTCATAGCCGGTTACGGCGGCAAGGTCGGCAAGACCTTCGGCGCCGCGCTCAACGGCTACACCGTCAGCCTCGACGCCGCGGCCGCCCGCCGGCTCGCCGCCGACCCCGCCGTGGCCACCGTCGAACAGAACCGCGTCGTCCACGCCGACGCCACCCAGACCAACGCCCCCTGGGGCCTCGACCGCATCGACCAGGCCGCCCTGCCGCTCTCGGGCACCTACACCTACCCCGACAGCGCCGGCGCCGGAGTGACCGCGTACGTCATCGACACCGGCGTGCGCGTCAGCCACAGCGAGCTCGCCGGCCGGGCGGTCGACGGCTACGACGCCGTCGAGGGCGACACCGTCGCGCAGGACGGCAACGGCCACGGCACCCACGTCGCCACCACCATCGCCGGCTCCACCTACGGCGTCGCGAAGGCGGCCAAGGTCGTCGCCGTCCGCGTCCTCGACGCCAACGGGTCCGGCACCACCGCCGGCGTGGTCGCCGGCATCGACTGGGTGACCGCCCACCACCCCGCCGGAGCCCCCGCCGTCGCCAACCTCTCCCTCGGCGGCGGCGCCTCCACCACCCTCGACAACGCGGTCAAGCGCTCCATCGCCGACGGCGTCACCTACGCCGTCGCCGCCGGCAACTCCGGCGTCAACGCCCGCAACTCCTCGCCCGCCCGCGTGACCGAGGCCATCACCGTCGGCGCCACCGACAGTGCCGACGCCAAGGCGAGCTGGTCCAACTACGGTGCCGTCCTCGACCTCTTCGCCCCGGGCGTCTCCATCAAGGCCGGCTGGCACACCAGCGACACCGCCACCAACACCATCTCCGGCACCTCCATGGCCACCCCGCACGTCGCCGGAGCCGCCGCCGTCTACCTCGCCGGCCACCCCTCCGCCGCCCCCGCCCAGGTCGCCACCGCCCTGGTGAACGGCGCCACCCCCGACAAGGTGACCAGCCCGGGCACCGGCTCCCCCAACCGCCTCCTGCGCCTCGTCCCGTAAGCGCTCTCCCGGATCCGATGTCCCGGATCCGATGTCCCGGATCCGATGTCCCGGATCCGATGTCCCGGATCAGATGTCCCGGATCCAACCTCCGGGATCCAATCTCCGGATATTGGATCCGAGATGTTGGATCCCGGATCCGATATCCGAGGGACCGGATCCGGATATCGCCTACTGGATCCCGGATTTTGGATGTTGGATTTTGGATCCAGCGGGCCGACTGCGCCCCGGCACCCCCACCCCAGGGGCGCCGGGGCGCAGTCCCCTCACTTCCAGGGGTCGGGCCGCAGCCAGTGCTCCGTGACCGACCAGCCGGTCAGCCGGCGCGCCCGTCCCGACCGGGCCGTTCCGTCCGCGTCGAAGAGGCCGCCCTCGGTCACGTGCCGCAGGCCCAGCAGCGCGGGCGCGAGCCGGGAGGCCACGAGTGGGCGGCGTGCCGCTTCCGTGGGCAGCCAGGCGAGCACCTCGGCCCGTTCGGACTCCTCGCACAGAGACAGGTGGAAGAGCATCTGGCGCCAGGCGTACGCGGCGTCCTTGAGGGCCGTCAGGGGGTACGGGCCCCGCCCCGCGCGCTCCGTCAGCCGGCAGACCGTTCCGAAGCAGCGGCGTGCCGCCTCGGCCCAGCCCCGTTCCGGCGCGATCCCGACGCGACGGACCAGCGTGGCCAGGTTGTGCGTGGTGAGGATCTGCGCCTGCTCGATCACCATGCCGTTCCCGGCGACGGAGTCATGGTCCGCTGTCCGGCCGGCCCGGGCGTGGCACAGCCGGGCGAATGCGGCGAGCGCCTCGCGATCGCCTCCGTGCGCACGGGCGGCGAGGGCGCCCAGTGCCGCGTAGTCGATGCCGTAGTACCGCTCGTACAGGGAGCCCCCGCCCAGGAGTTCGGCCGCGATCCCCGCCGAGGCGAGGAACTTGCCGCTGAACCGGCCCATGAAGATGTCCGCGGCCAGCTCCTCCGTCAGCGGCGCGGCCGGCTCCGACGGGTCGAGCAGGGAGCCGAGTTCGCGCACCAGCGGGTTCGGAAGGAGGGTGCCGGGGAAGTGCTCCACCGCCGTCTCCGCCAGGGTGCGTGCCGCGGCGACCGCCGAGCCGCGGGTGGTGGCGTCGCCGTCCGCGTGTCCGCGCACCGCCCGCACCCACGGCAACTCCTCCGGAGCCACCTGGCGTGCGAGGTGGAACAGGAGGAGCGAGCGGCGGTTGCGGAAGGCGCGGTAGTTCGCCGCCATCAGGACGCGCAGCGCGGGGTCCCGGTAGACCGCGGCCCGCTCGGCGGCGACCAGCTGGGGCACCAGCTCGGCCATCGCCTCCGCCGAGGGGACGATCCCGGACGCCACCAGCGTGCCGAGCGGCGCGCTGAGCGTCCCGTCGACCACCCGCCGTACCGAGGGCGGCACTTCGACTCCCTCGGCCAGCCCGGTGCGTCCCTCCTCGGCCGCCGTCACCGGCACCACGAACGGCGCCACGTCGACGAGGCCCGACTCCTGCGGCAGGCGGGCGAGGCGCTCCGCGACCAGGTGCGCCACCGCGTGATGCGCGGGCAGCGCCGCCTGCGCGGCCTGCCCGTCCCGCAGCGCCGCGTGCCGCCCGGAACCCGGCAGGCCCCGCTTCCGCACCATCCCCGTGACCGCCACCCGCACGAGGCCGGCCCGCCGGGCGTCCAGCTCACGTCCGCACACCAGCTCCGCCAACGCGCCCCGCAGGATTCCCTCGTTGCTCCCCGGCTTCCGGTGCCGGCCGGTGAGCGGATGGGCGGCGAGCAGCCGTTCGTACCGGTCGAGCAGGGCCCGTCCCCGGACCCGCCACGCCTCCTCCGGCACGGCACCCGGCCGCACCGCGCCCTCGGGTCCGGTGAACTCCAGCCAGTGGGCGAGGAGTTCGTCGGCGAACGGACGCCAGACGCGCAGCGCCTCGCGCTGCGCCTCCACGGCCCGCTTCGGCCTCCTGGCGGCCAGCGCGGCGCGCGCCTGCTCCACGGTGGAGCGGTGCACCGCTCCCGCTTCCGGCGCCGCAAGCCCCGCGGAAGCCTCTCCGCCGTCCTCCGCCTCGCGCCTCGCCGCGCGCCTGGCCGAGCGGTGCTCCGTCGGCCGGGGGAGGAAGCGCAGCCGGTCCGCGAACGGCCGCAGGACCTCGACCAGTTCGACCGCCGCGTCCGTCTCGCCCGCCCGCACCAGCCAGGCCACCGTCAGGAGGGCGGCCTCCTCCGGCAGGCTCACCTCGTAGCGGCCCGAGTCGAGCAGCTCCCACAGGTCGGCGAGACCCGGCTCGGTGAGGTGGTACGCGAAGATCGCCGCCCGCTCGGCGGGCACTCCGGCGTGGTGCGCCGCCTCCCGCTCGAACTCCCGGAGCGGACCGCCGGCCCGCGCGGAACCGGTCGCGAAGCCGCCGTGCAGCACGTCGGGCGTCACCCAGGCGGGCAGCCCGGTCACCGGCGTACGCGATCCGACCCGCAGCGCGCCGGAGGCCATCCCCGCCATGACGTCCCGCCAGCCGCGCGCCCGTTCCCCGGCCCGCTGCCGGGTCGCGGGGTCCGTGTGGCCGAGGGCGGTGGTGAAGGCCCGCGCCCACTGCGTCCGGGCGTAGCCGGGAGAGGCGGCGAGGGGGGCGGCGGGCACCGTGGGAGATGCGGACGTCGGGGGCTGCTGATCAGCGTGCGTGTTCATGAGCCGACGTGGCGGGTTCCGCCCCCGCGCCCTCCGGGACCGAAGCCCGGCGCTCTGCTGCTGAGCTACACGTCGATGGGACGTGACCCTAGTGACCGCCCACGGCCCCGGGCAACGGAGATTTCCGTTGCCCGGGGCCGTGGGCACGAGCGGGTGGGGTCGGAGCGAGGGGTCAGGGGACGATCAGGTCCGGTACGAGCGCGCGGAGTTCCGCCACCGGCAGGACGCCGTCGCGGACGAGGACCGGCGTCCCGCCGCTGAGGTCGACGATCGACGAGGAGACCGCGCCGGCGGTGCGTCCGCCGTCGAGGTACACCGCCACGGACTCGCCGAGCATCGCCTGCGCGGCGTCGCAGTCCTGGGGGGACGGGTGGTCCGTGAGGTTGGCGCTGGAGACCGCCAACGGGCCCGTCGCCGCGAGCAGTTCGAGGGCGAGGGGGTGGTCCGGCATCCGGACCGCCACCGTGCCGCCCGTCTCGCCCAGGTCCCAGTCGAGGGACGCGCGGTGGCGGACCACCAGGGTCAGCCCGCCCGGCCAGAACGCCTCGATCAACGCCCGTGCGGCGTCGGGGAGTTCGTCGGTCAGCTCGCCGAGCGCGGCGGCCGAGTCGACCAGGACGGGGGAGGGCTTGTGGCGGCCGCGGCCCTTCGCCGCGAGCAGCGAGGCGACCGCCTTCGGGTCGAAGGCGTCCGCCCCGACCCCGTACACGGTGTCCGTGGGCAGGACGACGAGGTCCCCGCGGCGCACCGCGGCCGCGGCCTCGCCGAGGCCGGCCGCGCGGGCCGCCGGATCGGAGCAGTCGAAGCGGGAGGTCACGCCGGGGTGCCCTCCTCCACGACGGCCCCGCGCGTGGTCACGAGGCGGGCGCTGCCGCCGGCCAGCTCGTAGCCGAGGCCGACGACGGCGATCTCGCCGTCCGCCACCTGCTCGGACAGCAGCCGGGACCGGTCCAGGAGCAGGTCCACGGTGTGCCGGATGTGCTCGTCGATGATGTCGCTGTCGGCGGTCAGACCCGCGGTCCTGGCCGCCAGGATGCTCGGCGTCACCCGCTCCACGACGTCCCGCACGAAGCCGCGCGCCGCGAAGCCGTCCTCCACGGCCGCGCGGGCCGCGGCGACCGCGCCGCAGGAGTCGTGGCCCAGGACGACCACGAGCCGCGCGCCGAGGACGCTCGTCGCGTACTCGACGCTGCCGAGGACCTCCGGGCCGAGGACGTGCCCGGCGGTGCGGACGACGAAGAGGTCGCCGAGCCCCCGGTCGAAGATGATCTCGGCCGCGAGCCGGGAGTCGGAGCAGCCGAGGATGACGGCGAACGGGTCCTGGCCGGGCGCCAGCTCCGTGCGGCGGGCGGCGTCCTGGTTGGGGTGCTCGGGCGTGCCCGAGACGAAGCGACGGTTGCCGTCGAGCAGGGCGTCGAGGGCAAGGGCCGGGGAAGTTCTGGGCATGCCGCCACCCTATGCGTGCCCCCCGGCCGCCGCGCCACTGGATCGGCCCCCGTCGAGCCCTCGTGTGACGCATTGCACCCCATCGGGAACCCTCTGCCGCCGACCGCCGACCGCCGACCGCCGACCGCCGGTTCCCCGATCCCGCGCGGTGTTCCTCTCGGCGGCGCGTCCGTCCCGCGACTCCGCGCTGCCACCAGTGGCGCGTCGGGCCCCACGACCCTCTGCGCGCGGGCGGCCCGGTCCGGGCCGTCTCACCCCGGAGGCGGTCTCAGACCGTCGCGTCCCACGCGCGCGTCAAGCCGTCCAGCCAGGCGGGCGGCAGTTCGGCCGCGTCCCACTCCTCCCGCAGCTCCGCCGGCCGGGCGGCGAGCCGTTCGAGGACGGCGAGGCTCGTGGGGGAGTGGACCAGGGTGTAGCGGCCGTGGATGGCGATCGCGCTGCCCGGGCCGTAGGTGGCGTACAGCCGCTCCAGATGCGTCCGGTTGTCCGCGGCGAACGACGTCAGCCGCCCCGGATAGGCCGCCCGCTGCCGCGCGCCCATGGTGGCGAGCGCCGACGCGAGCACCTGCTCGGTGACCTCGGGGTCGAGGTCGGACTCCTCGGAGAAGGTGAGGTACAGCGGGACGACCGCCACCTTGGCCCGCTCGACCTCCATCCGGCCGACCCGGGGCCGGGCCTCCGCCTCCGCCTCGGCGTCCTCGGCGACGGCCGCGCCCAGCGCCCGGTCGGCGAGGCCCGCGAGCCCCTCGGTGACGGCCCGTGAACCGTCGCGCCAGCCCGCCGCGTACGGTTCGCCGCTCCCGGGCGGGGCCTGCCGGCCGGTGCCGGCCAGTTCCTCGTGGGCGACGGCGAGCGCGCCCGCCTCGACGAGTCCGATCAGTTCCTCGGCGTCGCCGGAGTACACCCCCGCCCGCGCGAGGAGCTGGAGCAGCGTCGTCCTCGCGTTGTCGACACTCGCGGTGTCGAGCCGGAGCCGTTCTTCCCGGGCGGCGGTCATCGGTGGTCCTCCTCCTCGCGGTACCGGCGCGTACGGGTGCGGCGGACGCGCCTGCGAGGACGCGACGATCACGGGCCCGCGCCACGCTCCCCTCGCGGCGGCGCACGTACGGGACCGGTGATCGGGTCCTCAATCGCCGAGGTTTCCAGCTCCCCGGGCCCTCCGTCCAGCCGACGTTCCGGTCCCCTCCCACCAGGCACTCCGTGCCATACGAACCTCCGGGCGGCGGCGGACCGCGAAGGCCCCGTGCCTGCGGGCATCTCATACCCCGGCCGGGTATGCAGTCCCGGCGGGCGTGGCCGCAGCACCGCGCGGAGCGGAGACACCAAGTGCCAGTACGGGCCCGGCGTGAGCGGCCCACCGGAGGCGCGGCCTCCGCCTCCGCCCGGGTACCGCGCCGGGGCTCCGGGCGTGACCAACGCGTCAAGAGTCGCCCGGTCCGGCGTCAGGACCGCGTCAGGGAAGGGGACTACGGGACCCCCGGCGGGCAAGGCTGCGAGGACGCGCCCCGGCGGACCGCCGCCGGGCCGAACCCTCCCGGGAGGACCCCATGCCCCGCACCCCGCACGCCGGCGACCGCACGGCCGCGGCCCCGGCCCCGGCGCCCGAGCCCTCCGACCCGGACCCCGTCGAACCCGCCCCGGCCGGACGCCTCTGCGTGCCCGTCCGGCCGGGTGGACACGGCGTCACGACCCGCCTCTACCGCACGCCCGTCGGCGCCCGCACCGCCGTCGCCTTCACCACCCCCGAACGGCTCCACGCCACCCTCGGGACCGCACAGCCCTGGATCCCGCTCGCCGAGGCCGCCCTGCGCGCCCTCACCCGCCCGCTCGGCGTCCGCGCCCTCACCGTCGACCCGGTCCTCACGGCCCCCTTCACCCCCGCGCCGGACTCGGTGCCGGAGGCCGTACCCGTACCCGCACCCGCACCCGATCCCGATCCCGAACCCGAACGGGCTCCGGTACCGCTGCCGGAACCCACGCCAGGTGCACGGCCCTCCGCGGCTCCCGCCCCGGCGCCCGCTCCCGCCCCTGCTTCCCCCGCACCCGCGCCCACCCCCGCGCACGCCCGCCCCGGTACCCCGTGCGCCCGTCGCTTCGACCCGGCCGCGAGGGGGACCGCCGCATGACCACCACCGACCTGACGGCCGCCGCCGTCCCGCCCACCCGTACCGGCCCCGTCCCCGCGTTCTCCGTCTGGCCCGCCACCGCCACCGAGGAGCCCCACGGCCGCGTCCTGCTCGCCGGGGTGCCGCTCGCCGACATCGCGGACGCGTACGGCACGCCGGTGTACGTGCTCGACGAGGCCGAGATCCGCGACCGCTGCCGCACCTACCGGGCCGCCTTCCAGGCGGCCGACGCCGAAGTGCACTACGCGGCCAAGGCGTTCCTCTGCCGCGGTCTCGTCCGTCTCGTCGACGAGGAGGGGCTCGGCCTCGACGTCTGCTCCGCGGGCGAGCTCGAACTGGCGGTCACCGCGGGCTTCCCGCCCGAGCGGATCCTCCTCCACGGGAACGCCAAGTCCCCGGCCGACCTCGCCGCCGCGCTGCGCCTCGGCGTCGGCCGGATCGTCATCGACAGCGCCGCCGAGATCGCCCGGCTGGCCGCCGCCCTCGGTCCGCACGGCCACCAGAAGGTGATGCTGCGCGTCACGCCCGGCGTCGGCGCCGGCGGGCACGCCAAGGTCCGTACCGGGACCGACGACCAGAAGTTCGGGCTCTCCCTGCGCGACGGGCACGCCCAGCACGCCGTCGCCCGGATCCTCGACCAGCCGCGGCTCGAACTCACCGGCCTGCACTGCCACCTCGGCTCCCAGATCACCGAGACCAAGCCCTACCTCACCGCCCTGCGGCGGCTCGTCGGCCTGATGGCGCGGATCAGGGACGCCCACGGCGTCGTCCTGCCGGAGCTCGACCTCGGCGGCGGCCACGGCATCGCCTACCGGCCCGGCGACCCGGTCCTCGACCCGACCGCCCTGGCCCGCAGGCTCCGCGCCGCCCTCGCCGAGAGCTGCGCCGCCGCCGGACTGCCCGTGCCCCGGCTGCTCGTCGAACCGGGCAGGGCCGTCGTCGGGCCGGCCGGCGTCGCCGTCTACCGGGTCCTCGCCGTCAAGACGACCGGCGGGCGCGCCTTCGTCGCCGTCGACGGCGGCATGAGCGACAACCCGCGTCCCGCCCTCTACGGCGTCCGGTACGCGCCCCGCCTGATCGGCCGCCGGTCCACCGCCCCGGCCGTCCGCACCACCGTCGCGGGCCGCCACTGCGAGGCGGGCGACCTCCTCGCGGAGGACGTCGACCTGCCCGCCGACCTCCGGCCGGGCGACCTGCTCGCGGTGCCGGTGGCCGGCGCGTACCACCTCTCGATGGCCTCCTCGTACAACCTCGTCGGCCGCCCGCCGGTCGTCGCCGTCCGCGACGGCGCGGCCCGGCTGCTCGTCAGGCGGGAGACCCTGGAGGACCTTCGGGCCCGGGACGTCGGCCTGTAGCCGCGGGAGCGGCGCGGCCCGTGGTGTCAGAGCTCTTCGTCGGTGGCGGCGAAGAGCTGCCGCACCCAGTACGCGCTCGCCTCCTCGCTGTCGCCGGTCGGGGTGCCGGGGAAGAGCCGGAACCAGGAGCCCGCCCGGCCGAGCGCCGCGAGCCGCACCGCCAGGACGGCCGCCCGCCGCAGCTCCGCCCGCGACGGGCCGAGGCCGGTCCAGTGCTCCAGATACGCGTCCACCATCGGGGCCACGTGCTCGGGGCCGTACCGCTCCCGCACCTCCCGGACCGGGACCAGGAGGCTGCCGAAGGGGTGCGCGACGCAGGCGTCGCCCCAGTCGAAGAAGGTGAAGCGGCCGGGGGACGGGGCGAGGATCTGCCCGTCGTGCAGGTCGCAGTGGTCGAGCGAGTCGGGCACGCCGTACGCGTCGAGCTCGGCGCACAGCTCGACGAGCCGGGGCCGTCGCCGCAGCAGCACGGCCCGCTCGTCGGCGTCGAAGAGCGGGTTCTTGGCGACGAGCGCGTCGAACGCCTCCGGCAACTCCCTTGTCCGCGCCCCCGGCACCCCCAGCCCGCCGAGCCCGCGGCCCGCTTCGGGCGCGCCCGCGCCCTTCGCCCCCGCGTCCGGCACGCCGGGCGCCCCGTCCCCGTCCCCGTTCGCGTACGGGACCAGGCGCCGCTGCATCTCGCCGTACCGGCCCAGCGCCGTCGTCCAGGCCTCCGGGCCGGCCGCGCCCGTGTCGAGGACGTCGCGGAAGAGCGGGCCGCCGTCGGGCAGGAGCGCCCAGCCGCGGGCGGCGTCCACCGCCAGCGGGGTCATCACGTGCTCGGGCGTCCACGCGGCGAGCGCGCCGGCCAGTCCGGCCTCGAAGGCGTTGGAGGGGGCGCCCGCCTTCAGCCAGACGGCGTCGCGCGCGCCGCCGCCGGTGCGGAACCGGACGAGGACCGACCAGGGCCGCACCCTCACCTCGCGTACGCCCGCCTCCACCAGCCCGCGTGAGGCCAGCACCCGCTCGGCCCAGCCGAACACCTCGCGCCGCCACCCCGCGTCGTCCCAGGGGGTCACCGAGCCGGCGAACCGGCCCCGGTCCACCACCGCGGCCCGCTCGGCGCCGCCCGTCCGTCCTTCGTTCCCGCGCATCGGGCGATTCCACCACCGGCCCGCACCCGGGCGCACCGGAATATGCCGCCCGCCGCCCGCCGCCCGCCCGCCACCGGGCCGCTACGCTCGGCCGCATGGAGCCCCGCGACCTGTACAACGTCCGGCCGGTGTCCGGCGGAGAATCGGTGGCCGACGGAGGACCGGTCCTCTCCCCGCTGACGGACGAGGAGGAACGACGCTTCCGGGCGGTGCTCCTCGCCGAGCTCGGCGAGGAGATCGCGGCCCGGGGCCGCGCGAGCTTCCCCGCCCACACGCCCGAGGACCGCCGCAGGCTCCTGGACGTCGCCCGCCGGCTGACCGACCACTGGGGGCAGCCGGTCACGGCCACGCCGGAGGACGAACTCCGCATGTGCCTCCACCTGTCCGGCTACGGCCCCGCACCGCTCGCGGGTCACGCCTGACGGGGCCTGACCATGGCGCTTCGGCGCGGCGGCTGGCACCGTGGGCGCCACCGGCGGCCGGGGCGGGCCCGGCCCGGGGCGAGGAAAGGGCGGGGTCACGATGAGCGGCGCGTTCGGCGGGCGGTACGGCGACTACCAGAACGAGATCTACCTCGCCGGTCTCGGCGGAGTGCTCCCCGCCCTCCCCATGACCTACGCCGGACTGGAGGAACGGGCGACCGCCGCGCTGCCGCCGTCGGTCGTGTCGTACGTGGCGGGCGGCGCCGGCGACGAGTTCACCCAGCGGGCGAACGTGACCGCCTTCGAACGGTGGGGCCTGGTGCCCCGCATGATGGTCGGAGCCGCCCAGCGCGACCTGGGCGTCGACCTCTTCGGCCTCCGGCTGCCCTCCCCGCTCTTCATGGCACCGGTCGGCGTCGTCGGGCTCTGCGCCCAGGACGGTCACGGCGACCTGGCCACCGCCCGCGCGGCCCGCCGCACCGGCGTGCCGATGGTCGCCTCCACCCTGACGGTGGACCCGATGGAGGAGGTCGCCGCCGAGTTCGGCGACACCCCCGGCTTCTTCCAGCTGTACACCCCCACCGACCGGGAGCTCGCGGAGAGCCTGGTGCGGCGCGCCGAGGCCGCCGGGTTCAAGGGGATCGTCGTCACCCTCGACACCTGGGTCACCGGCTGGCGCCCGCGCGACCTCGCCGCGAGCAACTTCCCGCAGCTCCGCGGCCACTGCCTCGCCAACTACACCTCCGACCCCGTCTTCCGGGCCCGCCTCGCCAAGGCCCCCGAGGAGGACCCCGGCGCGGCGATCCTCGAATGGGCCGGAGTCTTCGGAAACCCCCTCACCTGGGCCGAC
Organism: Streptomyces sp. NPDC007863; assembly: GCF_040633895.1. Lineage (NCBI taxonomy): Bacteria > Bacillati > Actinomycetota > Actinomycetes > Kitasatosporales > Streptomycetaceae > Streptomyces > Streptomyces sp. NPDC007863. The sequence goes on from NZ_JBEYEI010000018.1 coordinate 17,860, forward strand.
CTGCCCTGGCTGCGCTCCCTCACCGACCTCCCGCTGATCCTCAAGGGCCTCTGCCACCCCGAGGACGTGCGCCGCGCCCGCGACGGCGGCGTGGACGCGGTGTACTGCTCCAACCACGGCGGCCGGCAGGCCAACGGCGGTCTGCCCGCACTCGACGCCCTGCCCGACGTCGTCGAGGCCGCCGACGGTCTCCCCGTCCTCTTCGACTCGGGCGTCCGCACCGGCGCGGACGTCGTCAAGGCCCTGGCGCTGGGCGCCACCGCCGTGGGCGTCGGCCGCCCGTACGCGTACGGGCTCGCGGCGGGCGGCGAGGACGGCATCGTCCACGTCCTGCGCTCCCTCCTCGCCGAAGCCGACCTGATCATGGCCGTGGACGGCTACCCGACCCTCGACTCCCTCCGGGAGCCGGGAGCCCTCCGCCGCTTGTGACCCCCGGCCCCTGCCCGCCGGCCCAAGCCCCCTGCCCCTCCGGACACTCGAACGTGGGGCCCGGGATCACTCGTTCGAGGGGTGGGCGCGTCACCCGGTCGGGTGGTCGCGCCCGTCGCCGCGTTTCGATGGACGCGGCGGGCCACCGACCTTCACGATCATGCCCGGGTGACTACCCCCCACCGATCCGTGACGCCCCGGCGATCCGCCGCGCGCCGCCGGCTCCTCCCGGCCGCCGTGGCCGTGCTCGGCCTGCTGCCGCTGAGCGCCGCCGCCCTCCCCGCCGCCGCCCTCCCCACCGCTCCCCCCTCGGCCGCTCCCCTCGCCGCGTCCGGGGCCCCCGTCGCCGCGTCCCGCGTGGTGACCCCCGGCGAGGCGCTGACCGACGCCTACCTGGAGGCCGTACGGGAACAGCCCGCCCGCCTCGGGGAGTTCTTCCGGTCGCTGCCCAAGGGCGGTGAGCTTCACAACCACCTCTCCGGAGCCGTCTCCACCGAGTACCTGATCACCCTCGCCGCCGAGGACGGGCTCTGCGTCGACACGGCCACCATGACCGCGGTCGTCCCGCCCTGCGGCACCGGCACCCGCCCGGCCGCCGACGCCCGCACCGACCGCGCCTTCCACGACGCCCTCGTGCGCGCCTGGTCCATGGAGGACTTCCCGCCCGGCGGCAACGGCCACGACCACTTCTTCGACACCTTCGGGAAGTTCGGCGAGGTGACGTGGCGGCACCGGGGCAAGATGCTCGCGGAGTTCGCCGACGACGTCGCCGCGCAGAACCAGTGGTATCTGGAGACCATGGTCAGCCCGGCCTCCGAGGGCGCGAAGAAGCTCGCGCAGGACGTCGGCTGGGACCCGGACCTCGCCGCCCTGTACAGGAAGCTCACCGCGGGCGGCCGGCTCGCCGCCCTCGTCGACGAGGCGGTGAAGGAGGCCGACGCCGGCGACGCCGAGTTCCGCGCGGCGGCCCGCTGCGGCACCGAGCGCGAGCGGCCCGCCTGCGGGCTCACCGTCCGCTGGATCTCGCAGGTCTCGCGCGGCTCGACGCCCGAGCGGGTCTTCACCCAGATGGCGCTCGGCATGGCGCTGGCCGAGCGGGACGAGCGCTTCGTCGCCGTCAACCTGGTCCAGCCGGAGGACTGGGACAGCTCGCTCAAGAACTACCGGCTCCAGATGCGGATGCTCGCCCACCTGCGCGGCGTCCACCCCGAGGCCCATGTGACCCTGCACGCCGGCGAGCTGTGGCCGGGTCTGGTCAAGCCCGAGGACCTCACGTTCCACATCGCCGAGGCCGTCGACGTGGCCCGCACCGAGCGCGTCGGCCACGGCGTGGACCTGGTCCACGAGAACGACTGGCGGTCCACGGCCCGGACCATGGCCGCCCGTGAGATCGCCGTCGAGGTGCCCTTCACCAGCAACGCGCAGATCCTCGGCGTCCGCGGCGCCGACCACCCCTTCGAGACGTACCGCGCCCACGGCGTGCCGGTGGTGCTCGCCACCGACGACCCCGGCGTGTCCCGCATCGACATCAGCCACGAGTACCGGTACGCGGCCCGCACCTACGGCCTCTCGTACCCGGAGCTGAAGGACCTCGCCCGCGCCTCCCTGGAGTACGCCTTCCTGCCCGGCCCGAGCCTGTGGCGCGGCAACCCGACCGCCGAGGGCTACCGAACGGTCCCGGCCTGCCGCGGCGAGCGCCCCGGCACCCCGGTCCGCTCCGCCGCCTGCCGGCGCCTCGTCGAGGGCAGCCCCAAGGCGTCCCTCGAATGGCGCCAGGAGGCCGCCTTCGCCGCCTTCGAGTCGGCGCACGCGACCCCGGGCCGCTGACCCGTACACCCCCGCGAGCGCCCGGCACCCCTCCACGGGGAGCCGGGCGCTTCCGTCCGCGCGCCGCCCTCCATCCGTACGGGCAAGATCGTACAAAAGGGGCAAAGTCCGGCACTCCGGGCTAGAGTCTGATCGCCCCGACGCCCCTCGCTCCCACGCCGAACCGCGGCGCACGAGCGCGGGCGAGGTACGACCATGACCGCAGCGGAACCCAGCGCCCCGACCGCCTCCGGCACGCCCCCCGCGGTCAAGCTCAGCCTCCTCACCCTGACCGCGATGGTCGTCGGCTCCATGGTCGGAGCGGGCGTCTTCTCGCTGCCCCGGCGCTTCGCCCAGGAGACCGGCGTCGCGGGCGCGCTCATCGCCTGGGCCGTCGCCGGCGTCGGCATGCTCATGCTCGCGTTCGTCTTCCAGACGCTCGCCGTCCGCCGCCCCGACCTCGACGCCGGCGTGTACGCGTACGCCAAGGCGGGCTTCGGCGAGTACCTCGGCTTCTTCTCCGCCTTCGGGTACTGGGCCAGCGCCTGCGTCGGCAACGTCACCTACTGGGTCCTCATCATGTCGACGGTCGGCGCCGTGGCGCCCGCCCTCGGCGACGGGGACACCGCCCTCGCGATCGTCCTCTCCTCGGTCGGCCTGTGGGGCTTCTTCCTGCTCGTCCGGCGCGGGGTCAAGGAGGCCGCGGCGATCAACCGGATCGTCACGGTTGCCAAGGTCGTGCCCATCCTGGTCTTCGTCCTCCTCGCGCTCTTCTGCCTCAAGCCCTCCGTCTTCGCCGAGAACTTCGGCGGCGCCGACTACGCCGGCTCCCTCTTCGACCAGGTCCGCGGCACCATGCTCGCCACCGTCTTCGTCTTCCTCGGCGTCGAGGGCGCCAGCGTCTACTCCCGGCACGCCAGACGGCGCGAGGACGTCGGCCGGGCCACGATCCTGGGCTTCCTCAGCGTCTTCGCCGTCTTCGCCTCGGTCACCATCGTGTCCTACGGCATCCTGCCCATGAGCGAGATCGCCGAGTTGCGCCAGCCGTCCATGGCCGGCGTCCTGGAGGCCGCCGTCGGCACCTGGGGCAAGGTCTTCGTCAGCGTCGGCCTCATCGTCTCCGTCCTCGGCGCCTACCTCGCCTGGACGCTGATGGCCGCCGAGGTCCTCTTCGTCGCCGCCCAGGACGACGACATGCCCCGCTTCCTCGGCCGCTCCACCGCGAACGACGTGCCCGTCCCCGCCCTGCTCATGACCACCGCGCTCAGCCAGGTCGTCCTCGTCGTCACCGCCTTCTCCGACGACGCCTTCAACTTCGCCCTCGACCTGACCAGCGCCCTCAGCCTCATCCCCTTCCTCCTCGCCGCCGCCTTCGCCTTCAAGATCGCGCTGCGGCCCCGGGAGCACCGGGTGACCGGGACGAGCACCCGGCGCGAACTCGTCGTCGCGGCCGTCGCCACCCTCTACACGGCCTTCCTGCTGTACGCCGCCGGGCTCACGTTCGTCCTCGTCTCCCTCATCCTCTACGCCCCCGCCACCCTGCTCTTCGTGAAGGCCCGCCGCGAGCAGGGCCGGCGCCTCTTCTCGCCCCGGGAGGCGGTCATCTGCGCCGTCTCGGTCGCCGGAGCCGTCGTCGGCGTCATCGCCCTCGCCGTCGGCTGGATCGAACTGTGACCACCCCCGCACCCCGCCCCCTCAGGAAAGGCCGGCGATGAACCGCGAAACCCCCCAGGCCGCCCGGCCCCTCGGCGTCCACTCCGAGGTCGGCCGGCTCCACAAGGTCCTCGTCTGTTCGCCCGGCCTCGCCCACCGCCGGCTGACCCCGACCAACTCCGACGACCTCCTCTTCGACGACGTCATGTGGGTGGAGAACGCCCAGCGCGACCACGCCGACTTCGTCAACAAACTGGTCCAGCGCGGTGTCGAGGTCGTCGAGCTGCACAACCTGCTCTCCGAGACCATGGCGATCCCCGAGGCCAGGGCCTGGCTGCTCGACCGGAAGATCGTCGCCGACGAGGTCGGCCTCGGACTCATCGACGACACCCGGGCCTTCCTGGACTCGATCGCGCCCCGCGAGCTCGCCGAGTACCTCATCGGCGGCCTCTCCACCGCCGACCTCCCGGGCGAGTTCCGCTCGCCGTACGTGGCGCTCGCCCGCGAGGCCACCGGTGTCCGCGAGTACCTGATGCCGCCGCTCCCCAACACCCTCTACACCCGCGACACCACCTGCTGGCTGTACGGCGGCGTCACCCTGAACCCGCTCTACTGGCCCGCCCGGCACGGCGAGACCCTGCTGATGAAGGCGGTCTACACCTTCCACCCCGGCTACCGGGACGCCACCGTCTGGTGGGGCGACCCCGAACGGGACTGGGGGCAGGCCACCTTCGAGGGCGGCGACATCATGCCCGTCGGCAACGGCGTCGTCCTCATGGGCATGAGCGAGCGCACCTCCCGGCAGGCCGTCACCCAGGTGGCCCAGGCGCTCTTCGAGCGCGGCGCCGCCGAACACGTCGTCGTCGCCGGCATGCCCAAGCTCCGCTCGGCCATGCACCTCGACACCGTCTTCACCTTCGCCGACCGGGACGTCGTCACCCTCTACCCCAGGATCGTGGACGCGATCCACAGCTTCTCGCTGCGCCCCTCCGACCGCGCCCCGGGGGTCGAGATCACCGACGAGGGCGACACCCCCTTCACGGAGGTCGTCGCCAAGGCCCTCGGCCTGCCGGGGCTCCGGGTCATCGAGACCGGCGGCGACGTCTACGCCTCCGAGCGCCAGCAGTGGGACAGCGGCAACAACGCCGTCGCCCTGGAGCCGGGCGTGGTCTTCACCTACGACCGCAACACCCAGACCAACACCCTGCTGCGGAAGGCGGGCATCGAGGTCATCACCATCGTGGGCGCGGAACTGGGCCGCGGACGAGGCGGCGGCCACTGCATGACCTGCCCCCTCGTCCGCGACCCGGTGGACTTCTGAGCCGTTACGCGTACGTCTCGAACTCGGCGACGCGCGGGGTGCCGGTGGCGCCGGTGATCTCGAAGGTGACCTTGCTCAGCGAGGTCGCCGGGAAGGAGACCGTGCCGGCCGCGCTCCCGGTGGAGAGTACGGCTCCGGTGTCGGCGTTCAGCAGCCGCCAGCCGGTGACGGTGCCCGCGCCGGAGGCCTCGCGGACGCGGACCGACGAGATCGTCGTCGGGGCGCTCCACTTGACCGAGACGGACCCGGTGGTGCCGACGGGCGACCAGTAGGTGCTCAGGCTGCCGTCCCGGACGTTGCCGTAGCTGGTCCCGTCGGCCTTGCTGGAGCCGTCCGAACCGGCGCCGAGGCTGAGGTTGGTGCCGGACGGCGGGGCGGTGGTGGCGGTGGCCGTCGGGGTCGGCGTCGGGGTGGCCGTCGCCGTGGCGGTCGGGGTGGGCGTCGGGCTCGGGGTCTGCGGGGTGCAGGAGCCGTCCGAGACCAGCAGGCCCTTGTTCGCGCCGGCCGTGCGGGCGACCACGTCCGGGACGCAGGAGGCGCTGTCCGGGGTGTAGCCGTACGGGATGGACACGGTCGTGTTGGACGTCGGGTTCGGACCGGCGGGCCGGTAGTCGGTGCCGGCGGGCGACCAGGTCACGTTGTCGAAGACGTTCCCGGCGACCTGCCAGTACCCGGCGGCGTCGGTGTAGAAGGTGCCGAGGACGTCCTTGGAGTCCTCGAAGTAGTTGTTCTCCACCTTTGCACGCGCGCCGGCGCGGGAGTTGATGCCCGACTCGTTCAGCTGCCGGTAGTGGTTGTTGTACATGTGGGCGATGCCGCCGCGCAGCAGCGGGGCGCGCGAGTCGATGTTCTCGTACAGGTTGTGGTGGTAGGTGATGTAGCCGTTGCTGAGCTCGGTCTCGCTGGAGCCGACGAGGCCGCCGCGGCCGGAGTTGCGCAGCACGCTGTAGGAGAGCGTCACGTACTGCGTGTTGTCCTTCATGTCGAAGAGGCCGTCGAAGCCCTCGGACTCGCCGCCGGAGGCCTCCAGGGTGCTGTGGTCCACCCAGACGTTGCGGACGTCGCTCTCCATGCCGATGGCGTCGCCGCCGTTGGAGACGGGCGAGCCGGACTTCTTGACGTTCTTGACGGTGACGTTCTGGATGATGATGTTGCTCGACTCGCGGATGTGGATGCCGACCTGGTCGAAGACGGCGCCCGCGCCGACGCCGACGAGCGTGACGTTGCTGATCTGCTTCAGCTCGATGACGCCGTCGGCGGTGTTGCAGCTGGTGCCGGACACCTTGGCGGTGTTGGCGTGGTTGATGGTGCCCTCGACCTGGATGACGATCGGGGTGCTGCTGGAGGCGCGCCCGCAGAGGGCCGCGTGGATCTGCGTGCCGGTGGTCGCCCGGACGGTCTGCCCGCCGGCGCCGCCGGTCGTCCCGCCGTTCTGGCTCGCGTAGCCGGTCGCCCCGGCGGCGACGGCGGCGGAGGCCTCCGGCATGGTCAGGATCACGCCGGTGGCGGCCGCGACCGCCATGGCGGCCAAGCCCGCCTGGAGTCGCGTGGAGGGGGAGCGTCGTCCCATGCTCGCCTGCCCTTTCGTTGGCGCCCGCGCCGCCCGACGGCGGCGCGGGGCGTTGTCGTCGTGAGTCCCGTCCCTGGGCCGAAGCGCTAGAAAGCGCTTTCTGGCGGGTGACGATAGGGGTGACGTCGAGTACCTGACAAGACTCCGCGCACGGTCGGGATGTGCGGATCCGGCGGGGGTGTGGGAGCGCTCCCGTGGGTGAGGGGTGCCGCCGGTCCCTCCGGCGGGCCGGAAACCGGCAGGTCAAGGACGGGCGGCCGCCGTCAAAAGGGGTGGGTGACACCTGATCGGCCGTGATAGGCACTACCTGCACGGGGGAGGTGCGGAACGGCCGCGGAACGCGTTCGCGCGGACGGGTGACCGGCGGGCGCGGGCGCGCGTCGCGGCGGCACCGGGCATCGCTCCCGTACGACCGGCACCATCGAACGGAACAACGGGAGACACCGCATGCGCGTGAAAGCCTTCGACCACCTCGTCCTCAACGTCACCGACGTCGAGCGGGCCCTCGCCTTCTACACCGGCACCCTCGGCCTCGCGCCGGAGCGGGTCGAGGAGTGGCGGGCGGGCAAGGTGCCGTTCCCGTCCGTACGGATCGACGAGGGCGCCGTCATCGACCTGTTCTCCCGGCCCCGGGGCGAGTCGAACGTGGACCACATCTGTCTCGTCGTCGACCCCCTCGACTGGCAGGAGGTCATCGCCTCCGGCACCCTCGACGTCGTCGAGGGCCCCGTCCCGCGCTGGGGCGCCCGCGGCTCGGCCCAGTCCGTCTACGTGAAGGACCCGGACGGCAACACCGTCGAGCTCCGCTGGTACCCCCAGGACGTCCCGGCGGACGAGGACCGGCCCGCCTCCTGACCCCGGCGGCGCCCATGCGGCGCGCGGCGCGGCCGGGGCGACCTGGCAGGCTGCGGGGCATGAGCGACGAAGACACCTGGACGACCGTCACCCGCCTCCACGACTGGCTCACCGCCCACCAGACCCTGCCCCCGGGGCAGGAGATCGTGCTGCGCGTCCTCAAGCTCTCCGAGGAGGTCGGGGAGGCGGCGCAGGCGGTGATCGGGGCCACCGGGCAGAACCCCCGGAAGGGGAACAGCCACACCTGGGAGGACGTCGAGGCGGAGCTCTGCGACGTCGTCATCACCGCCATGGTCGCGCTGCGCACCCTGACCCCGGACGCGTCCGCCGTCTTCGCCCGCCACCTGGACCGGGTGGCGGCGCGGTCGCTGCCGACCGGGGAAGGGGCGGAGCCCCGGACTTCCTAGAGCCCCGGACTTCCTGGAGCCCCGGCCCTCCCTGAAGCCCCGGCCTTCCTAGACCGAGGCGGAGGTGGAGACGGGGACGGCGCCGGCTCCGGAGTCGGGAGCGGGGGCAGGAGCGGGGACTGCGCCGGAGCCGAGGCGGTCGCGGAGTGCCGCGTCGGCCGGGGCGAGGCCGGTGAGCTCGACGGTCTTGCCGTGGCGGGCGTAGGCCGCCTCCACGGCCTCCAGCGCCGCCACGGCCGAGGCGTCGGAGACGCGGGCGGCGGACAGGTCGATCACCACCCGGTCCGGGTCGCCGGCGGGGTCGAAGCGCTCGGTGAACGCCTCGGCCGAGGCGAAGAACAGCTCGCCGGAGACCCGGTGGACGACGGTCGTCCCGTCGGGATCGGTCACCGAGGTGACCTCCGTGCGCCGGGCCACCCGCCGGGCGAAGACGAGGGCCGCGGTGACCGAGCCGACGACCACGCCGAGGGCGAGGTTGTGCGAGACCAGGACGCACGCCAGCGTGACCAGCATGACGACGGTCTCCCCGACGGGGGCGCGCCGCAGGGTGCGCGGGGCGACCGACTCCCAGTCGAAGGCGGCGACGGACACGATGACCATGACCGCCACCAGCGCGGCCATGGGGATCCGCGAGACGAGCGGTCCGAGGACCACGCACAGGACCATCAGGAACACGCCGGAGAGGAAGGTCGAGAGCCGGGTCCTGGCGCCCGCCACCTTGACGTTCATCATCGTCTGGCCGATCACGGCGCAGCCGCCCATCCCGCCGAACAGGCCGGTGACGACGTTGGCGACGCCCTGCCCGATCGACTCGCGCCGCTTGCTCGACGGTGTGTCGGTGAGGTCGTCGACGAGCTTCGCGGTGAGCAGCGACTCGACGAGCCCGACGAGGGCGACGGCGAGGGCGTACGGCGCGATCGTCGCCAGGGTGCCGAGCGTGAACGGCACGTCGGGCAGACCCGGCACGGGCAGCGCGGACGGCAGCGCGCCCCGGTCGCCGACGGTCGGCACGGCGATCCCGGCGGCCACGGTGACCAGGGTCAGGACGGTGATCGTGACGAGCGGCGCCGGCACGAGCGTCGTCACCCTGGGGAAGAGCACCAGCAGGACGATCCCGGCCGCGATCAGCCCGTACACGCTCATCGGCACGTTCCGGGTCTCGGGGAGCTGGGCGAGGAAGACCAGGGCGGCGAGCGAGTTCACCGAGCCGACCAGGACCGGACGCGGGACGTACCGCATCAGCTTCGCCACCCCGATGATCCCCAGCCCGATCTGGAAGACGCCCGCGAGGACGACGGTGGCGATGAGGAACTGCACGCCGTGTTCCCGGCTGACCGGAGCGATGACGAGGGCGACGGCCCCGGTGGCGGCCGAGATCATCGCCCGCCGGCCGCCGACGATCGCCGTGGTCACGGCCATCGTGAACGAGGCGAAGAGCCCGAGCGCCGGATCGACGCCGGCGATCACCGAGAAGGCGATGGCCTCCGGGATCAGCGCCAGGGCGACGACGAGCCCCGCCAGCACTTCGGTGCGCCAGACCCGGGGGTCGCGCAGCCAGTCGGGCTTCAGCGCGCGGAGCCGGGTCGCGGACGGCGAGGGGACGGAGGGAGGGGCGGGAGAGCCGGGAGCGACGGGAGAGTCGGGCGAGGCGGCGGTAGGCAAGGAGGGCGGACCTGTCGTACGAGGGAGGGGGCGGGCGCGGTCGCGGGTGGCGACGGTGCGACGGGGCGTGACGGGTGTGACGGCCCGGCGCGAGGGGCGACCCATCGACTTTACCCGCCTGTACTCGCCCGCCTGTTCGACCCGTGCCTTGCCCGTCGTCATCCGGGGAAGGGGCGGGGCGACCGGCCGTCCCGCGTGAGGGAGGAACCGTCATGATGGCTTCCCGGCACTCCCCCTCCCGTCCGGTGCGGTCGGCGCGGTCCGTGCGGTCGGCCGCGGGCCTGGTGGGCCTGGTCTTCCTCGTCGTCGCCCTGCTGGGCTTCGTGCCCGGCGTGACGACCGGCGTCGACGAGATGACCTTCGCCGGGCACGACTCCGGCGCGGAACTCTTCGGCGTCTTCCAGGTCTCCGTGCTGCACAACGCCGTGCACCTGCTGTTCGGCGTCGCGGGTGTCGTCCTGTCCCGCACGGCGGCGACGGCCCGCGCCTTCCTCGTCGGCGGCGGGCTCGTCTACCTCCTGCTGTGGCTGTACGGCGTGCTCGTCGACCTCGACGGCGACGCGAACTTCGTCCCGGTCGACACCGCCGACAACTGGCTGCACCTGGGCCTCGGCGCGGCGATGGTGCTGCTCGGCCTCGTGCTCGGCGGCCGGCGGCCGCGTCCGCCCGGCCGGTGATCAGTTCGGGCGCACCGGGTGCTTGCTGAGGATGGAGACGCGGTTGAAGGCGTTGATGGTGATGGCCACCCAGACGACGGCGGAGAGCTCGGCGTCGTCCAGGACGAGGCGGGCCTCGGCGTAGGCCCTGTCCTGCGCGTCGGCCTCCGCCGGGTGGGTGGTGGCCTCGGCGAGCGCGAGGGCGGCGCGTTCGCGTGCGGTGAAGACCTGGGTGTCCCGCCACGCGGCGAGCAGGCCGAGCCGGCGGGGCGTCTCGCCGGCGAGGAGGGCGGCGCGGGTGTGGGTGTCGAGGCAGTAGGCGCAGCCGTTGAGCTGGGACACGCGGAGGTTGACCAGCTCGACCAGGATCCGGTCGAGCCCGGCCTCGTCGGCTGCGGTCCGCACGGTCTGCGCGGCCCGCGCGAACGCCTTGTAGGCGTCCGGGGTCTGCTTGTCGATGAAGATCCGCTGGTGGGTCGAGGCCGCAACGGCGCCGTCGCTCACTGTCCGCTCCTTCGGGGTGGTCCCGCGCGGGCGGTGGTCCCGCGCGTGAGAGCCATCTTCCCCCGAAAGAATGTTGAAAATCAAACTACTTGGCGTCGGGCTACTCGGGGTCGTCGAACTGGGTGGGGCCGCCGTCGCGCGCGGATGCCGCCGGCCGGTGCGCTTCCCCCGGCCGGAGACGGCCGCGCCAGGCGCCGGTCGCGGCGTGGCGGTCCTCCACGAAGTCCTTGAACCGCCGGAGGTCGCCGGAGACCCGGCTCGACACGATGCCCAGCGCCACGGCCGCGCGCTCCGTGGTGCCCTCCGGCTCGACCTCCATCGCCAGGCGCACGCGGGTGTGGCGGTCGTCGATCGGCGTGAAGGTCACGACGCCGCGCTGACGGACCTCGCCGCCGACCGTGCGCCAGGCGATCCGTTCGTCCGGCAGCTGGTCGACGATCTCGGTCTCGAAGGCGCGCCGGAACCCGGCGATGCCGGTGCGCCACCGCAGGTGGCGCGCGTCGGTCTGCTCGACCGCCACGACGCCGTGCATGAAACGCGGAAACTCCTCGAACTGCGTCCACTGGTCGTAGACCCGCCGCACCGGCGCGTCGACCGTGATCGTCCCCTGCACCACGTCGCCACCTCCTGGGCCGCCCGTACCCCCCATTGTCCGCCACCACCGCGCGCGGCGGAGGGTGTCAGAGGGACCGGGGGAGCGGCGGCGGGCCGCCGAAGGCCTCTTCGCGGGCTTCCGTCAGGGCCAGGGCGAGGGCGCCCGAGAGGACCGGGTTTCCCGTGACGGCCGACAGGCGGACCCGGGCCCGGGAATGGGCGAGGACGCGGAGCTCGCGCTCGACCAGGGCGCGCAGCGGCTCGCCGCCCGCCGCGCAGAGCCGGCCCGCGAGGACGACCAGGCCCGGGTCGACGACGGTCACGATCGAGGCCAGCCCGGCGGCCAGCCGCGCCGCCACCGCGGCGAGGCCCGCCCGGGCCGCCTCCGCGTCCTCCTCGGACGTGCCCGCCCGGCGTGCCGCCTCCGTCACCGCCTCCGCGAAGTCGGCGCCCGGCACCCCGTGGGCGCCCAGCAGGTCCCGGACCGCGTCGCCGCCCGCCAGCTCCTGGTAGCCGTGGCGGCCGTAATGGTCACCGGCCTCGCGGGCGGTCGGAGCGCCGGGCAGGGGCAGGTAGCCGACCTCGCCCGCGCCGCCGAAGTGGCCGCGGTGGAGGCGGCCGCCGATCATCAGCGCCGCGCCCAGGCCCTCGTCGGCCCACAGGAGGACGAAGTCCGGGCAGTCGGCGGCGGCGTGGGCGCGTTCGGCGACGGCGGCGAGGTTGACGTCGTTCTCGATGCGGACGGGGAGGCCGAGCGCCTCGCCCAGCGTCCGCTCGACGTCGGGGAAGAGCCAGGCCGCCATGTCCTCCTCGCTGGCGTAGGCGAGGCGGCCGGTCGTCGGGTCCACCGCGCCCTGCACGCCGACCACGACGCTCCGCGGCGGCCGCGGCGTCGGCACCCGGCCGAGGGCCGTCCGCAGCGCCTCCACCAGGGCCTCCCGGTCCGGGCGCGCGGGCACCGGCGCCTCGGTCTCGCCCAGCACCGCGCCGGTGATGTCCGCGCTCCGGACGGCGACGTGCTCCGGCGACACGTCCACGGCGGTCGCGTAGGCCGCCGCGGGGTTGACCCGGTAGGTCTCGGGGACCCGGCCCGGCAGGCCGGTCCGCAGGCCGTTGCCGACCACGAGTCCGGCGTCCTCCAGGCGGGCGAGGACCTGGGAGGCGGTCGGCTTGGAGAGGCCGGTGAGCCGGCTGACCTCGGGGCGGGTGAGCGGCCCCTGACGCAGCAGGAGATGGAGGGCGGCACGGTCGTTCACCGCCCGCACGAGCCCCGGTGTCCCGCGGACGAGCTCTGTCACTTGCCCTCCGCCACGCAGGTCCGGCCAGGTGCGCGCGCATGATCCGCGAACGCGCGCGATCAGCCTACAGCGCCCCGTCCCGGCGCGGGCGTGGCCCGTTCGGAGGACGCTCGGGGGCGGTCGCGTGTCCCCCGGCGGAGCGTTCCGTTGTGAGGGTGTGACCTCATCCCGACGCATCTCCTCGGTCCTCGCCGTCGCCGCGGCGTTCACCTGCCTGGGCGGCGGCGCCGCCGCCCAGGCCGCCGCCGCGCCCGCCGGCCCGCTCGGACCGCCGATCAGCCCGATCGCCGAACTCGACTCCCTCGCGACCACCGGCATGCCGGAGGACGCCCGCGCCGCCTACCCGGGCGTCGGCGAGCAGCTCGGCGGCCTGAGCCGGGTCAACGAACTCCACCAGCTCCACCAGCTCACCGACCAGGCCGCGCCCGTCGCCGGTCTGCTCCCGGCGATCTCCACCTGACCACCCCCGGGGCCGTCTCGCGGCCCCCGGCACGACTCCGGCGCCCGGACGGCCGCGGTACGACCGTCCGGGCGCCGGCGCGTTCCCGCGCGGAACGCCCACAGCCCGTGGGGCGGCCCGTCAGCGCAGGTCGAAGCGGTCCAGCTTCATCACCTTCGACCAGGCGGCGGTGAAGTCGCGGACGAACTTGGCGCCCGCGTCCCGCGCCGCGTACACCTCCGACAGGGCCCGCAGCTGGGCGTGCGAGCCGAAGACGAGGTCCACGGCCGTGCCCGTCCACTTCAGTTCGCCGGTGGCCCGGTCCCGGCCCTCGTAGACGTTCTCGTCGCCCTCCGAGGCCTTCCACTCCGTCCCCATGTCCAGGATGTTGACGAAGAAGTCGTTGGTCAGGGTGCCGGGGCGGTCGGTGAGGACGCCGTGGCGGGCCCCGCCGTGCCCGGTGTCGAGCGCCCGCATGCCGCCGAGCAGCGCCGTCATCTCCGGCGCGGTCAGGGTCAGCATGCTCGCCCGGTCGAGGAGGAGCGTCTCCGGGGAGAGCTTCTCGCCGGGGGCCAGGTAGTTGCGGAAGCCGTCGGCGCGCGGTTCGAGGACGGCGAAGGACTCCACGTCCGTCTGCTCCTGCGTGGCGTCCGTGCGGCCGGGCGCGAACGGCACGGTCACCGGGTGGCCGGCGTCCTTCGCGGCCTTCTCGACGGCCGCGCAGCCGCCGAGCACGATCAGGTCGGCCAGCGAGATCCGGGTGTCGTCGCTCCGTCCGGCGGCGAACTCCTCCCGGATGGTGTCCAGGGTCCGCAGCGCCTCGGTGATCTCGGGCAGGTCGTTGACCGCCCAGTCCTTCTGCGGCGCGAGCCGGATCCGCGCGCCGTTGGCGCCGCCGCGCTTGTCGGTGCCGCGGAAGCTCGCCGCCGACGCCCACGCGGTGGTGACCAGCTGGGGCACGGTCAGGCCGGAGGAGAGGATCCGCTCCTTGAGGGCGGCGATGTCCTCGTCCGAGACGAGGCCGTGCTCGACCGGCGGCACCGGGTCCTGCCAGAGCTGCGGCTCGGGCACCCACGGGCCGAGGTAGCGCGAGACCGGGCCCATGTCACGGTGGAGGAGCTTGTACCAGGCCTTGGCGTACGCCTCCGCCAGGAGTTCCGGGCTCTCGTGGTAGCGGCGGGCGATCGGGCCGTACACCGGGTCCATGCGCAGCGAGAGGTCGGTCGTCAGCATCATCGGCGCGTGCGACTTCGACCGGTCGTGCGCGTCCGGGACGGTGCCCTGGGCGGCCGGGTCGGTGGGCTTCCACTGCTGGGCGCCGGCGGGGCTGGTGGTGAGCTCCCACTCGTACCGGAAGAGGTTTTCGAGGAAGCCGTGGTCCCAGGTGGTCGGGTGGTTGGTCCAGGCGCCCTCCAGACCGCTGGTGAGGGCGTCGGAGCCGGAGCCGGTGCCGTACGTGTTCCTCCAGCCGAGGCCCTGCTGTTCGACCGGGGCGGCCTCCGGCTCCGGGCCGATGTACTCGGGGTTCACGGCGCCGTGGCACTTGCCGAAGGTGTGGCCGCCGACGATGAGCGCGACCGTCTCCTCGTCGTTCATCGCCATCCGGGCGAAGGTCTCGCGGATGTCGCGGGCGGCGGCCAGCGGGTCGGGGTTGCCGTTCGGGCCCTCGGGGTTGACGTAGATGAGGCCCATCTGGACGGCGCCGAGCGGGCCCTTCAGATCCCGGTCGCCGCTGTAGCGCTCGTCGCCGAGCCAGGTGTCCTCCGGCCCCCAGAAGATCTCCTCCGGCTCCCAGATGTCCTCGCGGCCGAATCCGAAACCGAAGGTCTTGAATCCCATGGATTCCATCGCGCAGTTTCCGGTGAAAACCAGAAGATCGGCCCAGGAGATCTTCTGTCCGTACTTCTGCTTGACCGGCCACAGCAGGCGGCGCGCCTTGTCCAGGCTGGCGTTGTCCGGCCAGCTGTTCAGTGGGGCGAATCGCTGTGCGCCGCTTCCGCCGCCGCCCCGGCCGTCGGCGATCCGGTACGTGCCGGCCGCGTGCCAGCTCATCCGGATGAAAAGCGGGCCGTAATGGCCGTAGTCCGCCGGCCACCATTCCTGCGAATCCGTCATCAGGGCGATGACGTCCCGCCTCAGCTCCTCGACGTCGAGGCCCGCGAACTCCGTGGCGTAGTCGAATCCCTGGTCAAGGGGGTCGGCCTGCGGATCGTTCCGATGGAGTACGGAGAGGTCCAGCTGGTTCGGCCACCAGTCCCGATTGGTGCGGGGGCGGGTGTCCTTGGGAGTGGGGGCGGAAATTGCCGGGTTCTCGCTGTCGCTGCCGGTCACGTACGGCCTTCTTCCTGTGCGTGTGCCTTTCCGCCGCCGGCCGGGATTCTCACGACGGCGCGTCCGTATGGTCGCGCACCCGCGTCCTTCCGGCCACGCGAACACGCAGGGCGCGGCGGTCCGGAAGGCGGCGTAACGGAATTCCCCGGGGAAGGGCCGAGCGGCTTCGGGCCGTGAGCCCGGGGGCCGGCCCGAATACCCGGCGTACCGGGCCCGGTCCCGTGTTGAGGGCCCCGGGAACCGTTCCTACGCTGGTGCGAGAGAGACAGGAGGGCGCCGATGGCCACCGTCGCCGTGCACCGCGCCGTCCTCGGCGGCGGGCGCCCCACGCTCCCGTACGCGGAGACCGGGCGGCCCGGGAGCGGACCGCCGCTCGTCCTCGTCCACGGGTACGCCGACTCCTGGTGGACCTTCGAGCCGATGCTGCGGGCCATGCCGGCCGTCATGCACGCCTACGCGCCCACCCAGCGTGGCCACGGCGACGCCGGCAAACCGGACGAGGGCTACCTCCCGGAGGACTTCGCCGACGACCTCGTCGCCTTCCTCGACCACCTCGGCATCGAACGGGCCGTGCTCGTCGGCGGCTCCAGCGGCGGCGTCCAGGCCAGGATCGTCGCCGGCCGGCGGCCCGACCGGGTCGCCGGACTCGTCCTGCTCGGCACCCCGGCCCTGCTCGCCGACAAACCCGGGGTCGCCGCGGTCCGGGAGACCGTCCAGAGCCTGAAAGACCCGGTGGACCGGGCGTTCGCCGCCGACTTCGTGCGGGGGCTCGGCGTGGGCCGGGTGGCGCCCGGCTTCCTGGAGACCGTCGTCGACGAGAGCCTGAAGGCGCCCGCCCGCGTCTGGCGCGAGACCCTGCGCGGACTCCTGGAGACGGACCTCGCGGCCACGCTCACCGGCATCCTCGTCCCCACCCTCGTCGTCTGGGGCGACCAGGACCCGGTCCTCACCCGTTCGGACCAGCAGCTGATCCTCGACGCGATCCCCGACTCCCGCCTCGCGGTCCACGAGGGCGCCGGGCACGTCGTGTACTGGGAGGACCCGGAACGGGTCGTGCGCGAACTCGCCGCCTTCGCCGCCGGGCTGCGCCGCTGAGCCGTACGCCCCCGGCCCCGGTGCCGCCCTGCCCCCGGAAAAACCCGTGGACCGCCGCGCCCGCCCTCCGCCACACTCCGTCACCGTACGTGTCGGAACAGCGACGGAAGGTCGTGATGGGAACATCAGAACAACGCGACGGCGGGCCGGGCAAGGGCGCCGTCCGCCTCGCGCTCCGCCATTACGGGGGAGAGATGACGCGGCTCCGGAAGGTGGCCGTGCCCGCGCTGCTGCTGCCGGCGCTCGGCAACATCGGGATCCTGTACCTCGCCCCCCTGGTGGTCGCCAAGCTCGTCGGCCGGGTCGCCGAAGGCGGCCCGGTCACCCTCGACTCGGTCCTGCCCTACGCCCTCGGCTTCGCCGGCGTCCTGCTGCTCGGCGAGGCGCTGTGGCGGGTCGGTTTCCACTGCCTCAACCGGCTCGACGCCCGGGGCATCGAGCACCTCTACGGCGTCGGCATGGACGAACTCCTCGCCAAGGACGCGGCGTTCTTCCACGACAACTTCGCCGGCTCCCTCACCAAGCGGGTCATCAGCTTCGCCGGCCGCTTCGAGGACTTCGTCGACACCCTGACCTTCCAGGTCATGGGCAGCCTCGTGCCGCTGCTGTTCGCCTCGGTCGTGCTCTGGCAGTACGACCCGCTGCTCGTCGTCGGCCTCCTGGTGATGATCGCCCTCACCGGCGTCTGCGTCTTCCCGCTGGTCCGCCGCCGCCAGCGGATCGTCGCCGACCGCGAGCAGGCCATCGCCCGGGTGTCCGGGCACGTCGCCGACGTGCTCACCAACATGGACAGCGTCCGCTCCTTCGCCGCCGAGGACCGGGAGGCCGCCGAGCACCGGGCCCGGGCCGCCGAGTCGCGCCGGATCACCCTGCGCTCCTGGGACTACGGCAACCTGCGCATCGACACCCTCGTCGCGCCCCTCTCCGTCGTCACCAACGTGATCGGCCTGGTGCTCGCGCTGATGCTGGGCGCGGGGGAGCGGGGCGTGGAGGCGATCATCGTGGCCTTCACGTACTACGCCAACGCCACCCGGATCATGTTCGAGTTCAACCAGATCTACCGGCGCCTGGAGAGCTCCATGACGGAGGCCGCCCAGTTCACCGAACTCCTCCTGGAGCCGCCGACCGTCGTCGACCCGCCCGCGCCCGAACCCCTCCGGGGCCGGTCGGGAGCGGTCCGCTTCGAGGGGGTGCACTTCGCCCACAAGGGCGCGGGGCCGCTCTTCGAAGGGCTCGACCTGGACGTGCCGAACGGCACCAAGGTCGGCTTCGTCGGCCGCTCCGGCGGCGGCAAGACCACGCTCACCCGGCTGCTGCTGCGGATGACCGACGTCGACACGGGACGGATCCTGATCGGCGGTCAGGACATCAGCCGGATGCGCCAGTCGGACCTGCGGAGCCTCATCGCCTCCGTACCGCAGGACCCGGCGATGTTCCACCGCACCCTCCGGGAGAACATCGCCTTCGCCCGGCCCGGGGCCACCGAGGCCGAGGTCCGCGCGGCCGCCGAGGCGGCCCACGTCACGGAGTTCGCCGACGCGCTGCCCGAGGGCTTCGACACCCTGGTCGGGGAGCGCGGCGTGAAGCTGTCCGGCGGCCAGCGGCAGCGGGTCGCGCTCGCCCGGGCGATCCTGCGCGACGCGCCCGTCCTCCTCCTCGACGAGGCGACCAGCGCCCTCGACTCCGAGAGCGAGCTCCTCGTCCAGGACGCGCTGTGGCGGCTGATGGAGGGCAGGACGGCGCTCGTCGTCGCCCACCGGCTCTCCACGGTCGCCGGGATGGACCGGCTGGTCGTCCTCGACCGCGGCCGGATCGTCGAGCAGGGCGGCCACCACGAGCTGCTCGCCGCGGAGGGCGCGTACGCGAAGCTCTGGCGGCACCAGTCGGGCGGCTTCCTCGACGAGGCCGAGGCCGACCGCACCGGCCCGGAGGCCACCGTGTCCCACTGAACCAGGAGCCGCCTCGCGCGGCTCCCACCAGCGGGTTCGTCCGCTCCGCCGGGCTCCGGGGGCTGCGGGCCGTGCGGGTGCGGACACGGTCCGCGTCTGCCAGCCTGGTGCCAGCGTGCCAAGCACAACGCCTTGACGGAAACCGTCCGTCCCACCGCCTCCGGGCGGTGGGACGGCGTACGACGGAAGGAGGCGGTCATGCTCATCGGCCACGCCTTCGAAGAGGGCGTCCTGCACCTGTCGCTCCCGGGCGACCTCGCCCTCACCAGCCGATCCGCCGCCGACCTGGAGGCCCAGGCCCTGGCCCACGCGCACCGGCCCCGGCTCGTCCGGGTCCAGCTCTCCACCGCCGACCCCTCGCCCGCCTCGCTGAGCGTCCTCTCCCGCGTCCGCCGCTTCTGCGAGAACGTCCGCATACCCCTCACCGTCGTGGGCCCGGTCCCGGCCGCCCTCCCGCAGCCCGAGGTGATTGATATGACTTAAGGGTCTTTTGTCCCTGTAAAGGCGTACCTCTTCGTTGCGACCATCGTGAGGGGAAGTCCACGGGGGAAACACGAGGAGGTCCTGTCGATGACCGGCACCACCACGCCGTACGGGGCGGGTGCCGCACCGGCACAGGGGAGCGGCACCGCCGTCTCCCCCCGGGTGATCGGGCTCGTTCTTGCCCTGGTCGCCGCGCTGTACGTGGTCGCACCCGCCATGAACACGGCCGTCGCCCCGCTCGTGCACACCGATCTCGGTGTCAGCGCCGAGGACGACGCCGTCGCCCAGATCGCCGGCGCCTGCCTGGCCATCGGCGTCCTGGTGGCCACCGGCCGCGCCGGCGACCTCAAGGGGCGGCGGGCCACCCTCTCCGCCGCGCTGACGGCCCTCTGCCTCGGCTCGCTCGTCCTCGCGCTCTCCTTCGACCCCGCCACGTACGTGCTCGGGCGGATCCTGGTGGCCGCCGCGCTCGCCGCCGTCTTCGTCTCCTGCCTCGCCTTCATGACCACCGTCTCCATGCCCGGCCGCATCCGCCGGATCATGGGCGGCTGGCTCGCCGCCATGTCCGTCGGCTTCGTCCTCGCGGTCAACCTCGCCCCGCACGCCGCCGTCCTCACCGGCTGGCGCGTCACCGCCGCCCTCATGGCCGTCGCCGCCGGCGCGGCCCTGGTGCTCGTCCGCCGACTGCTCCCCGAGACGGGGGCCCTCGCCCGCGAGGCGCTGCCCGACCCCGTCCGCACGGTCTCCCGCGTCCTGTGCGCCGTCGCCCTGGCGGCCGCCCTCCAGCTCGCCCCGCTCTGGGGCTGGCAGGACCACCGCGTCGGCGCCCTGCTCGCCGCCGCCGCGCTCGCCTGCGCCGTCGCACGGATGCGCGGCCTGCGCCGCACCTCCGAGCGCCGCCGCGCCGAGCAGGTGCCGGGCGCCGTGTGGACCGGGGCGCTCGTCGCCGGTCTCGCCCTCGGCTTCACCCAGGTCGTCCTCACCATGGCCGTGCCGGCGCTCGTCACCTCCGTCGGCTTCCCCGCGGCGACCGCGGCCCTGGTGCTCTCCTCCTTCGGGCTCGGCGGCGCGGCCGCCTGCCTGCTGATCCGGTACCGGGCCGTCTCCCCGCTGGCCGGCGCCTCCCTCGGCCTGCCGCTGGCCGCCCTCGGGCTCGCCCTGCTGCACGCCCTCGTCGACCACGCCTCGCACGCCCTCGCCGGCGGTTTCGCCGTCGTCACCCTCATCGGCTTCGGCACCATGCTGGCCACCGCCCCGCAGATGGCCCGCTTCCTCGCCGCCGTCCCCCGCCCCCACCTGGGCGTGAACGCGGCCCTGCTGCCCTCGGCGATCCTCGTCGGCACCGCCGCCGCCCAGGCCCTGCCCTACACCTCGGCCCTCGGCCCGATGCCACTGCCGGCCGAGGCCCGCGAACTGCTGTGGGTCGGCACGATCGTCGTCGCGGCCGCCGCGCTCGCCCTCGGCCGGCCCGTCGTCGCCCTCGCCGTGGCGGCCGCCTCGGTCCTCCAGTACGTGATGGTGGACGCCGACACCAGCCAGCCCATGAGCGTCATCGTGGCGCTCGGCGTCGGCGCCGCCGCCGGAGCCGTCGCCTGGTCGCGCCGCGAGCAGACCGAGCGGCTGACCCGGACCCGGGAGACCGCGACCGCCCTCCAGTGCGCCGTCCTCCACCCCATCCCGCCCCGCCTCGGCGACCTCCGGCTCGCCGGGCTCTACCGGCCCGCCACCGCCGGCACCGCCATCGGCGGCGACTTCCTGGAAGCCCTCGACACCCCCTACGGCACCCGCATCCTCATCGGCGACGTGCGCGGCAAGGGCCTCCAGGCCGTGCAGACCGTCACCGACCTGCTGGGCTGCTTCCGCAGCCAGGCACACGAGACCGAGGACCTCGGCGAGGTCGCCGCCGCCCTGGACCGGCAGGTCCGGCGGGCCGCCCTGGCCCGGTGCGACGAGGAGCTCTTCGCCACCGCCCTGCTGCTCCAGCACTCCGGCCCCTCCCAGGAGCTGCACGCCGTGAACTGCGGCCACCTCGCCCCGCTGGAGGTCGGCCCCGGCCACGCCCGCGAGCTGGACGTCCCCGCCGTGCTGCCCCTGGGCCTCGGGCTCCTCGACGCCGCCGGAGCCGTACGGCCGCACAGGCTCGCCCTCGACCCCGGCGCCACCCTGCTCACCCACACCGACGGCCTCAGCGAGGCGCGGAACTCCACCGGCGAGTTCTACCCCGTGGCCGACCGGCTCTCCGCCGTCGGCCGCCACACGCCCGACGAGCTGGTCAGCCACCTCGACGACGACGTCCGCGACTGGACCCACCACCTCACCGACGACATCGCCGTCGTCGCCCTCGGCCGCCGCTGAACGCCGGTCCCGGGATGCGGCGCGCCCGGCGCTGCCGTTGACTGGGGCCGACGCGCACGTGTGACCCGAGGGAGACCACGACATGACCGCACGCTGGGTACGGGGCGCCGCCGGCGGCCTGCTGGCGGGAGCCGTCCTGATGGGCACGGCCGGCTGCTCCGACGACGGCGACAACCCCGTCTCGGGGGCGGTCAGCGAGGCCGCCTCCGCCGTCGCCTCCGCAGCCGAGGGCCTCTCGGAGGCCGCATCCCGGGCGGTGAAGCAGGCCGAGGAGCAGATGGCGGAGATCAAGGACGGCGTCGACGCCAAGGACGAGGTGACGCTCGGCGACCCCGCCACCGACGCCGACGGCCGCACCACCGTCCCGCTCACCGTGAAGAACACCGACGACGCGACGCGGTCCTTCGCGGTCCAGGTGCAGTTCAAGGACGGCGACGGCAAGCTGGTCGACGCGGTCGTCGTGACCATCTCGGACGTCCCCGCCGGAAAGCCCGGCGACGGCACCGCCCGCAGCACGCACAAGCTCTCCGGCACCGTGACCCCGTCCGTCGCCTCCGCCCTGCGGTACTGACCGGCCCCGGCCGGGGGCTGCTGCGGAAAACCGGTACCGCCCCGGCCGTCCGGTGCGCAGACTCCTCCCATGACCGACATGGACGCCTTCCGGTCCGCCGTCGCCGCATGGGCGGCCGGTGGGACCGGCGACGCCGCGCGCGCACTCGCGGCGCGCCTGCCCGTGCACACCGTGGTGCTCCTCGAAGGGCGCAGCGACGTCGCGGCCGTCGAGACGCTGGCCGCCCGGCGGGGCCGCGACCTGGCCGCCGAGGGCGTCTGCGCGCTCTCCATGAACGGCGTCACCAACGCCGCCCGGCACGCCCGGCTCCTCGGCCCGCCCGGCCTCGGCCTGCGCCTCACCGGCCTCTGCGACGACGCCGAACGCGCCCACTACACCCGGGGCCTGGCGGCCGCCGGGGCCGACCCGGACGCCTTCTTCGTCTGCGTCGCCGACCTGGAGGACGAGCTGATCCGCGCCCTCGGCGTGGACCGGGTCGGCGAGCTGGTCGTGGCCGAGGGGGAGGGGCGGGCCCTGCGCACCTTCCTGAACCAGCCCGCCCAGCGCGACCGCAGCCCCCTGCTGCGGATGCGCCGCTTCCTCGGTACGACCTCGGGCCGGAAGATCCGCTACGGCCGGATCCTCGTCGAGGGCCTCGACCTCGCCCGCGTACCGGCTCCGCTCGACGGGCTCCTCGCCTCGCTCTGAGCGGTCCCGCCCGGTCCCGCCCGGTTTCGCCGGTCCCGCCCGACGATGGCGTCGTTGCCCCAGGTGGGCCAGTGGTGGGAGGCGAAGGCGACGTCGGCCTTGCCGTCGTAGAGGCCGATGGACTCGGTGAGGTAGCCGGCCCAGGCGTGCGCGTCGCGGACCTGGGCGCCGCGGAGGGTGAGGACGTTGTGCATCGTGTGGGTGGCGTTCTCGGCCGTGCAGACCGCGCGCAGGTCGGGGAAGAGGAAGTTCATCTCCTCCTGGGCCTCGGTCCCGGGCGTCATCTGGAAGCGGATCCGCACCCCGTCGAGGGTGACCTCCTCGCCGGTCGCCGTGATGGACCGGGTCGGCGGGATCAGTCCGACGGTGCCGAGCGAGACGCTCGGTCCGAGCCCGCAGCCGACCTGGGCGGCGGCGCCCCTGGGGAGGGTGGAGCCATACATGAAGGCGGCGCGGCGGGCCATGGCGGTGCCGACGTACACGTTCTCGCTGACCGCGTGCTCCATGAAGCCCTGGGGGCGAGGACGGGGACGCCGTCGGCGCCGTCCGGCAGGACGCCCCGGCAGCCGCCGAAGTGGTCGACGTGCGGATGGGTGTAGATCAGGGCGCGGACGGGGCGGTCGCCGCGGTGCTCGCGGTAGAGCGCGAGTGCGGCGGCGGCGGTCTCGGCGGAGATCAGCGGGTCGATGACGATGACGCCGGTGTCGCCCTCGACGAGGGGCATGTTGGACAGGTCCAGGCCCCTGACCGGGTAGATCCGCTCGGTCACCCGGTACAGCCCCTGGCGTGACAGGAGCCGGGCCTGGCGCCACAGGCTGGGGTCCACGGTGGCGGGCGTGCGGCCCTCGGCCTCGGCCTCGCGCACGAAGTCGTACGCCGCCGGGTCCCAGGCGATCCGGCCGTCGGCGGTGGTGACGGGGCCGCCGGTGAAGCGGCGACGAAGCCGCGGTCGGCGTCGGCGAAGTCGGCCACGTCGTCGTACGGCAGCCCGTCGGTCCGGGTGGGCGTGGGCGTGGCGGGGGACGGCGAGCCGTGGGCGGCCGGGACGGCCTGGGCGGTCTGGGGGTTGAGGGAGACGGCGGCAGCGGCGGCGCCCATGGTCGCCGCGACGCAGCCGCGCCGGTCGATCGGAGTCATGCCGTACGCACCCTTCCTGGTCGGGGCGCCCGCTATTGCAGTCGGACTGCAATACGCGTCAAGGGGTCGGTGGCACGCGGAAGGTCCGGGCGCCCGGAGAGGCGTCCGGCGTCCCGGCGGATGATCACTCCGTGGCGTCGGGCTCCCGCGCGCCGAGCAGGGCCCGCAGGGTGCGGGCGAGCGCGGCGCGGGCGGCCGCCTCGTCGAGGCCGCGGCGGGCGCGCAGGTGATCCCAGGCCGCCCAGGAGGAGGCGGCGTCGAGGGCGTCCAGGAGCCCGCCGGGGGCGTCGGCGGCCGGGACGGGGGCCAGCTCGGGGGCGAAGGCCGCCGCGAGGTCCGCGCGGAACCACGCGTCGCCCGCCGCCATCACCTCGCGCAGCCCGGGGGAGTCCGGCTCCAGGCCGAGGCCGATCCGGCGGATCGGGGTCATCACCTCGTACATCCGCCCGTGCTGGTCGAGGAGCGCCGCCACCTTGCGGGCCGTCCCCCACTCCGGTGGCACCGCCTCCGCGTGGGCGCGCCACCGCTCCGCCTGGCGGCGGGCGGCGGCCACGTACAGGGCCTCGCGGTCGGCGAAGTGCACGAAGACGGTCCGCTCGGAGACCCCGGCCCGCTCCGCGATCGCCTTGCGCGTCGGCTCCCGCCCGGTCTCGGCGACCAGCCGGAGCAGCGCGTCCACCAGCGCCCCGTACGTCCACTCCGGGTCCCGCCTCCGGCGCCGCGCCGCCCCCGTGCCGTTCCCGCCCGCCGTCTCGCTCACCGGCCCATGGTGACAGAGCGCCAGGACACCGCGGCGCGGGGCGGGCCCGCGGCCTCGGTCCGCGGGGGCGCACGGAACGCGCAGCGTGGCGCGCCGTGCTCCGTCCGGGCACCAAGAAGGGCGACGACTCCGGCGGACACGCCCCGGGGGACGCGTCGAGGTCCCGGCTTCGGGGTAAACAGAGACCGAACGCCTCCTCTCCCGAACGGACTTGTGCGCGTTGAGCATGCCACTCGGATCCCGTGTGCCAGGCAGGACCTGGACGATTCGCCTCACCGGCCACCACGACCACTCGGCGCGGGTCAGCTGCACCACCGCGGGCTGCCGCATGCCCGACCGCTCCAAGGACGTCCGCGCGCTGCGCGCCTTCGCCGCCGAGCACGTGCGGGCGCACGCCCGCCTCGCGACCCCGCGCCCGAACGCCGCGTGCGCCTGCGGCGGGGCCGGCTGCCGCCACCACCAGGCCCGGGCGCTCTGCTCGGGCCGCACCCTCCTCGTCCTCATCCACAACCCGGCCGTCGGCGAGGTGTGGACCCTCGCCGAGATCTGCGAGGCGTGTGCCCCGCTGATCACCCACGCCCGGATCGTGGCCCGCGCCGCGGGCCACGCCGAGCCCCGGCCGTCGGAGCGGGTCCCGGAGCCGCGCTCGGCCCCGGCCGCCCCCGCCGTCGCCGGCGGCCCGGGCGTCCCCGTCCTGTTCTCCTCCCCGGAGGCGGCCGGCGGCGCCACCGACTCCGCCGGCCCCCGCCAGGGCAGACGGCCCCGCCGGGGCGGCGGCCGCGGCAACCGTGCGGGCGGCGGCCGGTACTGACCCCGGAGGTACGGCTCCGAGGGCGGCCCGGCTACTCCTGCCGGGGCAGGAACGCCGGGCGCAGGGCCGGGTCGACCGGGTCGTAGTAGCGGTGGAAGACCGGCGTGGCCGCGCCCGACAGCGGCGGGACGATCCAGCTCCAGTCCGCCGGGGTCGGCCGGCCGTGCCGCCGCTCCCGCGCGATGTGGCGCAGGAAGCGCTCGGACTCGGTGTGGTGGTCCGCCATCGTCACCCCGTCCTCCTGGAAGGAGTGCAGCACCGCCACGTTCAGCTCCACCAGCGCCCGGTCCCGCCACAGCGTCCGCTCCGAGGAGCGGTCCAGGCCCAGCCTCTCCGCGACCAGCGGCAGCAGGTCGTACCGGTCGGCGTCGGCGAGGTTGCGGGCGCCTATCTCGGTGCCCATGTACCAGCCGTTGAACGGCGCCGCCGGATACCGCACCCCGCCGATCTCCAGGACCATGTCGCTGATCGCGGGCACCGCGTACCAGCGCAGCCCCAGCTCGGCGAACCACGCGTGCTCGGGATGGCGCAGCGCCACCTCCCGCACGGCCCCGTCCGGCAGTTCGTACCACTCCGGGCGGGCTCCGGGCCGCTCCCGCACCATCAGCGGCAGCACCTGGAAGGGCTCCTCCTCCCGCTTCCAGCCCAGCTCGCGGGCGAGGGCCGTGGCCGCCTGCGCCCGCGGGTCGCCGACCCAGCGGCCGTCGGCGGCGCGATGACCGGCGTACCGGACCAGCTGGTCGTTGACGATCCGGGGCGCGGGGCGGCCCGGCCGGTCCGGGGCGAAGACGGTGAGGACCGGGCGGATCCGCCCGCCGTTCTCCGCCGCCCGCAGGTGCTCGGCGCAGGCGGCCGCGATCCCGTCGGCGGACGACACCCCGCGCAGGTCCCGCACCACGAGGCTGTTCCAGTAGAGCCGGCCGATGCAGCGGGCCGCGTTGCGCCAGGCGACCCGGGCGCCGAAGGACAGCTCCTCCGGGGTGTGCTCGTAGGTGCCGGTACGGGCGATCTCGGCCCGCACCCGGCGGACCCGGGCTTCGGCGTCCCCGCTGCCGGGAACCTCGTCGTGGAACTGCCGGACGAACTCCTCCGCCTGCCGCCGGTCCACGCGGTCCGGCTCGCGCGGGGCGGCCGGCACCGCGGCGGGGGCGGGGGCGGGGGCCGCGACGGCGGCCGAGTACGGGCACGCGGCACCGGCGGGGGCGGCCGCGCGGCGACGGATCAGACTGAAGACCAAGGTGTTTCCTCCCTGGCCCCATGACTACCGGACGGAGTCGTCCGACTGTGGAGAGTGTTCGAAGCTCGCCGGGAAAGGCGGTCCGTCCTGGTATGGTGCCCGGCCCCGGTGCCTCACGGCGCGGTCAGGACGTCCTCGCGGACCCGCTCCAGGACCAGGCCCCCGTCGAGCCGGACCCGCGCCGTGACGACCGGCCGCCGGTTCCGGTACGCGTCCCACGCCGGTTCCAGCGCGCGCACCCGCTCCTCCGCCCGCTCCCGGCTCGCCGGCGGCATCTGGGCACCGAACGACTCCAGGAGCGAGACGAGACGCTCGTACTCCGCCGCCTCCGGGTCCGGCCGCGACTCCTCCGGAGCGTCGACCCGCTCGACGACCCCCTCCGCGCCCGCCCCGACCAGCAGCGCCCCGGCGACCGCGGCCGGCTCCTCGGCCGGGTCGCCGGCCACCGTGACCGTCCCGGTCACCCTCAGATCGACCGCGAGGCGCACCCGCAGGCCCTGTGTGAGCGTCATCCGGCCTTCTTAGCACGGCGAAGATCGTCCGGACGCGCGGGCCCGCTCCCGGCCGGCGCCCCGGAGCCCGGGGAGTGACGCCCCGCCCGCCCCGCTCGTTCTCGGTGCGTGCAGCAGCTCCGCATCCCCCGCAAGGGCCCGTCCGCCGCCATATCCGCCCCGCGTCCGTCCCGGGACGCCGCCGAGGCCGCGCTCGTCGAGCACTATCCCGCGCTGGCGCGCCTCGCCCATCTCGTCCTGCCGCCCTCGCTCGGCCGGCAGCGCCGCGTTCTCGCCGCGCACGCCGTGGTCCAGCGGGCCCTGCCCCGCGGCGGACCCGCCCGGACCGGCGTCCTGCCCAGCCCCCGCAGCCCCCGCGAGGAGGCCCACGCCTGGCTCCGGGCCCGGGTCGTCACCGGCGCCCTCACCGCGCGGCAGCTCCGGCTTCCGGCGCCGGCCCTGCCCCGCGTCACCGGGCTGCGGCTCTTCCCCCCTGCCGGCGGCGGCGACGAGCTCGCCCTCGACCGGGCCCTCGCGGCCGTCGCGCCGGAGGTCCGCGCCGCCCTGGGGCTCACCGTCCTCGAAGGGCTCGGCCCCGAGGAGACCACCGCCCTGCTGGCCGGAGCCGGGGTGACCGCCCCCGACCGGGCCCTCGCCTCCGCCGCGCGGCTGCGCGCGACCGTCCCCGGCGACCCGGCCGTCCTGCTGCGCGGACCCGAGTTCGACCCCTGCACCGTCCACCTCCGCCCCACCGACCTCCTCCGGCGCCGGCGCCGGAGCCGGGCCGCGGCGCTCGCGGCGGTCCTCCTCCTCGCCGCCCTCCCCACCGCCGGAGCGCTGCGCCCGGACGCGTCCGCCCCGCCCGCGACGGCCTCCGCCCCGGCCCCGGCCGCCGATCCGGCCGCCCTGCTCAGGGCCGACCCCGAGCGCTGGGCCGACACCTCCCGCGTGGACTTCACCGCCTGGCCCGCCCGAGGCGCCCGCACCGGCGACACGGCGCTCCTCGGCCGCGCGCTCACCGCCTGGGCAGGAGACGGCGTCCGCAAGGAGACCACCCCCCGCACCTCCGCCGCGCCACCGGCCGGGCCCCCCGCCCTGCTCTACGCGGGCGGGATCGACGGGGCGGCCGTGGTGCTGCTCCACGACGGCGGGCGGCTCGCCCGCTACACCGAACCGCCCGCCGGGGCGCCCGTCCTCGTCCTGGCCCGCGCGGACGACGCCGACGTCACCACCGCGGCCTCGGTCGTCCTGGCCCGCACCGGCGCCGGCACCCGCTACCTCCTCGCCCCGTGGATCGCCGAGGCGGGCGTACGTGACCTGGCCGCGCCGGCCGTCGCCGCCCGGGAGCTGGCCCTGGCACCGGACGGGGTCACCCCGCCCGTGCCCGCGCCCCCGCCGGCGGGGGCGGGCGGCTGCGGCGGGACCACCGTGCTCCAGCTGCGCTCCTCCGCCCGCATCGTCGAGGACCACGCCTTCCTCGTCGCCGACCTCGGGGGACTCGGCCCCGCGCACCTCGGCTGGACCCCGCTCCCGGCCCCCGGCGTGCCCTCCCGGCAGCCCCGCGAGGCCACCGGACCCCTCGGGCTCGCGGCATGGGCCCGGTCCGCCTGCCTCCTCGGCCCGCTCCGCGACGCGGGGGTGCGCTCCGTGAACCGCTGGGAGTTCGCCGAGCAGCAGCTGCCCGAGCGGGCCGGAAGGGCGTTGTGGGTGTGCGCCCGCGCCGAGACCTGGGAGGGCACCGGCCGGGCCGATGTCCTCCTGGAGACCCCGGCCCGCGCCCCGGAGGCCGTGCGTCCCCTGCTCTCGGTGCCCGACACCGCCGCCTGCGGGCGCTTCGGCCAGGACGTCCTGGCCGGAGGCCCGTGGACGGCGCCGTCCGGCGCCCGCTACCTGCTCGCGGCGGGCAGCCGTCACGTCGTCGGGATCACCGCCGACGGCGCCGTGAGGGCCCGTGCGCGGGGCCGGGTGTTCGCCGCCCGGGCCCCCGGGTCGGGCGCCACCGTCCTCGACGGGCGGCTTGCCGACGGCGGGGTGCTGCGGGGCTGGACGGCCGCCGGGGGGTGAGCGGGGCGGGCGCCGGTCGGTGTCGTGCCCGGAGGGCTCAGGACGGCAGGTTCTGCTCCGCCCAGACGACCTTGCCGCCCGAGGTGCGGCAGGAGCCCCAGCGGCGGCACAGCATGTTGACGAGCTGGAGGCCGCGGCCGCCCTCGTCGCTGAGGTCCGCGTGCTGGATCTGCGGCAGGTCGGGGCCGGTGTCGGAGACCTCCACGACCAGCCGCTCGCCGCGCAGCAGCCGCAGCTCGCCCGGCCCGTTCCCGTACCGCAGGGCGTTGCCGACCAGCTCGGAGACGACCAGCTCGCAGACGTCCGCGAGGTCGTCCAGGCCCCACTCGGCGAGCTGCCGGGTGACCAGGCGCCGCGCCTCGGAGGCGGCCCTGCCGTCGCCGGAGAGCGGCCAGACCCGCAGCCCGGTCCCCGCCTCCAGCGGCACCGCCCGCGCCGTCAGCAGCACCGCCTCGTCGAAGCGGCCGGGCCCGGCCGGGGCCACCGCGATCAGCCCGCCCTCCTCCAGGGCGCCGGGCGACAGGGCGAGCGCCGCCGAGCGCAGCCGCTCCAGCTGCTCCTCCAGGTCGGCCCCGCGCGCCTTCACCAGACCGTCGGTGTACAGCACGAGCCCGCCGCCCTCGGGGATCGTCACCGTCACCGGGTCGTACGGGATCACCCCGGCGCCCAGCGGCGCCCCGGCGGGCAGCGGCACGAACTCGGCCCCGCCGCGTCCGTCGAGGAGCAGCGGCGGCAGCAGTCCGGCACCGGCCAGGGTGCAGCGGGAGTCCGCCGGGTCGTAGACCGCGCACAGGAAGGTCGCGACCTGGTCGTCCTCCAGGTCGCGGGTGGCGAGGTCGAGCCGGGCGAGGACCCGCTCGGGCGCCATGTCGAGGGTCATCAGGGTGCGGGCGACGGCCCGGAGCCGGCCCATGGTGGCGGCGGCCGGCAGCCCCTGGCCCATGACGTCGCCGGCCATCAGGGCCGTACGCCCGCCGGGCAGGGACATCACGTCGTACCAGTCGCCGCCCACCGGGTGGCGGGCCGCCGACGGCGTGTACTCGGCGTGCACCCGGAGGCCGGGGGTGACGGGCGTGGCACGGGGGAGGAGGCTGCGCTGGAGCGAGACGACCCGCTCGCGCTCGCGGCCGTACAGCCGGGCGTTGTCGATGAAGACGGCGGCGCGGGAGGCCAGCTGCTCGGCGAGGGCGAGGTCGGTGGGGGAGAAGGGCGGGCTGCCGGCGCCGCGGACGAAGTCGGCGCTGCCGAGGAGCAGCCCCCGGGCGATCAGCGGCACCGCGAGGTAGCTGTGCACCCCCAGGGCGCGCATCTTCGCCGCGCCGCTCGCGGTCGGGGCGACGCGGGCGAAGTCCTCGTCGCGCATCCGCGCCACCAGGACGGGCTCGCCGCGCCGCAGACAGTACCGGTGGAGCAGGGTCTCGTGCCGTTTCTGGTCGCGCACATAGGTCTCGCCGACCGGCACGGCCTCCAGCGTGCTCATGGTGTCGACGGCGGAGAGCGCGACCGCCCGCATCGGGGGGACGCCCGTGCCGGTCCAGCGGGAGCCCTCCTCGCCGTGCAGGACGCTCTCCAGGATGTCGACGGCGGCCCCGTCGGCGAAGCCGGGGACGGTGAAGTCGGCCAGCTCCCGGGCGGTGCTCTCCAGGTCCAGGGTGGTGCCGATGCGGGTGCTCGCGGCGTTGAGCCAGGCGAGGCGTTCCTCGGCGCCGGGCGCGTCGAGCGGAATCGCGCCGTCGGCGCGGCGGCGTCGGGCGCGGAGCGCCGCGGACCGGTACACGGTCGAGGTGCGCACGGCCGAGACCCTGCCGGTCAGGCGCCGTCCGCCGCTGCCGCCGCTCACTCTTCCGGCCTCCAGGGGGGAACTCGACCAGGTGTGGTGCACAGTCTGCACCGGAACCCCGTCCGGCGCACCATCCGAACAGCAGCGGAATCGGAGTCGAACGGTAGCTCTGTCACATCCGCCGAACGGGTGAAACCTGTTCGGGGTGTCGTACGTCCTCTCCCCCGGGAACGCGCCGGAAGGCGCGGGGTCGCATCGGGAACGCGAGGATCGGAGGGCGCATGCGCCGGATGGGCAAGTACACCGCGCACGTGGCCGTGTTGGCGTCGGCGGTCGGCATCAGCCTGGCCGCGTGGGGGGCGACGGCACTGGTGGGGGAGGACGAGGCGGCCGTGCCGGGGGCGGGCGGCGCCGCCGCGCCGAAGCTCCCGGCGCAGCGGACGGGAGGGCCGGACAAGCCCGCGAAGCCGACGACCCGGGTGCCGGAGGGGATCGCGCACGCCGCCGAGGCGGGCGGACGGGCCGTCAACATCACCATCGACGACGGTCCCGACCCGCGCTGGACGCCGAAGATGCTCGACATCCTGAAGGAGAACGACGTCAAGGCCGTCTTCTGCATGATCGGCCCGCAGGCCAAGCGCCACCCGGACCTGGTGAAGCGGGTGGTGGCCGAGGGACACCGGCTGTGCGACCACACCATGACCCACGACACGGCCATGGACCGCAAGTCCGTCGCGTACCAGAAGCAGCAGATCCTCGACGCGCGGAAGCTGATCGAGGAGGCCGCCGGCGGGGTGGAGGTGCAGTACTACCGGGCGCCGGGCGGGGCGTTCACGCCCGACAGCAGGAAGATAGCCGCGGCCGCGGGCATGCGGCCGCTCGGGTGGAACGTCGACACCAAGGACTTCGAGCGGCCGGGCGCCGCCGCCATCGTGGCGACCGTGAAGAACGAGCTGTCCAACGGACCGACGATCCTCTTCCACGACGGCGGCGGCGACCGCTCGCAGAGCGTGACCGCGCTGCGGCAGGTGCTGCCGTGGCTGAAGGAGCAGGGCCGCACCTTCAGCTTCCCGGTGCGCACGGCCCCGGACACCCCGTGAGGGCCGGGGCCGCACGGCCCGTCAGCGCCTGACGGTGTCGTCGGTCTTGAGGTCCTCGACGGCCTCGTCGAACTCGTCCACCTCGTCGGGGCAGTACACCTGGAGGACGATCCGCTCGACCTCGACGGCCTTGGAGTCGGCGATGACCGGGCGGTTGCCGGGGCCGGGGGCCCCGGTGGTGAGCTGTTGGAGCCGGTACAGCGCCGTCTTCAGGGCGTTGCCGGGGTCCTCGCAGACCGGGCCGCCGTCGGTGCCGAGCAGCCGCTCGGCGGTCTCCTGGTCGGGGGCGGGGTAGCCCGCCTTCACCAGCTCCTCGCTGAGCTGTTCGGCCTTCTGCGAGGTCTCGGCGGTCCGCTTGAAACTGCTGTACCGGATGAGACCGGCGATCAGCAGGCCGACCAGGACCACGATGGCGCCCCAGTAGATCACCTTGTGCTCGGAGGCGAAGCGGGTCGGGCTCATGCGGTGTCTCCCTCGTCGGTGGCGGCGGCCTCGGCCGTCCGCCAGCTCGGCTTGCGCAGCTTCAGGAAGGCCCAGGGGATGAGCAGTCCGAGGATCACCAGGCCGCCGCCCACGATGAGGATGTACGACCAGACGCTGCCGCTGCCGAACTGCGAGGGCGGGACGAAGCCGATGAACATCGCCGCGAGCGAGGCCAGCAGGCCGACCGAGCAGATCAGCCCGAGGGCGGGCGCCCGGTAGCCGCGCGGATGGTCCGGCCGGAGCTTCCGCAGCCGCATCGCCGCGACGAACATCAGCAGGTAGACGATGAGGTAGACCTGCGTGGTGATGGTCGAGAAGATCCAGTAGACGCTGGAGACGTTCGGGATCAGCGCGTAGCCGAGGGCGATGACCGAGGTGACGACGCCCTGGGTGACGAGGATGTTCTGCTGGATGCCGAACTTGTTGAGCTTCTGCAGGAACGGCGGCAGGTAGCCCTCGCTGCGGGAGATCTCCAGGAGGCCCTTGGAGGGGCCGGCCAGCCAGGTCAGCATGCCGCCGAGGGAGGCGGAGATCAGCATGACGGCCGCGATCGGGGTCATCCAGCCGACGTCGAAGTACGAGAAGAAGGCGTCGAAGGCCTGCATGACGCCGGCGGTGAGGCTGAGCTGGTCCGCCGGGACGACCCAGCTGATCGCGAGGGCCGGGAGGATGAAGATCAGCAGCACCAGGCCCATCGCCAGGAACATCGACTTCGGGTACTCCTTCGCCGGGTTCTTCAGCGAGGAGACGTGCACCGCGTTCATCTCCATGCCCGAGTACGACAGGAAGTTGTTGACGATCAGCACGAGGCTGGCCAGGCCGGTCCACTGGGGGAGCAGGTGGTCGGCGTCCATCGGCGCCGCCGAGGGGTTGCCCTGGCCGAGGAAGACCATGCCGAGCACGACGAGGATGGTGCCGGGCACCAGCGTGCCGATGATCAGGCCCCAGCTGGAGAGCCCGGCGAGCGCCTTCGTGCCGCGCGAGGAGACCCACACGCCGGTCCAGTACAGGACCATGATGACGATCGCCGTGTACACGCCGTTCGACGCGAGCGAGGGATCGATGACGAACGCGATCGTCGAGGCCACGAAGGCCAGCAGGCTCGGATAGTAGAAGATCGTCATCGCGAACTGGCACCACACGGCGAGGAAGCCGAGCGGCTTCGACAGCCCCTCGGCCACCCACCGGTAGACACCGCCGGACCAGCCCGAGGCCAGCTCGGCCGAGACCAGGGCCGTCGGCAGCAGGAAGACGATCGCGGGCACCAGGTAGAGGAAGACGCAGGCGAGGCCGTACACGGCCATCGTCGGCGCGGCGCGCAGGCTGGCCACCGACGCGGTCGTCATCAGCGCCAGGGTCACCCAGGTGATGGTGGGCGGCGCGGTCGGGCGTGCCTCGGCACGGGATTTCGGCAGATCGGCCGGGACGTCCATCGAAGCCATGGGCCCCTCCCTGGGGAATCGGCGTGATCCGCCCCAGGCTGCGCCCCGCGGGCGGGCCGCGCAGCGCGGGAGCGCCGTTCGGGTGACGCCGGATGCCGGGCGGCGCTCGCCGGGAGATGCTGATCGCTCGTCACCCTTGACCGAGGAGGCGGACGTGGCGCGACCCGTGGGCGATCCGCAGGCGGCGGACGGCGACGCCGGGTTCGACCGGGTCGCCGGGTTCCTGACCCGGCTCACCCGGCTGCTGCTGCGGACCTCAGGCGAGGGCTCCGAGCTGATCGCGCGTGAGGTCACGGCGGCCGGCCGGGCGCTCGGCGCCGAGGTGTCCGTCCTCCTCGTCATGGACACCGCCACGCTGACCGTCACCGCCCCGGACGGGCGGGCCAGGACCGTCATCGTGCACGCCGCCCCCGAGGTGGCCCGCCTGGACCGGATCGCGGCGGTGAAGCCGCTGGTGGCCGACGTGGTCGCCGGACGCGCGGGGCCGGCGGAGGCGGACGCCCGGCTGGCCCGGATCGAGGCGGCGCCGGCGCCGTACCCCTGGTGGCTGAAGCTGGTCGGGATCGTGCTCTTCTCGCTGGGTTTCGCCCCGCTGATGCAGCCCACCTGGTACGAGCTCGGCACCACCGCCGTCCTGGCGACGCTCGCCGCGGTCCTCGCGGTGGCCTCCGACCGTGTCCCGCGGCTCGCCAGGGTGCTGCCGCTGGTCGCCTCGCTCGCCGTGTCGGTCGTGACGCTCGGGCTGTTCGCCGGCGATCCGGCGCACGGCGGGCCCGTCCTGCTGATGCTGCCCGCGCTGTTCTTCTTCGTGCCCGGCGACTACCTCAGCGCGGCCGCCGCCGAGCTCGGCGCGGGGCTGATCACCACCGGCGCCGTCCGGCTGGTGTACGCGGTCTTCCTGCTGGTCCAGCTCTGCGTCGGCGTCCTGCTCGGGGCGTACGTCACCGGCACCTCCACCACCGCGCTCTTCGACACGGCCGCGACGACCGACCTGCCCCGCTGGCTGCTCTTCGCCTCCTGGACCGTCTTCACCGTCGGCACCCTGCTCGCCTTCGCGATCCCGCGCCGCTTCTTCTGGCCCCTCCTCGCCCTGGTCTACCTGACGGTCGCGGTCCAGTCGGCGGCCACCAAGCTGATCGGCGAGACCGGCGGCACCTTCGTCGCGGCGGTGGTGCTCGCGGCGGTGGCGACGCTGGCCTCCCGGGGCCCGGAGCGGGCGCCCCGGCTCCTCCTCGTCCTGCCGGGCTTCTTCACCCTCACGGTCGGCTCGCTCGGCATGCGCGGGCTGACGACGCTGGCCGGCGGGCACGTGGTGGACGGCTTCTCGGACCTCCTGGAGCTCGTCCTGGTCGTCACCGCCATCGCGGTGGGACTGGTCCTCGGCGCCACCCTCGTGCCCGAGCGGAAGAGCGGGCCGGAACCGGGCCCGTAGGATCACCGGGACGTCCGGGTGAGCGAGGAGCGCGTGCAGTGACCGTCGTGGTGGAACCGAACCGTGCGGCCCTTCCGGAGCTGCTCGAACGGGATGAGGACGGGCAGCGGCTCGGCGCCCTGCTCTGGCGCCACGGACCCGGCTGGCGGGCCGTCAGCAGCGCGGTCCTCGGCGGCGGCATCGGGGAACGGGCCTGGGTGATGAACGTCCAGGTCGCCCACGGCTACACCCGCACCGACCCCGAGGCGCACCTCGCCGCGCTCGCCCGCCGCGCCGGACTCCGGGGGCCCGGCGTCGGCCTGATGACCGCCGCCGAGGTCACCCGGCGCGGGACCGCGGCCGACGGCGGCGTCGACGCCGTCGCCACCGCCGGCATAGAGGTGCGCGGCTGGGCGGCGGCCCCCGGAGCGGGGGTCCCCGGACCCCAGGCCCCCGGCACCGTCAACATCGTCGTCACCGTGCCCGCGCCGCTCACCGACGCCGCCCTCGTCAACGCGGTGGCGACCGCCACCGAGGCGAAGGTGCAGGCGCTGCTCGACGCCGGTCACGACTGCTCGGGGACCCCGACCGACGCGGTCTGCGTCCTCGCCCGCGCGCCCCGGCCCGGCGGCCCCGCCGAACCCTTCGCGGGACCCCGCTCGCTCTGGGGCGCGCGGCTCGCCCGGGCCGTCCACACGGCCGTCGGCGCCGCGCTGCCCGCCCTCAGCTGAGCGCGGCGACCTCGGCGAGCAGCGTCGCCCGGTCGATCGCGTCGCTCGCGGTGGCGGGGACCGTGCAGGCGTGGGCGCCGGCCACCGCCCCGTACAGGGCGCAGCGCTCCGGAGGTTCGCCGGTGAGCCGGCCGAAGAGGAAGCCGGCCGCGTAGGCGTCGCCCGCGCCGTTGGAGTCGACGACCGGGCCGCGCGGCGCCACCGCGGGGACGTGCAGCGGCTCGCCGCCCGCCCGCGTCAGCAGGTACGAGCCCTCCGCGCCGGCCGTGGCCACGGCCACCTCGGCCCGGCCGCGCTCCAGGATCCGCCGCAGGGTCGCCACCGGGTCGGCCAGCGCCGTCGCCGAGACGAAGACGACGTCGGCGCCGTACGCGAGCGTCTCGTGGTACGGGTTCTCGCCGTCCCAGTTGTGCAGGTCCGTCGAGACGCCGATCCCCGCCTCCCGCAGCAGCGGCAGGGTGAAGGCGCAGGGGTACGTGATCGAGACGTGGGCGTGCCGGCTGGCCGCGGCGAGCTTGCGGACCAGGTCCTCCGGGAGGCGGTCCGACTCCCGGGTGCGGCTGTCGTCGTAGAGGGAGAGCCGGCGGCCGTCGGGGCTCACGAGGTTGACGGCGCGCCGGGTGCCGGCGGGCTGCGGGACCTCCGTGAACTCGATGCCGCGGTCGCGGTGGAAGGCGCGGACCAGGTCGCCGGCGTGGTCGTCGCCGAGCAGGTCGATGTGGTGGGTGCGCAGCCCCAGGGAGCTGACGCCGAGCGCCACGAAGTCACCGGTCTGGCCCGCCCGGGCCTCGATTCCGGGGCGGATCATGTAGCTGTCCGCGTACGGGAGCGGGAGCTCGGGGACGTACACGATGGTGTCGACACCCGCCCCTCCCAGGACGAGGACGTCGTACGCGTGGCTCATGCTTCCCCTCTCGTTCATGCTTCCCCTCATCGTTCGTGGATCCCAGGTCCCGCGCGTGGATTCCGGGCGAGTCAACCAGCCCCGCCACCGGCTCCGCAAGATCTTGCGGAAACTTGCAGCGAGGAGAGGGGGAAACGCGCGGTGGCCCGCTCCCCGAGGGGAACGGGCCACCGCGGCACGGGCGTTCGGGCGTCAGGCGAGGACGACCGGCAGCTCGAAGAGGTCGTTCTGGGTGACGACCGGCTTGTTCCTCAGCTCCTCGCGCGGCACGGCGAGCCGCAGCTCGGGGAAGCGGGCGTACAGCGCCGGGAGCGCCACCGAGGCCTCCAGGCGGGACAGCGCCGCGCCCGGGCAGACGTGCGGGCCGTGGCCGAAGGCGATGTGCCGGACCGACTCGCGGGTGACGTCGAAGTCGCCCGCCGTCGGACCGTGCTGGAGCTCGTCCCGGCCGATCGCGCCGTGCGACACGATCAGGCCCTCGCCCTTCGGCAGGATCCGGTCGCCGACCTGGATGTCCTCGCTCGCGAAGCGGATGAGGACGTGCGAGGTGGGCGTCGACCAGCGCAGGGCCTCCTCGATCACGTTCTCCCACGGCACCTCGCCCTTGAGCACCAGGGCGCGCTGCTCCGGGTGGGTCTCCAGGGCGACCACGGCGTTCACGATGAGGCTGATGGTCGTCTCGTGACCGGCGGCCACCATCAGCTGGAGGGTGTTGGTGATCTCCTCCGTCGAGAGCCGGTCGCCGTCCTCCGAGGCCTCGATCAGCGCGCTCGTCAGGTCGTCGCCGGGCGACTCCTTCTTGCCCGCCACGATCCCGGCGAAGAGCGCCCCGAGGTCCGCCATCATCTGCGGCACCTCCTCCGGGGGCGTCTGCGTCGAGAAGAACTTCTCGAACAGCGCCTTCATCCGCGGGTGGTCCGCCGCGTCCACGCCCATCAGCTCGCCGACCACGTTCATCGGCAGCGGGTAGGCGAACTCGGCCTTCAGGTCCACCGTCCCGCCCGCCGGGCGCTCCGCCAGCCGGTCGAGCAGCCCCGTCGTCAGAGTCTCGATGCCGGCGCGCAGCCGCTCCACCCGGCGCGCGGTGAGCGCCTGGGCGACCAGCGTGCGCAGCCGGCGGTGCTCCTCGCCGTCGACCGTCAGCATCGACCTGCCCGGGTTGGCGAGGCCGATCAGCGGCCAGTCGAGCGGTATCTCGCCGCGCTGCCAGGCCCCCCACTGCTCGATGTCCTTGACGAGCCGGGCGTCGGTGAGGAGCGCCCGGGCCTCGGCGTGCCGGGTGACGGCGTAGCAGGACACGCCGCCGGGCAGGACCACGCGGGCCAGCGGACCGGCCTCGCGGAGGCGGGCGCCCTCGCCGTCGAGGTCCGTGACGAACGGGTCGAGGACGACGGGCTCGCCGCCCGCGGTGTGGTCGATGGGGCAGGTCATGCGGTCCCTCCAAGGGCGGGGGTCGGGGTGTACGTCACCGGCAGCGCGGAGAGGCCGCGCAGCCAGGGGGAGGGGCGACGGGTCAGGGAGGTCTCGGCGACGGCGAGGTCGACGTCCGGCAGCCGGTCGAGCAGCACCTCGATGCCGGTCCTGGCGACGGTCTCGGCGACCTCCTGCGCGGGGAACGGGCAGCGGTGCTCGCCGTGGCCGAAGGAGAGGTGCGCGTTGTTGCCGCCGGTGAGGGCGCCGGCGTCGGCCCGGACGTGCGGGTCGGCGTTGGCGGCGGCGAGCCCGAGCAGCACCAGGTCGCCGCGGCCGATCTGGCGGCCGCCGAGGTGGGTGTCGCGCGAGGCCCAGCGGCCGGCGACGTTCTGTGTGGGCGTGTCCTCCCACAGCACCTCGTTCATCGCCTCGCCGACGCTGTGCCGGCCGCCGGAGAGCGAGGCGGCGAAGCGGTCGTCGGTCAGCATCAGGCGCAGCGAGTTCCCGATCCAGTCGGCGGTCGGCTGGTGGCCGGCGGCCATCATCACCATGAGGTCCTGGGCGACCTCCTCGGCGGTGAACCCGGCGGTGTTGCCGAGCATCCGCGAGGCGACGTCGTCCCCGGGCGTCTCCGCCTTGGCGGCGAGCAGCGCCACCATCGACTCGGCGAGGTGCCGCTGCCCGGCCAGCGCGCCGGGACCGCCGTTGATCATGTCGTTCATGGCGGTCACGAGCCCCGGGCCCTGCTCGTCGGCGAAGCCGTAGATGCTGGCGAGCACCCGGACCGGCAGCAGCATGGCGTACTCGGCGATGATGTCGCACTCGCCCTTGCCGCACAGCCCGTCGATGAGCTCGTCGGCGAACCGCTCGGCGCGCCGCCGCAGTTCGAAGGGGTCGACGGATTCGAGGGCGGAGGAGATCATCCCGGCCCGCTCGCGGTGGCGCTCGCCCACCGTGTAGAGGATCGACGGCTGCTTGCGGCCGATCATCGGCAGCAGCGGCCAGTCGGCGGGGATCGCGTCCCACTGGTTCCACAGGTCGGAGTCGCGCGAGAAGAGCACCGGGTCGCTGGTGACCTGGTGCAGCTCTCGGTAGCCGAGGACAAGCCAGGCGGGCACGTCGCCGTCGAGGACGACCGGGGCGACCGCCCCGTGGTCCCGCCGGATGCGCCGGTACAGCTCGACCGGGTCGGTGTGGAAGCGCGGACCGCTCAGCGGGACCGGCGCGGGCTCGGCAGGGTTCACGGGGCGGGCTCCGGGACGGGCCGCCGACCGCGCTCGGGGTCGGCGGCGACGACGTGCTTCAGGTGTTCGACGAGCGCGATGAGGACCTGCTTGCTGGACTCCCGGGACCGGGCGTCGCAGAAGACCAGCGGGACCTCGTCGGAGAGGTCGAGGGCGTCGCGGATCTCGGCGGCGGTGTGCGCGGGCCCGCCGAAGTCGTTGCAGGCGACGACGAACGGGGTGCCGTGGTGCTCCAGGCGGTCCACGGCGTACCAGGAGTCCGAGATCCGCCGGGTGTCGACCAGGACGACCGCCCCGAGCGTCCCGGAGAAGAGCCGGTCCCACAGGAACCAGAACCGCTCCTGCCCGGGCGCGCCGAACAGGTACAGCACGTTGTGCGCGTCGAGCGAGATCCGGCCGAAGTCGAAGGCGACCGTCGTGGCCGTCTTGGCGGCGACGCCGACGGTGTCGTCGATGTCCTCGCCCGCCTGCGACATGGTCTCCTCGGTGTTCAGCGGACGGATCTCGCTGACCGAGCGGACCAGGGTCGTCTTGCCGACTCCGAAGCCGCCGACGACGACGATCTTCAGGCCGTTGTCGGCGGTGCTGCTCAGGGCCGGTTGCTGCTCAGAGATTGCGGAGTCCAACGAGCACCTGCTCCAGGATGTCGTGATCGGGAAGGCGGTACGAGGCGGGGCGCGGGTGCCGCGCGCTGATCCGGCCGGTGTCGTGCAGATCGGCCAGGAGGATCCTGGTGATCGACACGGGCAGCCCGAGCCCGGCGGCCACCTCCACCACGGCGGTGGGGAAGCGGCACATCCGCAGGATGGCGGCGTGCTCGGACTGCATGCCGGGCACCGGATCGCTCTCCGCGACCACGAGCGTGACCACGTCGAAGGCGGTGGACCCGGAGCTGCTGCGGCCGCCGGTCAGGGTGTAGAGCCGGTCGGGGGAGTCGTCGCGACCCGGCCTGGCGCGGCTCATCCCCGCGGCCTCGCGACGAGGTGCTCGCCCAGCTGCTCGACCAGTTCGGTCATGTTGTGCCCCACGAGCCCGGCGTCGGCGTCCTCGTCGGCGACGAGCGCGAGGTGGGCGCCCTCCCCGGCCTCGACGATGAAGAGGATCCCGCCGTAGAACTCGGCCATCGCGGAGCGGACCCCGCCGGTGCCGTCGCCGAACTCCACGGACGCGCCGTGGGACAGGCTCTGGATGCCCGCGGCGATGGCGGAGAGCTGGTCGGCCTGGTCGACGGAGAGCCCGGAGGTGCGGCAGAGCTTCAGGCCGTCCCGGGAGAGCACCAGGGCGTGCCGGGTGCCCGGGGTCCGTTCGAGCAGACCCTCCAGGAGCCAGCTGAGCTTGTCGTCGGTGGTCGTGCCGGTCATCGCGGATTGCCTTCCGAATGGGGGTCGTTCGAGGACGGCGTCGTCTGTTCCGCCGAGGGGCCGGCCGCCGCGGCGGGGCCCGGGGCGGGGGTGCCGCCCGGCTTCGGCTCGGTGCCGCGCAGGGCGCTCTGGAAGCCGCCGAAGCGGGCCGAGGCACGGGACGCCTCGCCGGTGCGGGGCGCGGCCGGGCGGGGCGGCTCGGCCGGGGCCTTCTCCTGGTGGGCGGCGAGGGTCCGGCCGCGCCGGCGGCGCGGCAGCAGGGTCCCGTCGCCGTCGCCGACGGCCGGGGTCTCGGGGTCGGCCTCCGGGGCGGCGGCCGGCGTGGCGTCGGGGGCGGTGCGGGGGGCGGGCAGGGGGAGCGGCGAGGCGGCCTTGGCGGGCTGCGCCGCCGTCTCGGCGCCGCGGCTGACGATCTCCTGGGGGATCATCAGGACGACGCCGGTGCCGCCGCGGGCGGAGGGCCGGAAGGAGACCGACAGGTTGTGCTTGCGGGCCAGCCGGCCGACGACGTGGAGGCCGAGACGGGTGCCGGAGAGGCCGGCCAGGTCCTGGGTGCTCGCGTCGACGGCGGCCTCGGCGCGCCGCAGCTGGACGTCGCTCATGGTCAGGCCGCTGTCCTCGACGGTGATGACGACACCGGCTGGGACCTCCTCCACGTAGACGTGGACCTCGGCGCTCGGCGGGGAGAAGTTCGCGGCGTTGTCGAGGAGCTCGGCGAGCGCGTGCATGACGCCCTCGGCGGCGTGGCCGGCGACGGCCGCCTCGCACTTGGAGTGCAGCCGGACCCGCTGGTACCCGGCGATGCGGCCCATGGCTCCGCGCAGGATCGACTCCATGACGATGGGCCGGGCCCAGCGGCGGCCGGAGCGGGCGCCGGTGAGCACGGCGACGGAGTCGGCGAGCCGGCCCGCCTGCGCGGTGCGGTGGTCGAGGTGGAGGAGGTCGGCGAGGACGTCCTCGTCGGCGTGCCGGTGCTCCATCTCGCGCAGGTCGGCCATCATGCTCGTGGCCAGCGCCTGCATGCGGCCGGCCGCGTTGGCGGCGGCGGCGAGGGCGGCGGAGCGGGCGGACTCGGCGCGGCGCAGCCGCTGCTCGAGACCGGCGACCGCGGCCGCGTGGCGGGCGGCGAGCCGCTCGGCCTCGGCGCGCTGGGTGCGCACGAGCTCGTCGGCACGGGCCGTGTGGGCGGCCGTCTCCGCCGCGGCCTGAGCCTCGTGACGCTCCTTCAGGGCCGCGGCCTCGCGTTCGGCGGCGGCCTGGCGCTGGGCGGCGTAGGTGTCCTGGGAGGCGACCTGCGCGGTCAGCCGTTCGGTCTGCTTCGCGAGTCCGCGGGCGGTGCGCGCGTACCAGGTGACGGCGAAGGTGGCGGCGGCGAGCAGCAGCACGCCGCAGGCCGCGAACCAGGCCAGCGAGGACCGGACTTCGGTCGGTGCGGCGCTCGTCGCGGCGGCGGTGAGCGCACCGCCCGCGGCGAGGGTCAGCAGCGAGGTGATCAGGGCAGGGCGGAACGGGGTGGGCGACGCCGACATCAACCGGACTCTCGAGAGGCAAGCACAGGGGACGTTCGGAACGACCGCACTATAGAGGCGTTGTTGATCGGTTCGAAACTCAACTTGACTGGATCGGTATCCGGAGTGACACAAAACCTTCCAAATGGGAGTCGCTGATTCCGCGTCGGGTCCGTTCGTGTCCGCCCGTCGGACTCCCCGCGCCGCTCCCCGCGCCCCTCCTCGCACCCATCACCCCTCCCGTCGCGGCAGAATGACGGACCGTTCGGTACGTCCCCAGGTGGAAGGTCCCCCGTGCAGCTCTCCGAAACCGGCCGCGGCGTCCTCGTCAGCGGCGCCTCCCGAGGTCTCGGCCGTGCCGTCGCCCGGGCGTTCGCGGCCAACGGCGACCGGGTCGCCGTCCACTACGGCACCCGCGCCGACGAGGCCCGCGCCACCCTCGCCTCCCTGGAGGGGAGCGGACACGTCCTGATCGGCGGCGACCTCGCGGACCCCGGGGACGCGGCCCGGGTCGTCGACGAGGCGGCGGAGGTCCTCGGCGGGGCCGGCGGCGGCATCGACGTCCTCGTGAACAACGCCGCCGTCAACCTCCCGCACCCCCTCGCGGAGACCCCCTACGAGGAGTGGGCGGCCCTCTGGCAGCGGCACGTCTCCGTGAACCTGCTCGCCACGGCCAACCTGAGCCACCTCGTCGCCCGCCGGCTGATCGACCGGGGGGCGGCGGGCCGGATCGTCAACATCGGCTCCCGGGGGGCCTTCCGGGGCGAGCCCGACCACCCCGCCTACGGCGCGACCAAGGCCGCCGTGCACGCCCTCGGCCAGTCCCTCGCCGTCTCCCTCGGCCCGCACGGCATCGGCGTCGCCTCGGTCGCCCCCGGCTTCTTCGCCACCGAGCGGGTCGCGTCCCGCCTCACCGGCGCCGAGGGCGACGCGATCCGAGCCCAGAGCCCCTTCGGCCGGGTCGCCGACCCGGCCGAGATCGCGGCCGCGGTCCTCTGGCTCGCCTCGCCCGCCGCCGAATGGGCCTCCGGCACGATCCTGGACCTCAACGGAGCCTCGTACCTCCGGAGCTGAAGGCGCGCGACCCCCGGATTGCGAATTTTCGCAATTGGTCACAACGCTCAGTAGGATCGAGGAGTGAACGAGAACCTGCCCCCGTGCCCCGAATGCTCCGGCGTCTACACCTACGAGATGGGTGCGCTGTACGTCT
Organism: Streptomyces sp. NPDC007863; assembly: GCF_040633895.1. Taxonomy (NCBI): domain Bacteria; kingdom Bacillati; phylum Actinomycetota; class Actinomycetes; order Kitasatosporales; family Streptomycetaceae; genus Streptomyces; species Streptomyces sp. NPDC007863. The sequence continues at coordinate 61,612 of NZ_JBEYEI010000018.1, forward strand.
GCCCCGAATGCGGCCACGAGTGGCCCGCGGGCGGTGAGGCCGCCGCCGAGGCCGAGGCCGGCGGCCCCAAGGTGATCAAGGACGCCGTGGGCAACGTGCTCGCCGACGGCGACACCGTCACCGTCGTCAAGACGCTCAAGGTCAAGGGCAGCCCCACCGGCATCAAGGCCGGCACCAAGGTCCGCAACATCCGGCTCGTGGACGGCGTCGACGGCCACGACATCGACTGCAAGGTGGACGGCTTCGGCCCCATGCAGCTCAAGTCGAGCGTGGTCAAGAAGGCCTGACCCGCGTTCCGCACCCGACATGTCGTACCTTGGGGCCCTGTCGTTCGTCGCCGCGACGAGAGGGTCCCGTCGTGCCCCTGGTGCATTCCTGGCTCCCCGAGCGCCCCCGTTCGACGGTGAGCTGGATCGTGGCGGGCTGCGTCACGGTCCTGTTGCTCCTAATCCTCGACGACACGGAGCGCCTCTCCACCGCCGACGTCGGCGTGATCGTCCTCTTCTCGTACCTGTCCACCTACCTGGCCGTCACCCTCACCGCCTTCTCCACCGCCACCCCCGAGGCCATCCGCGCCTGGGCCGGGCGCCGCGAGGAGCGCGGCACGGTGCTCCAGCGGTACGTGCTCGGCAGCGCCCCCGGCCCCGGCGTCTCCCTCTCCATCGCCGCGGCCGCCCTGCTGGTCGCGGTGGTCTGGCGCCCCGGCCACCTCGGCACCCACCTCCCCACGGGCGTCCGCGTCGTCATGGCGCTGGCGCTCGTCGTCACCGCCTGGGTCTGCGTCCTCACCGCCTTCGCGGTCTCCTTCCACGCCGACAACCTCGTGGAGGACGAGCGGGCGCTCGACTTCCCCGGCGACGGCCCCGCGCTCTGGGCCGACTACGTCTACTTCGCCCTCTCCGTCATGACCACCTTCGGCACCACCGACGTGGACGTGACCTCCCGCGAGATGCGCAGGACCGTCTCGGCGAACGCGATCGTCGCCTTCGTCTTCAACACCGTGACCGTGGCGAGCCTCGTCGGCGCGCTCGACGCCGGCTGACCCCGCCCCGTCCTCCGGCGATCAACTCCCTGATCAGGACGTTTCCTTGGGGGATACGAGCGTGCGCCGCCCGGCATCTCGTGGCATCCGACAGTACGGCGGGCGGGCGCGGGCGGCGCAGACTCGGTGCCCGACGGAACCACCACCCGACGGCCACGAGGGGGAAGCACGATGACGGTGCAGCAGTACGACGGGATCGGCGAGGCGTTCGAGGGCTTCAAGGCCCTGCCCATCACCCGCTACGGAGAGGTGCCCAGCGTCCTGGAACTGGTCGGGGACGTCACCGGGAAGTCCGTCCTCGACCTCGCCTGCGGCACGGGCTTCTACAGCCGTGAACTCAAGCGGCGCGGCGCCTCCGACGTCCTCGGCGTCGACATCTCCTCCGAGATGATCGCCGCCGCCCGCTCCATCGAGGCCCGCGACCCCCTCGGCCTGCGCTACGAGGTCGGCGACGTCGCCGAACTGGCCGCGCCGGCCGCACCGTTCGACCTCGCGCTCGCCGTGCAGTGCCTCAACTACGCCGGGTCCGTCGCCGAGCTGGAGCGGATGTGCGCCAACATCCACCGCGGCCTCGTCCCCGGCGGCCGGCTCTACGTCTTCGCGCAGAAGCCCGACTACGCCTTCGACTGCGCCTCCCTGGAGACGTACGGCTTCCGCTGCGAACCGACCGGCGAGGAGATCGAGACGGGCCCGCGCGTCCGCGTCACCGCCCTCCTCGACCCGCACCCCATCACCATCGTGGGCTCCGCCCCGCGCCGCGAGGTCTACGAGGACGCCCTGGCCAAGGCCGGTTTCACCGAGGTGGAGTGGGTGCCGATGACGATCTCCGCCGAGGGGTACGAGGCCTACGACGAGGACTTCTGGGCCGACCTCCTCGCCCACCCGCCGCTGGAACTCCTGCGCTGCCGCGCCTGACCGGCCCCGAAATCCGTTGCCCCGCGCCTCCGGGCCGCACGATCCTGCCCGGATGCGCCACTCCCTCAACATCCCGAACTTCGGCGACTTCGCGGACCCCCGCAACGTCGCGACCGTCGCGGTGGCCGCCGAGCAGGCGGGCTGGGACGGACTCTTCGTCTGGGACCACGTCCTGCACCGGCGGCACCAGGGGCGCCCCTTCGGCGACCCCTGGATGCTGCTGACGGCGGCCGCGCTCGCGACCTCGCGGATCCGCCTGGGCTGCCTCCTCACCCCGGTGCCCCGCTACCGGCCGGAGCGGCTCGCCCGCCAGGTGGCGACCCTGGACCGGCTGAGCGGCGGCCGCGTCGTCTTCGCCGCCGGTCTGGATCGGCGGCTTCTGGCCGCGCCGCGCCCCGATGCGCCGCGCCGCCCGCTGGGACGGGGCCGTGCCCCTCTTCGAGACCGCCCGGCACGGCCACGTCCCGGACGCGGCCGAGGTGCGCGAGCTGGTCGGCCACGTCCGCGCGCGGCGGGCGGAGGCCGGAGCGGAGGGCCCGTTCGAGTTCGTGCTCGGCGGGGCCACGCCCGCGGACCCGGCCGGGGCCCGTGACGTCGTCGGGCCGCTGAGGGACGCCGGCGCCACCTGGTGGGACGAGCGGATGGTCCAGGGCGGCCCCGACCTGGACCGGCTCGCCCCCGTGCTCCGGCGCCGGTCCAGGGCGGCCCCGACCTGGACCGGCTCGCCCCCGTGCTCCGGCGCGCCGAGGCCGGCCCGCCGGCCCTCTGAACGCCGGCGGGCCCTACGGCCCCGTCAGCTCGGGCAGCAGGTCGGGGTTGACGATCCGCAGGATCGTCGCGACCCGCTCCGGGTCCGCAGCGGCCCACAGGACCCGCCGCGCCGCCCGGTACTTGGCGGCGAGCCGAGCGCGCTGCTCCGGCGCGAGCGCCGCCGCCCGGTCCGCGCGGCTGTTGTGGGCGTTGTCCGCGATCTTCACCAGGGTGGCGTCGGGGTCCCGGGCGACGCGCCGGATCTTCTCCTCGTACGGGCAGCCGGGTTCGTTGGTGACCGCCAGGACGACCCGGACGACCCGCTCGGGCACCCCGGCCGCCCGGAGCTCCTCCGCCGTCCACTCCGTGTCCTCGACGACGTCGTGGAGCAGCCCCGCCATGGCCAGCTCGGTCCCGAGCGGCGCGAGCCCGGCGGCGACGGCCCGTACGTGTGCCACGTAGGGGACGCCGATCTTGTCGACCTGTCCGGCATGCGCGCGGTCGGCCAGCGCGTCCACCTCGGCGAGCGTCATCATGCCCCCATCATCCCCGGCCCTTCGCCCGGCACCTCCCCGACCTACCCGGCCCATCCCTGCTTCTCACCCATCCCGGAATCGCTCATCTGTTCGGTTTCATGGTTATCCTGGATCCATGACCAGCGCACCACCGGACCTCCCCGGCCTCCAGGGCTCCCTGTTCGACCAGGGGGACGAGCCCGGACCCGGGGCCCTGGACGGGCTGCGGCGGACGCCGCTGGCCGGCGGCGCCTGGGTGGACCACCTGCCCGGATGGTTCCAGGGGGCCGACACGCTGTTCGAGGAGCTGGCGCGGCGGGTGCCGTGGCGGGCCGAGCACCGGAGGATGTACGACGACGTCGTCGCCGTACCGCGCCTCCTCGCGCACTACCGCGAGGGCGAGCCCCTTCCGCACCCCGCGCTGACCGAGGCCCGCGACGCCCTCGGCGCGCACTACGCCGCCGAGCTCGGCGAGGGGTTCGCCACCGCCGGGCTCTGCCTCTACCGGGACGGGCGGGACAGCGTCGCCTGGCACGGCGACCGGACCGGCCGCTCCGCCGCCCACGACACGATCGTCGCCATCCTCTCGCTCGGCGATCCGCGCGACCTCGCGCTGCGCCCGCGCGGCGGCGGTCCCGTCGCCCTCCGCCTCCCGCTCGGCCACGGCGACCTCGTCGTGATGGGCGGCTCCTGTCAGCGCACCTGGGACCACGCGGTGCCGAAGACCAGCCGGGCCGTGGGGCCCCGCATCAGCGTCCAGTTCCGCCCGCGCGGCGTCGACTGACCCCGCGCCCGGGACTCCTGGGAAGCCGGAACTGGCCATGGTCGTCAGGGCCGCCGGAGACCGCGCGGCAGCGTTCCGTACCGGGCCCCGAGACTTCAGGAGAACACAACTGCCCAGCAAGACGCCAGGGTTACCGTGAATCGGACCCGTCCGGTCCGGGGGTTGTGGGCCGGTTCGGGCGGGCAGGTTTGCAGCGTCGCGTGGCGGGAATTGTCGGCCGTCAGTGACAGCGGCAAGATACAGACGGATTCCGAGGACTGAAGGAGGTGGAGCGACCATGCCCCTGCATGCCGTCGAAATCCCCGAGTTGTGGATGCCTCATCCGCTCAGAGTCAACCCGCACCTGCCGGGCCTGCGGGCCGAGAGCGAGACCTGGGCCCGCGAGATGGGCATGCTGGACACCGGCGACGGACGCGCCGACAGCCGGCCGATCTGGACCCCGGCCCAGTTCCGCGCCATGACGGTGGACCTGCTCACCGCCTGGACCCTGCCCGACGCCTCGCCCGCAGCCCTCCGGCTCAACCACCGCTTCAACATCTGGGCGCTCGCCTGGGACGACTACTTCGCCCACTCCTTCAAGCGGACCAGTGACCTCCAGGGCGCCCACGACTTCACCGTGCGGCTCCACGCCTTCCTCCGCACCGAGGAGGGCGCCCGCTTCCCCGAGCCCGTCAACGCCGTCGAGCGCGGCATCGCCGATCTCCAGGGACACCTCTTCCCGCCCCGACTCGCCCACTGGCGCCAGGAGTTCAGCCGGGCCCTCGCCCGCTACGTCGACGCGGGCGTCGAGGAGCTCGCCAACAGCCGCACCGGGCGCGTCCCCCACCTCATCGACTACGCCCCCTTCCGCCGCGAGAGCTTCGCCGCCCACACCGCGCCCTACTCGGTGGAGCTCGCCACGGGCGCCCGAATACCGGAACGGATCCGACGCCACCGGACCGTCCGCGGACTCGTCGCCGCGTTCATGGACGTCATGGGACTGGCGAACGACATCGCCTCCTACGAGCGGGAGGTCCACGAGGAACACGACGTGAACAACCTCGTCGTCGTCCTCGGCACCTCCCTGGGGATCCCCCTCCGCGAGGCCGTCCCGGCCTCCGTCCACCTCGTCAACTCCCGCATGCGCGACTTCGAGCAGCTCCGCGAGGAGGACGTGCCGCTGCTCGCCCGCAGGGCCGGGCTGACGCCCGAGGAACAGGCGGGCCTCGACACCTGGCTCGGCGGGGCGTGCAGCTTCCTCTCCGGGCTCCACGCCTGGTACACCGGCGCCCCCCGGTACGTCCCCGCCGACCCGGCCGTCCCGGAGCAGCGACTGCCCGCCGCCTCCGGGGAGTGGTGCGGAAGGGGGTCCGGCCGGCACGCGGCCGTACCCCCCTCCACCGTCGGACTCGGCCACGACGCCGAGCCATGAGGGAACTACCGCAGTCGCACCAGCCGCAGCAGCCTGTCCCACCAGGACGACGACGCCCCGGGCCGCGCGGCCGGCCCGGGACCCGACGGCCCGGCCTCGGCCGCCGTCGGGGTCGCGGCCGCCTCCTCGGGTGCCGTCGCGGGCCCGGGAACCTCGGCGGTGTGCGGCGCCGGGGCCGCCGGCAGCGGCTCCTCGTACTGCATGCCCCTCGGAGCCCGCGGCGCGAAGGCGACCGGAAGCGCCGTCAGGTGCCGCGCCCAGGTGGACGAGCGCCAGCTCAGCTCCTCCTCCGGGATCGACAGGGCGATGTCGGGCAGCCGGGTGAGCAGGATGTCGATGCCGGTGTCGGCGATGATGCGGCCGACGTCCTGCCCGGGGCACTCGTGGCTGCCCGCGCTGAAGGAGAGGTGCGCGCGGTTGTGGTGCACGGGCGCCGCGGGATCGGGGCGTACCACCTGGTCCATGTTCCCGGCGGCCAGACCGAGTAGCAGCATGTCGCCGGCCATGATCCGCTGACCGCCGAGCGTGGTGTCCCCGTTGGCGTAGCGGGACGGGCAGACCATCAGCGGCGGCTCGTCCCACAGGACCTGCTCGACCGCCTCGGGCAGCGTCATCTGACCGCCGGCCAGCGAGCCGCGGAACCGCGGATCGGTGACCACCATGCGCAGCACGTTCGACATCAGGTTGGCGGTGGTCTCGTAGCCCGCCAGCAGGATCAGCCGCAGGTGGTGCACGACCTCCTCGTCGGTGAGCCCCGCCGGGTGCGACATCAGCGCGGAGGCGATGTCCATCCCCGGGCTCCGCCGCTTCTCCCGGACCAGCTCCTCCAGGCTCGCGACCACGAAGGCGTTGCTCGCGAGCGAGGTCTCGGTCGCCTTGAAGAGGTCGCGCGCGGCCTGCACCAGCTTCGGCGCCGCCTCGTCGGACATGCCGAGCAGGTGGATGAGGGTGAGCATCGGCAGGTGCTCGGTGAAACGGTCGACCAGCTCCGCCTCGCCGTCCTCGCAGAAGGTGTCGATCAGCTCGTGGGCGAAGCGGTTGATGCGGCGCCGGATGCCCCGGTGGTCGAACTGGTCGAGCGAGGCGGTGACCGCGCTGCGCAGCCGCTGGTGCTCCTCGCCGTCCGCGCAGACGCAGTCGGGGCGCCAGCCGATCATCGGCATCAGCGGGGAGGTGGCGGGGTCGATCTCCCCGGTGCTCCAGCCGTGCCAGACCCTCGGGTCGCGGGAGTACTGGGTGGCGCGGGTCGCCACGTCGCGGTTCTCGTTGTAGCCGAGGACGAGCCAGGCGCGGACGTCGCCGTCGAGGAGGACGGGCGCCACCGGACCGTGGGCGGCGCGCAGTTCCTCGTACAGGCCCATGGGGTCGGTCTCGGCGGCGGGGCCGTAGAGCCGGGTCGCTCCGCCGGGGCCGGTGGCCACGTGGGCCGGGCAGCCGGGCGGCGGGACGAGCCCCGTGGCCGGTGTCGTGTGCTCGTGGGCGGGGAGGGTCATGCGGTCTCCTGGGCGGCGAGGGTGCACAGGTAGACCATCAGCGAGAGGAGGGCGTCCCGGCAGGACGCCCGGTCGCGGGCGTCACAGGTGACCAGGGGGACGGAGTCGCTGAGGGCCAGGGCCGTGCGCAGTTCGGGTAGCGGGTACTGAGGGGCCTCGGGGAAGGTGTTGACGGCCACCACGAAGGGGACGCGGCGGTCCTCCAGGCGCGTGATGATCTCGAAGCAGACCTCGATCCTGCGGGTGTCGACGAGGACCACGGCGCCGAGCGCGCCCTCGAAGATGCCGTTCCACAGGAACCAGAAGCGCTCCTGCCCGGGGGTGCCGAACAGATAGAGGATCAGTTCCTCGTTGATGCTGATGCGGCCGAAGTCCATCGCGACCGTCGTGGTGTTCTTGCCGGTGACGCCGGGGTTGTGGTCGATCCCGACACCGGCCTGCGTCATGCGTTCCTCGGTGGTGAGCGGCGGGATGTCGCTCACCGCTCCGACCATCGTGGTCTTGCCGACGCCGAAGCCGCCGACGACCACGACCTTGACGCCCCGGGCGCCGTGCGGAAGGAACAGGTCGGTCTCGCGCCGCCCTGGTGCCCTGAGCGTGTCAGAGTCTGCGTAGTCCATGGATCACCGCCTCCAGAAGACCCCGGTCGGGGAAGGCCGCGACGGGGACGGGTGCAATCGCCTCGACGCGCTGGTCGTCGACGAGCTGGGACAGCAGCACGGTGACGACGCTGAACGGAAGGCTGAGGTAGGCCGACACCTCGGCCACCGACAGCGGGTACTCGCACATGGTGAGGATGGATGCCTGTTCGGGCTGCATCGAGGGGTCCGGCACGGCCCTCGTCGCGATCAGCGTGACCAGGTCGAAGGTCTTGGCCGAGGACCCCTCGCCGCCGGTGATGACGTACAGCGGTACGGGGGTGCCCTCCTCCCAGGGCTTCGGATTGTCCGAGGTCACATCGCCTGCCGGACGTCTTCACGCGGCGGACTGGTCATGTGCCGGCCGATCCTGGTGACGAGCGTCCGCATGCGGTCGCCGAGGAGCCCCGCGTCGACCTCCGCGTCGGCGAGGACGGCGAGGTACGCGCCGGGGCCGGCCGCCATCAGGGAGAAGTAGCCGCCGTCGGCCTCGATCCCGACCATGTGGGTGGTGCCGTTCCCGTGCGGGAACATCTTCGCGATCGCCCGGGCGAGGCTCTGGATGCCGGAGCAGGCGGCGGCGATCGCGTCGGCGGTGTCGGGAGCGGTGTTGGCCTGGCCGATGCTGAGACCGTCCGCGGAGAGGACGACCACGTGTCGTACGTGCGGAACGCCGCCCACGAGCTCGGTGAGCATCCAGTCGATGTTGGGCAGTGGCTGCATGTTATTCGACCTCATCAGACGGCTGGCTGTGCGGAGTGGGGGATGCGGAGTCCGAGCGCTTGGTGCCGTTGAAGGCCTCCCACATCAGCCCCGGCTGGCGCGCGGAGGTGGGGGCGGGGGCGGGCTCGGGGCCGGTGCGCAGGACCGGCGTCGGGACGGGGGAGTCGCGGCGGCGGCGGGGCAGACCGTTGAGGGTCGTCCCGTCGATGTAGGGCGCCGCGCCCTCGTCGAAGGAGGTGGGGAGCATGGGGGTGGGCGGCGGCACGGGCAGTGGCTCGGGGGCCGGCGGCGGCACCGGGGCGCCGCCGCGCGACGGCAGGGGCCGGATGGGCCCGGGCGTGCGTTTCCGGGCGGGCTCGGGAGTTCTCACGACGGGCTTCTCCACCGTGGTGATCAGGCGCCGGGGTACGAGGATCACGGCCCGTACGCCTCCGTAGGCGGAGGGGCGCAGGTCGACGTCGCAGCCGTACTCGCGGGCCAGCCGGCTCACCACCGGCAGTCCGAGCTGGGTCACCTCGCCCAGACCGGCGAGGAAGAGGCCGGAGGCCGAGTCCGTCATCACGCGGTTGATGCGCTGGCGGACCTCCTCGGTGAGGCCGACGCCCCGGTCCTCGATCTCGATGGCGATGCCCGAGGGCACCTCGACGGCGCTCACCTCCACGGGGGAGTGCGGGGGCGAGAACGTCGTCGCGTTGTCGAGGAGTTCGGCGAGCAGGTGGATCAGGGGCTCGGCGCCGGGGCCGATGACCGCGGCCTCGGTGACCGACTGGAGCTTGACCCGGGGGTAGTCGACGATGCGTGACATGGCGCCGCGCAGCACGTCGTAGAGGGGGATGGGCTTCGACCACTGGCGTCCGGGGCGGGCGTCGCCGAGGACGGCGATGCTCGCGGCGAGCCGGCCGATCAGGGCGTTGCGGTGGTCGACGTCCTGCAGGCCGCGGGCGAGGACGAGGTCCGTGCCGTGGACCATCTGCATCTCGCGGAGGTCCTTGGCGAGCTGGTGCACGATCGCCTGGACGCGGCGGGCGACGGCCACCAGGGCGCGCTGGGAGGAGTCCCGGGTGTTCTCCTCGGCCTCGACGGCGAGCAGCAGGGTCCTCAGCGCGCCCTTGAGCGCCTCGGTGAAGCCGTCGTCGAGGTGCGCGCCGAGCCGCACCGAGTTCACGATCTCCGAGGTGGAGTCGCCCTTCTGGAGCCGGGCGACGGCAGCGGGGAGCAGCTCGTCGGCCATCCACACCGTGGCCGTCCGCTGGTCGGCGAGGCGCGCGAGCAGCGCGGCCTCGGTCTCCGCGTGGGCCTGCCGGGCCGCCCGGAGCGCCCCGGTGTGCCGGGCCTCCTCGGCCGCCCGGGCCAGGCGCACGGTCAGGGCGGTGCTGCCGAGCGTGAGGGAGACCGCGGCGAAGCCGTACCAGGCGACCGGTGTCCGTATCTGCGCAGGCGCGAACAGCAGCCCTATGGCGAAGAGGGCGGCCAGTACCCCCGGCGGGACGAGCCACACCGGAGCCATCGCACCCGGCCTGGCTCTGGAAGTTGAACCTGCGCGTACCATCAACGGTTTCCCTCGACGTCCGGAAATGGGAAAGGACTGAAGTGGGGCGACGTACCGTCAGGAAAAAGAGCGGACATGCGATCGATCACGCACAGGTGCTCGAAACATCCCCTCGCGGCCGTGCTCCGTCGGCGCCCGCTCCCAGCGTTCATGACTCGCTGTGAGCGCGGCGCAACACATCTGCGGAGCATAGTCAGTTCGCGATTGGCGTGTGACCTCGATGGAAGGAAGGGTTCTATCAATCAAACTGGCCCTATAAGAGGGCAGGAATACGTATCGAAAATGACAACAAGTGATCAGACTGCGAGGGTTTTACCGGTCATTCCGAAAGGCCGCGCGAGCCGGAGTTCGCGCCCTCCGGCTCGTCGTCCCGTTCGCCCTCGACCGTCGCCGCCGTGAGCGCCGCCGCCGGATCCCGGTCCGCCGGACCCACCGGAACCCATCCGCCGCCCGCCCGGCGGTACGGCCACCAGCGGCCGTCCTCGCCGAGCCGCAGCTGAGCCCCCTCGCCCGCCGCCGTCCACCGCGCCCCGGACCGGCTCAGTTCCGGAGCCTCGCCGTCCTCCCACGCCTCGGCCAGCCGGGCCTCCGCCAGGGCCAGGGCCTCCTCGTCCGGCGTCCACGACCCCTCCAGTACGGCGAGGGCCGCGGCCCCGCCCCACCGCCACGCGCGCGTGGCCACGTCGAGCTCCGCACGCGAACGCCCCGTGCCCGAGGCCAGGCGCCCCGCGACCCACGCCGGCGGCCGGCCGGCCGCGAGCCGCACCGCGTCCTCGGCGACCGACAGGCCCCACGCCGCACCGGCCGGGGCGGCCGGCCGGCCGGCGAGCAGCTCGGTCAGCAGCCGGTGGGCGCGGGCCGCGCTGTCCGCGGCCAGGAACTCCAGGGCGGCGGGCTCCACCCCCGGCTCCGGGTCCGTCTCCGTGTCCAGGGCCGGCGGCTCCCCGGGCGCCGCGTCCGGCACCGGCACCGCGGGCAGCGGCGGCAGGATGTCCCGCAGCGCGTACGCCTCCGCCGCCGACACGCCCCGCGGCCCGCCGCCGTCCCCGGCCGCGCCCTCCGCGCCCTCCGGCGCGCCGGTCGCCGTCCCGCCGCCCGCGCGGGCGGCGCTGCGGGCCTGGAGCGCGTCCACCACCGCCTGCTGCCCCCGCCCCCGCAGGAGCAGCAGCGCGAAGGGGTCCTCGTCCAGGATCCGCGCCACCTGGTGGCAGAGCGCCGCCGTGTGCGGGCAGTGGTCCCACGCCTCGCAGCCGCACTCCGGCTCCAGGTCCCCGATGCCCGGCAGCAGGTCGACGCCGACCCCCGCCGCGTCCTCCACCAGGTGCGGAGGCATCTCGTGGTCGAGGAGCGCGGCGATGTGCCCGGCGCTGTCGACGGCGAGGTCGAGCAGCCGGTCCCACTCCTCGTCGGTCAGGGTGCGCACCAGCACGTCGCTGCGGTACGCCGTGCCGTCGGGGTCCTGCACGACGGCGGTGATCCGCCCGGGCCGCACCGACACGGCGCCGACGGCCCCCGCCCGCGCGTGCCTCCGGCCCTCCTTCACCTGCCGGCCGTCGAGCGCCGTGTCCTCCAGCGCCTGGAGCCACGCCCGGCCCCACCAGGTGCGGGTGAAGGCCCCGCCGCGCACCGGCGGCGCCGCCGTGAAGGTGAGCTCCTCGGAACCCCGGCCCGCCGTCCCGTACCCGTGGCCGTCCGCCGACCCGTATCCGCTCATCGTCCGTCCCCGTTCGCGACGTCGTCCCCGCGCAGGGAGACCAGTTCCGCCAGTTCCGCGTCGGTCAGCTCGGTCAGCTCCGCCGGCGTGTCCCCGGACGCGCCGAGCACCGCGTCGGCCAGCGCGCGCTTGCGTTCGAGCAGCGCCGCGATCCGGTCCTCGACCGTCCCCTCGGCGACGAGCCGGTGCACCTGCACCGGACGCGTCTGCCCGATCCGGTACGCCCGGTCGGTGGCCTGCGCCTCCACCGCCGGGTTCCACCAGCGGTCGTAGTGCACCACGTGCTCGGCCCGGGTGAGGTTGAGCCCCGTCCCGGCCGCCTTCAGCGACAGCAGGAAGACCGGCACCTCGCCCTCCTGGAACCGCTCGACCATCGCCTCCCGCTCCGCCACCGGGGTGCCGCCGTGCAGGAACTGCGTCCGCACCCCGCGCGCCGCCAGATGCGCCTCCAGGATCCTGGCCATCCCCACGTACTGGGTGAAGACCAGGGTGCTCGCCCCCTCGGAGAGGATCGTGTCGAGCAGCTCGTCGAGCAGTTCGAGCTTCCCCGAACGGCCGGCGATCCGGGGCCGCTCCTCCTTCAGGTACTGGGCGGGGTGGTTGCAGATCTGCTTGAGCGAGGTCAGCAGCTTCACCACGAGACCGCGCCGGGCCATCCCGTCGGCCGCCGAGATGGCCAGCAGGTTCTCGCGCACCACCGCCTCGTACAGACCGGCCTGTTCCGGCGTCAGGGAGACGGCCCGGTCGGTCTCGGTCTTCGGCGGCAGCTCGGGCGCGATGCCCGGGTCGGACTTGCGGCGGCGCAGCAGGAACGGGCGGACGAGCGCGCCGAGCCGCTCGGCGGCGGCCGGGTCGCCGCCGCCCTCGACGGCGGCCGCGTACCGCCGCCGGAAGGCACCGAGCCCGCCGAGCAGCCCGGGCGTCGTCCAGTCGAGGATCGCCCACAGCTCGGAGAGGTTGTTCTCCACCGGAGTGCCGGACAGCGCCACACGCGCGCGTGCACCGATCGTGCGCAGCCGGCGGGCGGTGGCGGAGTAAGGATTCTTCACGTGCTGGGCCTCGTCCGCGACCAGCAGCCCCCACGTCCGGGCGGCGAGCCGCTCGGCGTCGAGCCGCATGGTGCCGTACGTGGTGAGGACGACGTCCCCGGCACCGAGCCCGTCCAGGTCGCGGCCGGCGCCGTGGAAGCGGCGCACGCGCGTGCCGGGGGCGAACCGCTCGTACTCCCGCTGCCAGTTGCCCATCAGCGAGGTCGGGCAGACGACGAGCGTGGGTCCCGCGGTGGCGGGCTCGTCCTGCCGGTGCAGATGGAGCGCGATGACGGTGATGGTCTTGCCGAGCCCCATGTCGTCGGCGAGACAGCCGCCGAGGCCGAGCGAGGTCATCCGGTGCAGCCAGTTCAGGCCGCGCAGCTGGTAGTCGCGCAGGGTGGCGGCGAGCGCGGCCGGCTGCGCCACCTCACGGGCCCCGCCCTCGGGGTCGGCGAGCCGCTCGCGCAGCCGCTCCAGCGCCTCGCTCGCGACGACCTCGAACCGATGGCCGTCGACCTCGGTCGTGCCGGTGAGCACGGCGGCGAGCGCGTCGACCGGCGTCACCTTGCGGTCCTGCCGCTCCCGGGCGCGCCGCACCTCCGCCGGATCGACCAGCACCCACCGGTCACGCAGCCGCACCAGCGGCCGCCCGGCCTCGGCGAGCCGGTCGAGCTCCGCGCGGGTCAGCTCCCGGTCGCCCAGGGAGAAGCGCCAGTTGAAGGCGAGCAGCGCGTCGGCGGAGAGGAACGACGGAACGCCGCCCCCGCCCCCGCTTCCGCCGTCGTTCCCGTCCTCGCCGTACGGGGCGTCGGTCACGGGACCGGTCGCGGCACCGGTCAAGAGGTCGGTCAGAGGGTCGGTCAGAGGGGCGGTCAGGGGGCCGGTCAGGGGGCCGGTGGACGCGGCACCGGCTCCCGGCGCCGCGTCCACCGGACCGATCTCCGCGCGCGCGGTCAGCCGGTCCGTCAGATCCCGCGGCCAGTGCACCCGCATGCCGGTCGCGGCCAGCGCACGGGACGCCGGGCCGAGCAGCTCCACCAGCTCCTCGTCGGCCAGTTCCATCGAGTCGGGCACGGCGGCCGTCAGCAGCGGGGTGAGCGCGGGCCAGGCGCGGGCGGCCCGCCGCAGCGCGAGCAGCGCGTCCATCCGGGCGCGCGGACCCAGTCCCGCCGCCGCGGGTCCGGTGCCCGACCACGCGTCGGCCGCGTCCACGACCACCGCGGGATCGGCGGCGGAGTGCAGCTGGAGCACCGCGCGGAAGCCCGGCGCCGTCGCCCCGGCCGTGTCGCCGCCGACCAGTTCGAGGCGGAGCGACAGCCGTACGCCCGCGTCGTGACCGGCCGCCAGATCGGCGGCCCACGCCCGCTGTTCGGGCACGGACCGCGCCTCCTCGGCCGCGAACGCGGGGCCGCCGGCGGCGAGCGCGGCGGCCGGGGTACGGGGGAGGGTGTCGGCGACCGCGTCGAGGAAGGCCCGCAGCAGCTCCTCCGGCTCGGGCAGCAGCCAGTCCTCCGCCTCCTCCACCGGGGCCGACGGGACGGCGTGCGCGGTGGGCGGCATCGACGCGGCGAGCGTACGCAGCCGGTCCAGCTCCTCCGGCCCCAACGGCCCGGCCCGCCACGCGTCGTGACCGTCCGCCGTCACCCCGGGCAGCAGCAGGCCGCGCGCGACGAGGTCCAGGGCGAGGAGCGCCGCACCGCCCCAGAACGCGGCCGCCGGGTCAGCCCCGTCCGCGAGCCGGGCGGCGGCGAGGAACGGCAGCGCGTCCCGTACCGGCAACAGCGCCGCGGGGACGGACACGGGCCGCAGGTCCGCACCGTCCACCACCGTGAGGACGTCCTCGACCGCCCCCGGCGGCGCGGACAGCGGCTCGCCGGCGGGCGACCAGAGCGCGATCCGGCCCGCCCGGGGCGGGTCGGCGGGGAGGAAGACGGCGGCCGGAGCGGAGGCGACGGGCGCCGGGACGGCTGCGACGGGCGGGACGGAGGATTCGGAACCGGGGCCGGAGGAGCGGAACGACGACGTCAACACATTCCCCACATATGACTACCTGCGAGACGGAGCGGCCGACCCTACCCCACCCGAGCCCCCGACCACGCACATCCGTGCGTGACACCCGACACATGCGCACCGCCTTGGCCGGAGCGGGATCCCGTGCCTCGGCGGCGTGGGAACCCCGTGCCTCCGCGGCGCAAGAACCCGTGCCTCGGCCGGGGGTGGGGAACACCCCACCCCCGGCCCCCGGTCCGCCCCCGCCCACGGACGGGTGGTGACGCCATGGCTCCGGCCCGTCACGGATTCCTACGGTGAAGACCTGTCACCGGCCCTCGGCGCGGACGGCGACAGCCCACCTCACAGAAGCCGGAGCCCGCCCATGTCCCAGGCCACCGCCCTCGCACCCGCCCCGGCGCCGCCCGCCGCACGGAACCGGGCCGCCGGCAGCGAGTTCTCCCCGCTCCTCCGCCTGGTGCGGAGCCAGGGACTGCTCGAACACCGGCCCGGCTGGTACGCCCGGGACATCGCCCTCACCCTCCTCGGCTTCGCCGCCGTCGCCGTCACCCTCCTCCTCACCGGCCCCGCCTGGTGGTCCGTCCTCCTCGCCGTGCCCCTCGCGCTGCTCTCCGCCCGCGCCGCCTTCCTCGCCCACGACGCCGGCCACGCCCAGATCACCGCCGACCGCAGGGCCGGCCGCGTCATCCAGCTCGTCCACGCCAACCTCCTCCTCGGCATGAGCCGCGAATGGTGGAACGACAAGCACAACCGCCACCACGCCCACCCCAACCACCTCGACAAGGACCCCGACGTCGCCGCCGACGTCCTCGTCTTCGCCGAGCACCAGACCGCCGGCCGCACCGGCCTGCGCGGCTTCCTCACCCGCCACCAGGCCCTGCTCTTCTTCCCGCTGACCACCCTGGAGGGCCTCGCCCTCAAGCTGTACGGCGTCCAGGCCCTGCTCGCGAAGGACGGCCCGTACCGCACCCGCCGCGCACGCCTGACCGAAGCCGCCCTGCTCGTCCTCCACTTCGCCGGATACGCGGCGCTGCTCCTCACCGCCCTCACGCCCGTCCAGGCCCTGGTCTTCGCGCTCGTCCACCAGATGCTCTTCGGCGTCCACCTCGGCCTCGCCTTCGCCCCCAACCACAAGGGCATGGAGCGGCCCGACGAGCACGAGGACGGCGACAGCTGGGGCCACCTGCGCCGCCAGGTCCTCACCTCCCGCAACATCCGGGGCGGCGCCCTCACCGACTGGTTCCTCGGCGGCCTCAACTACCAGGTCGAACACCACCTCTTCCCGTCGATGCCCCGCCCCCACCTGCGCCTCGCCCAGCCCGCCGTCCGCGCCCACTGCCGGGACCTGGGCATCCCGTACACCGAGACCGGCTTCGTCGACTCCTACCGGCAGGCCCTCGGCCACCTCCACGACGTCGGTGCCACCCTCCGCGAGGAGCACGCGGACCGCCCGGAGTAGGGTCGAACGCGAATCCGGCCAGTACCGCGCACCAGGGGGGTCCGCACATGGACGAAGGCACCGTCACCACGGTCAGCAGCAACGGCACCTACTCCTTCACCAAGCCCAACCGCGAGAGCATCACGCTCCTCGCCGGGCTCGGGGTCGAGGGCGACGTCCACGCCGGCGTCACGGTCAAGCACCGCTCGCGCGTCGCCCAGGACCCGACCCAGCCGAACCTCCGCCAGGTCCACCTCATCCACGCCGAACTCTTCGACGAGGTCGCCGAGGCCGGCTTCGAGGTGGCCCCCGGCGACCTCGGCGAGAACGTCACCACCCGCGGCGTCGACCTCCTCGCCCTGCCCGCCGGCGCCCGCCTCCACCTCGGCGCGGAGGCCGTCGTCGAGATCACCGGCCTGCGCAACCCCTGCGCCCAGATCGACGGCTTCCGCCACGGCCTGCTCAAGCAGGTCGTCGGCCGTGACGCCGACGGCGAGCTCGTCCGCAAGGCCGGGATCATGGGCATCGTCCTGACCGGCGGCGAGGTGCGCCCGGGCGACCCGGTCCGCGTCGAACTGCCGGCGGAGCCGCACCGCCCGCTGGAGCGCGTCTGACGCCCTGCCCGCGCGGGTCCGGCCCCAGGAAGGGCGTCCGGGCCCTAGGGGAAGGGCGTCCGGCCCCGGGGAAGGGCGCACGGCCCTAGGAAGGGCGTACGGCGATGGCGTCGAGCCCTTCGAGCAGCGCGGGCAGCCGCGGGCCAGGGGCCACCGGGAGGACCTCGTGGGGAAGCTCGTCGAGGAGGAAGAAGGCCATGTCGTCGGTGCGGGCCACCAGCGACCAGCCGGGGCCGTCGGCGCGGAGCGTCCGCGCGCTCTCGCCGGTCGTGTCGGACCGCACCCGGCCCACCGGCGGCGGCGTCTCCAGATAGCCGTGCAGCTCGTCCATGGCCCGGCGGACACCGGCGTACGGATCGGGCGCGGCGCCGTCGGAGGGCGCGGCCGTCGGCTCCGCCGCGGCGGCGGGCGACTCCGCCGTCGGTGCCTCGGCGGGCCGGGGGGCGATCTGTTCCCGCCACGCGTTCCAGTGCAGCGCCACCTCGTCGGCGCCCAGCCGCCGGTGGGCGGGGGTCCACGCGTCCTCGGCGGGCGGGGCCAGCGGGGCGGGGTCGCCCTCCTCCGGCTCGGGGTCGTGCGGGTCCGGGATGCCGGGGGCCTGCGTCGCGACGGGCAGCGGCCAGCCGGGCAGCCCGGCGACGACCGACTCCTCGTCGGGGGAGAGGTCGTACGCCATGCCGCAGTCCCAGGAGGCGATGGCCACGGCGACCAGCGAGACGTCGTCGATGACGACCGTCCAGCGCGCGCCGAGCCCGTCCTGGCCGAAGACGAGCCCGTACCCCTGCTCGTACGGTTCGAGCCCGAGGGCCGCGCAGGCCGCCGGATAGTCGTCGCCGAGCACGCTGGGGAAGCGCGCGGGCGTCAGCAGACACGCGGTCAGCACGTACAGCGCGTCGTCGCCCGCCGCCGGTTCCGTAGCCGCCACCACACGCTCCCTCACTCGCTCGCCATCGGATCGTCGGCGCACCCTACTACCGAGTAATCCGTGCGTCGAGGGCCTTCGGAGTGTGAGACTCAGCGCCCCTTGATCCCGAGCAGCGCGCGGGCCACGGTCTCGGGGGTCTGGTTGCGCTCCCGCGCGAGGGTGAGCAGGGCGCGGCAGGCCAGCTCGTTGACGCCGAAGCTGAGCTGCCCCGGGGAGACCCAGGTCGCGGCCTCGTCCATCCGCTCCTGGTCGTCCTCGGCGCAGGCGGCCACGTACACCGCCGCCGCCTCGAAGAGGTTGTGGCCCTGGCGTCCGGAGCGGGCCGGGGGAGCGGTGGCCCCGCTCCCGGACGCGCGTCGGGCGGAGGGGAGGAGCTTGCGCATGCGTTCCGCTATCCGTGCCACGGCCGGCCGCCTTTCCCCGGGCACGACTGCCCGGCACTTCCACGGTAGACAGTGAAGTGCCGGGACAGAAGGGGGCGTTGAGGGCCCGTCCGGGGCCTGGGTCTCGTCCGGGGCCTGGGTCTCGTCCGGGACCGGGGCCCGTCCGGACCCAGGGCTCGTCCGGGCCTAGGGTGCGGGGGACCCGGAGTCGGTGCCGTAGCCCTGTTCCGCGTCGGGGTGGCCGGCGGCGCGGGTGAAGACCGCCGTCAGGGTATGGCCGGTCTCCTCGAAGTGGACGGCGGTCTCGCCCTTGGCGTTCTCCTCGTCGCCGCCGTACGGCTCGCCGTCGAGCAGCCAGTCGGTGAAGACGTATCCGGGCGCGGGCACGGCCGTCGCCGCCACCGTGTCGCCGTCCGAGTACGGGCCCGCCTGCGAGAGTTCCACGCTGCCGTGACCGCGCTGTTCGACCCTCAGCTCGTGGCGCCGCTGCTCGAAGAGGGCGGTGAGCTCCATGTCGTCCTGGCCGACGCGGAGGGCGATGCTGTCGTCGTCCCCGGTGTGCGAGCCGTCGAGCCGCCAGCCGGCGAAGTCCCAGCCGGGCGCGGGCACGGCCTCGTACATCACGTCGGCGCCCTCCTGCTCGGCGCGTTTGGCCGGGGCCTTCTTGACCGTGCCCTGGCCGCTGCTCTTCGTGCTCACCGTGGAGGTCGGCGCGGTGCCCTTCTTGAAGACGGCGACGACGGTGTGGTCGCCGGCGGGGACGCGGAAGCCGGAGGCGCCGCCCTTGGCGGCCTTGCCGTCGAGCTTCCAGCCGCTGAAGACGTACCCCTTCGCGGCCGTCGCCGAGTAGGTGGACTGGGTGCCCTGGGGGTACGGGCCGGGCTGCGCGGCCCTGACGGTGCCGGCGTCCTTGGGGGTGACCGAGGTGGTCACGGCGCACAGCGCGTCGGAGGTCTTGGCGGCCCGGTAGGCGGCGACGGCCTTGCCGGTGGTGCTCAGGACGTCGGCGGTGTCGGCCGAGTCCGTGTCGCCCAGCGGGACGCCGAGGCGCTCGCCGCGGTAGGTCTGGTGGGGGTTGGCGAAGCGGTTGACGCGGGTGCAGACGCCCTTGGTGGCCTTGCGGCAGCTGGATTCGTACGCCATGACGGTCGACCAGTCGCCCTTGGCGGGGAAGTAGCCGGTGGCGCCGTTGTCGGGCTGGACCGGCTGGGTGACGCGGTCGTGGTCGGCGCTCATGTTGTGGCCGATCTCGTGGCCCATGGAGTAGTTGGTGACGGCGGCCCGGCCGACGACGTTGTAGCCCCAGGGCGCGGTGGCGGGGCCGGGGTCCGGCGGCGTGTATCCGAGGCCGCCGGCGGCCCGGCCGGCGGCGAGGACGGAGACGACGTCGGCCCCGTGCTGGTCCCGCTGCGCGGCGACGGCGTCCGCGACGCCGTCGCCGGGGAGGGCGACCGCGCTCAGGAGGCTGTTGGTGACGCCGTCGAGGGAGGCAGGGACGGAGACGAGCGTGGTGCCGACCAGCCGCAGCCGGACCTTGGTGCCGCTGGCGGAGAAGGCGTCGTTGCCCAGGGCGATGCCCTGCGCGGCGAGCGCCTTGATCTGGGCGTCGCCGCCGGCCTCGGTACGGGCGCCGGGGGTGTAGCCGACCAGCACGTCGACGAGCGCGTAACCCGCGCCGCCCTTGCAGGCGGCGGCCTTGGTGGCGGGCGTGGCCTGCGCGGTGACGGCGGCGTGCGTGGTGGCGGCGGCCTGTGTGGTGGCGGCGGGGGGCTCGGCGGGCTGGGGTTCCTCGGGCCGGGGCTCGTCCTCGTCGGTCAGCGGGGTGCCCTGGGAGATGAGGACGCGGCCGGGACCTGCCGGACGGATCGCGTACAGATCGCCGCCGAGCATGAACTGACCGCTGAGGACCTCGTTCCCGGGCGTCTTGTCGCAGCCGCCGTCCAGGGTGAGGACCACGTGCTGATCGACCGCGCCGGCCACCCGGCCGTGCCAGACCAGGGTGGAGCCGATGGTGCTGCGGGTCGCCTCCACCGCCTGGACGACCACGTCTCCGAAGAGCGGGAAGGTCGCCTCCCGGCCGTATCCGGTGCCGCACACGGGTGCCAGGGCCGCCGGCATCACCCGCGCGATCCGGCCACGGACGAACTCCGCACCGAAGCTCTCCGCCGCGTCGTCCCCGGCCGCTCCGGTACGCGGCCGGCCGGCGCCCTTGTTCGTGGCGCGCTCGCCGCCGTCCGGGCTGAACGCCCCCGCCGCCACGGCCGCGCGCTCCGCGCGCTCGCGTGCGGCCGCCCCGGACCCGTCGCCCGCGCCCGGCGGCGCGAACCCGGTGACGGTGCCGACCCCCAGCACCATGGCTCCGAGGGCCGCACCGCCCGTCCATCTGTAGCGGGCCATCTCTTCCTCCTGTTTCCCCGGGGCGGCCGCGTCGTCCGCGGCTCGCCGGGCTCACCTGCTGAAACGAGAGGGAGGGTTCCTTGATCCGATGATGTGATCACTGGATCGTCCGGAGAATCACCCTGGCTGGCGGGGTGTCCGGGGCGGGTGTGCTCCGCATGGGTGTGGGGATCCAGACTCCCGGATCCAATATCCGAGCGCCGGATCCGGGAGTCTGGATCCAAGATCCAGTCGTCTGGATCCAAGGTTCAAGATCAGGCGTCTGGATCCAGGATCCGGGAGCTTGGATCCAGGATCCTGGAGGGTGGATCCACCATCCAGCGGTCTGGATCCGGGATCCTGGAGTTCGGATCCACCCTCCAGGGGTCTGGATCAGGGATCAGGGAGCCGAGCTTCAGCCCTCCCGTACCGCCAGCGCGAGGTAGCGAGCGTCCTCGTCCACGTACGAGTCGAGCCGCCAGCCGGCCTCCGCGAGGACGGGGCGCAGTCGGGGTTCGGCGCGCAGGTCGTCCGGGGTGATCTGACGGCCGTGGCGGGCGGCGAGGGCGGCGCGGCCGATGGGGTGGAAGAGCGCCAGTCGCCCTCCGGGCCGTACCACGCGGGCGAGTTCGCGCAGGCCGGCGACGGGATCGGCGAGGTGGGAGACGAGGCCCGCGCCGAAGACGGCGTCGAGCGCGCCGTCCCGCAGGGGCAGCCGGCCGACGTCGGCGAGGAGCAGGGCGGAGGCGCCCTCGGGGCCGCGTCGCCCGCTTTGTACCGCCTCGGCGAGCATCTCCGGGGTGAGGTCGGCGCCGAGCACGGTGCCCGACGGGCCGACGGCGGCACGCAGCGGGGGCAGCGCGCGGCCGGTGCCGCAGCCCGCGTCGAGTACGGCGTCCCCGGGGCGCAGTCCCAGGTCCGCCACGGCGGCGGCGTAGGCGGGCCCGTCGTCGGGGAAGCGGCGGTCCCAGTCGGCGGCGCGGATGGCGAAAAACGCTCGGACATCTGTGGGGTCATCGCTCATGGACTCATGATCGCCTACCCGTGAGTGTGAACGTTCTGTGTGCACGTTCGAACGATGCTCGATCGAACTGGAAGTTCTCTCCGTCATATTCCAACAGCTTTCGAAATGCGCCCCTGATGCGCCCCCCAGTGCGCACTAGCGTCCCCGAGTCATGGGACACCTGGACCACGCCGCCTTCGGCTGGCTGACACCTGTGCTGTCGTACACGATGGCCTGCATCGGCGCCGCCCTCGGGCTGCGCTGCACCGTACGCGCGCTCGACGCGACCGGCCGCTCGCGGCGGAACTGGCTGCTCACCGCCGCCTCCGCGATCGGCACCGGCATCTGGACCATGCACTTCGTGGCCATGCTCGGCTTCGGCGTCACCGGCACCGACATCCGCTACGACGTGCCGCTCACCATCCTCAGCCTCGTCATCGCGATGGGCGTGGTGGGGGTCGGCGTGTTCGCCGTCGGCTATGGACGCGACCGGGTCCGATCACTTCTGATCGGCGGACTGACCACCGGGATCGGCGTGGCCAGCATGCACTACATGGGCATGGCCGCCCTCCGTCTCCACGGCACCGTCCACTACGACCCCGTGCTCGTCGCCCTCTCGGTCGTCATCGCGGTCGTCGCCGCCACCGCGGCGCTCTGGGCGGCCCTCAACATCCACGCCCCGATCGCGGTCGCGCTCGCCTCGCTCGTCATGGGAGCGGCCGTCAGCAGCATGCACTACACGGGGATGTTCGCGGTGCGCGTCGAGGTCGCCCCCTCCGCCGCGGACCTCCCCGGTGCCACCGTCATGCAGTTCATCTTCCCGCTCGCCGTCGGCCTCGGCTCGTACCTCTTCATCACCTCCGCGTTCGTCGCCCTCTCCCCGACCGCCAGGGAACGCGCCGCGTACGCGTCCGCCGAACGCCTCACCGAGCCGGACGAGCGAGCGGTCCACGTGGCCCCCTCGGGCTTCCACGCCGGGCGCGACCCCCTGCGGTCGCCCGCGCCCTGACAAGCCTCTCTGCAAGCCCGCCCCTGCAAGCCCCCAGACCCCCTGCACGCGTGCGTGCACCCCCAGCTGTAGAACTGCCGGAACGAGGAGCCCATGCGTACTCCCCGCAAGAACCAGGACGCCGCGGCGCCCGCGCCGCCGGCGACCGCACGCGGGCGGCGCGCGCACGCCGGGCCGCCCGCCGACGAACCGGAACCACGGACCGCCGCGACGGGAGCCGAGACGACGCCGTCGGACTCCGCCGCTCCGGCCGGGGAGGAGGACGGCTCCGCCGCCGCATCCGAGCCCGCCCCCGTTCCCCTTCAGGAGCCCGCGTCCGGCACGGGGGCCCGCCGCCGGGGGCTGCGGCCCCGGACCGTGCGCGCGAAGATCGTCTCGCTGCTCATGGTCCCGGTCGTCTCGCTCCTCGCCCTCTGGGGCTTCGCCACCGTCACCACCGCGCAGGACATGGCCCGGCTCCGCCAGCTCCAGCGCGTCGACGCCGACATCCGGCAGCCCGTGACCGCCGCCGTCGCCGCGCTCCAGGACGAACGCCGGGCCGCCGCACGGCAGCTCGCCGCCCCCGGCGCCGGCCGGGCCGCCGAGCTCAAGGACCGGATCCGCCGCACCGACGAGGCCGTGGCCCGGCTGCGACTCGGCGGCGGGCACACCGTCGGCGACTCCGGAGACCTGCCCGCCGACGAAGGCGCCGACCGCGTCGGCGCCTTCGTCGGCGAGGCGCAGGGCCTCGCCCGGCTCCGCGCCGGCGCCGTCGAAGGCCGCGGCGACTGGGACCGGGTGTACGACGCGTACACCGCCGCCGTCTCGGCGGGCTTCGCCGTCGGCGGCGCCCTCACCGGCATCCAGGACACCGGACAGGGCTCCCACGCGCGCGTGCTCCTCGAACTCGCCCGCGCCGGCGAGATGCTCGCCCGCGAGGACGCCCTCCTCGCCTCCGCCCACCTCACCGGCCGGCTGACCGCCGACCACCAGCGCGCCTTCGCCGGCGCGGCCGAGACCCGGCGCACCCTCCTCGCCTCGGCCACCGCCGACCTGCCCCCGGCCGGCCGGACCGCCTGGTCCCGGCTGGCCGGCGGCCCCGACCACGCCCGGCTCACCGGCGCCGAGGACCGGGTGGCCCGCGCCGCCGACGGCCGGCCCGCCGCCCAGGCCGCGCCCTCCGCCGAATGGGACGCCGCCCGCGCCGCCGTACGCGCCGGGCTCACCGCCGTCGAGAACGACGCGCGGGCGGCCGCCGCCGAGTCCACCGACCCCTTCGCGGGCGGGATCCTCAGCCCCGCGGGCGCGGCCGTCGTCCTCGGTCTGGTCGCCGTCGCCGCCTCCCTCGTCATCTCGGTGCGCATCGGCCGCGGGCTCGTCGTCGAGCTCGTCAGCCTCCGCAACACCGCCCTCGGCATCGCCCGTCGCAAGCTCCCCGCCGCCATGGGCCGGCTGCGCGCCGGAGAGGAGATCGACGTCCGGGCCGAGGCCCCGCCGGGACCCGCCCCCCAGGACGAGATCGGCCAGGTCGGCGAAGCCCTGACCACCGTCCACCGGGCCGCGCTCGCCGCCGCCGTCGAACGCGCCGAACTGGCCAGCGGCATCTCCGGCGTCTTCGTCAACCTCGCCCGCCGCAGCCAGGTCCTCGTCCACCGCCAGCTCAACCTCCTGGACAGCATGGAGCGCCGCGCCGACGACCCCGGCGAGCTCGGCGACCTCTTCCGGCTCGACCACCTCACGACCCGGATGCGGCGCCACGCCGAGAGCCTGATCATCCTCTCCGGCGCCGCGCCGGGCCGTGCCTGGCGCATGCCGGTTCCGCTGACCAACGTCGTCCGCGCCGCCGTCTCCGAGATCGAGGACTACGCGCGCGTGGAGGTGCGCCGGCTCCCCGAGACCGCCGTCGCGGGCGCCGCCGTCGCCGACCTCACCCACCTCCTCGCCGAACTCATCGAGAACGCGGCACAGTTCTCCCCGCCCCACACCAAGGTCCGGGTCAGCGGCGAGCCCGTCGGGAACGGCTACGCCCTGGAGATCGAGGACCGGGGGCTCGGCATGGGCAAGGAGAGCCTCGCCGAGGCCAACGCCCGCATCGACCGCTCCGAGGCCCTCGACCTCTTCGACAGCGACCGCCTCGGCCTCTTCGTCGTCAGCAGGCTCTCCGCCCGGCACGCGATCAAGGTCCACCTGAGGCCGTCCCCGTACGGCGGCACCACCGCCGTCGTCCTCCTGCCCACCGACCTCCTCCAGGGCGCCCTGGAGGCAGGTCACGGCGCCGAACCCGGTACCGGCTCGCCCCAGGACCCGGCGTCCCGGGTCGACGAACGCGCCGCCCGTGAGCGCGCGGAGGCCCACCGCGCGGAGGCCCGCCGCTTCGCCCGTCCCCCGGCCGACCCCCGTACCGCCGGAGCGGGTGCCGGCGCGCAGACCCCGGCCGCGGACGGCGCCGCGGGTGCCGGGCACGGCCGCCCGGCCGTGCCCGGGACGGCGCCGCGGACCTCCGCCACCCCGCCCCCGGGCTCCGAACGGGCCCCGGCCCGGCCCCGGTCCACGCCGAGCCCCCTGCCGCGCCCCACGGCCGTCCCCGCGCTCGGCCCCGCTCCCGCGACCGCCCCGGCCGCCGCCCCCGCCTCCGTACCGGCCGGTGTCACCGCCCTGCGCCCCCGTGGGCACGCCGCCGTACCGCCGCCGGCGGCGGGAGCGGCGACGGGCAAGGACCCGGTCCCCGGCTCCGACGACACGGACGCCGACGGCGGACTGCCCCGCCGGATCCGTCAGGCGAGCCTCGTCCCGCAGCTGCGCGCGGCGCCCGCGTCCGAACCGCTGCCCGCGCCCGCCGTCGCCGGTGCGCCGGAGCGGACGCCCGAGCGGGTGCGCGACCGGATGGCCGCCTACCGCGACGGCTGGCAGCGCGGTGGCGGTCCCGCCCCGGGCGCCCGACGCCCGCTCGGCGCCGGCGCCCCCTCGACGGGTGCCTCGGCGGGCATCGCGCGGTCCGAGAGCGCCGCGCACCCCGGTACCGACAGCCATGACACCGGTACGCGCCCGTACGGCGACACCGGACTGCCGGCCCCGGCACCGCCCACGGCCCCGCAGACCGCCCCGGACGACCCGCGCGACCCCCGCCGCGACGCACGCGCGCGTACCGACCTCGGCCCGTACTTCGGCGCCCGCCCCAACCCGCCCCAGGCCACCCGACCCGAAGGAGACGACGCATGATCGACCACGAGAGGATCTCCCACCACCGCTCCGGCGAACTCGACTGGCTCCTCGACGATCTGGTCACCCGGGTCCGCGAGGTCCGGCACACCGTTGTGCTCTCCAGCGACGGCCTCCCGGTCGGCGCCTCCAGCGGGCTCAGCCGAGAGGACGCGGAACACCTCGCCGCCATCGCCTCCGGCTTCCACAGCCTCGCCAAGGGTGCCGGACGCCAGTTCCACACCGGCGGGGTCCGCCAGACCATGGTCGAGATGGACGACGGCTTCCTCTTCGTCGCCGCCGCCGGCGACGGCTCCTGCCTGGCCGTCCTCAGCTCCGTCAGCGCCGACATCGGCCTCATCGCCTACGAGATGGCCCGGCTCGTCAAGCGCGTCGGCGAGCACCTGCACACCCCGCCGCGGCTCGCCGCGACCCCACCGGCCGCCGGCTGACCGGAGACCCGCCCCATGACCAGCCAGTGGTACGACGCCGACGCCGGCCCGCTCGTCCGGCCGTACGCGATGACCGGCGGACGCACCAAGCCCGGCCCCAGCAACGTCCGGTTCGACCTCATCGCCCTGGTCGTCGTCGACGACGACCCACCGGGCCGGGCCGAGGAGGACCTGCTCGGCCCCGAACACCGCGCCCTGCTCTCGCTCTGCCGGGCCGAGACCCAGTCGGTGGCCGAACTCGCAGCCGACGCCGACCTTCCCGTGGGCGTCGTCCGGGTCCTCCTCGGCGACCTCCTCGAATCGGGCTTCGTACGCGTCAGCCGACCCGTACCGCCCGCGCAGCTCCCCGACGAACGCATCCTGAGAGAAGTGATCGATGGCCTACGAGCGCTCTGACAGCACCGGCGCGGACGGCGGTGCCGACGCTCTCGCCCTGAAGATCCTCGTCGCCGGCGGCTTCGGCGTCGGCAAGACCACCCTGGTCGGGTCGGTCAGCGAGATCCGGCCCCTGCGCACCGAGGAACGCCTCAGCCGGGCCGGCGAACTCGTCGACGACACCGGGGGAGTGGACCGGAAGACCACCACGACCGTGGCCATGGACTTCGGCCGCATCACGATCCGCGCGGGCCTCTCGCTGTACCTCTTCGGCACCCCGGGACAGGACCGCTTCTGGTTCCTCTGGGACGAGCTCTCGCAGGGCGCCCTGGGCGCGGTCGTCCTCGCCGACACCCGTCGGCTGGAGGACTGCTTCCCGGCGGTCGACTACTTCGAGCACCGGAAGATCCCGTTCGTGGTGGCCGTCAACTGCTTCGAGGGCGCCCGCTCCTACGGGGCGCAGGAGGTGTCCCGCGCCCTCGACCTGGACGTGGGCACACCGGTGCTGCTCTGCGACGCGCGCGACCGGGACTCCGGCAAGGAGGTCCTCATCCGCGTCGTCGAGTACGCGGGACGGATGCACACCGCCCGACTCCTCGACACGGCCGGCTGAACGGGGTCGGCGGGCGCCGGACCGGGTGCCCGGCGGACCGGACCGGGTGGCCCGGCGGACCGGATCGGCACGTCCCGGGCGTACGGCGGCACACCGGGCGGATCGGGGTGCTTGCCCTGTCCACGACAGTGCGTAAGGCTTGCCGCGACACGCGGTCCGTACGGCGCACGCGGGCACGGGGCCCGGCCGGCGCGACCGCATCGAAGAGGGGGAGGACACCGCATGGCGCTGGACAAGGGGCTCGACTGGCTCCTGGACGATCTGACCCGGCGGGTCGGACCCATACGGCACGCGCTGGTGCTGTCGAACGACGGCCTGGTGACGGGCGCGAGCAGCGAACTCGCGCGGGAGGACGCGGAACACCTGGCCGCGGTCTCCTCCGGGCTGCACAGCCTCGCGCGCGGCTCCGGCAGGCACTTCCGGGCCGGCCGGGCCCGGCAGACGATGGTCGAGTTCGACGAGGCGCTGCTGTTCGTGACGGCGGCGGGCGAGGGCAGCTGTCTGTCCGTGCTCAGTGACGCGGAGGCCGACGTCGGCCAGGTCGCGTACGAGATGACGCTGCTGGTCAACCGGGTCGGGGAACACCTGGGCGTCGCGGCGCGGCAGCCGGGCGGACCGACCGCCTGAGTTTTCCACAGGCGGTCGTCCACAGGTGGCGCACATGTCGTCACTCTCCGTTACATTCGTGGGTGTCGGGTTCGTGTGGACCCGGACCGGTCGGCAGGCCGGCGCGAGCGAGCGGGGGAGGCGGCGGACGCCATGACGGTGGACGACACGACACGGACGGTGGCACCGGTCCGAGCGGCGGAAGAGCTGGAACTGAAGCGCGACGAGTTCCGGCTCGCCGTCCGGATGGGCCTCGTCAGGACCGTCCCGAACCCCGCCGCGGTCCCGGACCCGCGGGGAGCGCACCGGGACCGGTCGCCCGAGCGACGCCCGGTCGCGCGCTCCGAGCTCGACCGGCTCATGGCGGCGCCGGACTTCCCCGACGGCCTGCGGGAGCGCGTGCGGGCCGTGGGCGCGGGAGAGGCCGCCGGGCTCCTCTCCATCGCCTACGACCGCTTCAACCGGCTGGCCCGCACCGGCCACCTGAGCCCGGTCCGCTTCTACCTCAACCGCTACCGGGCGGTGGTCTGGCTGTACCTGGCGGCCGAGGTCGCGGCCTTCGGCGAGGAGAATCCCGGACTGCTCACCGGCCGGCTCCCGGCCGAGGTGCGCGAGCGGGACGCCGCCGGCGAGGACCTGCGGGCCAGGAACTGGCGCTCCCGGCACCTGTCGCTCCTCCTGCGCGGCACCGACGACCCCTGGGCCCGCGCGGCGGCGATCGCCTCCCTGCTCGACCCGGTCCAGGTCGCGGAGGTCGTCGACGACCCCTACGAGCGCACCTACCTCGACCGGCTGCGCCCGTCTCCGCCACCGGGCGTCCCGGTCGCGGGCGCGACCCACGAGACCGCCGTCCGTCTCGTCCGCGCCGACGACCCCGACGAGATCCTGTGGCACCGGATGAGCCTGGCCCTGGCCCTGGACGAGGCCCGCGCCGCGCGCCAGGCGCCGTATCCGGGCGAGCGCCGACGACCGGCGCCGGAACCGTCGCTCATGGAGGCGCCCGCGCCCGAGGATCCTCCGGCGGCGCAAGCGCCGGGGAGAGCGGAACCGGAGCGCGAGGTCGGGCCCGCGGCCCGGCCGGTTCCGGGCCCGCCCGGTCGTCCGCGCGGCGGCCGGGGCGCGCCACCGCCGGGGCGGGCGGCGGGTGCCCGGCGGCGTCCGGGGCTGCTGGGCCGGATCCGGCGGGCCCTGCCGGGCGGGGCGATCGCGAGCGGGGGGTGGGGCGAGGGCCGCGACTGGAGCTGAGGGGGAGGAGCCGGGGGCGGAGGTGCGGATGCGGGTGCCGCTGCGGGTGCGGTGCGGGTGCGGCCGTCGGGGCGGGCGGTGACGATGGGGGCATGTTGCTGGCCCGTGTCGCCGAGGTCTCCCGGGAGGTCGCCGCGACCTCGGCGCGGTCGCGGAAGATCGCGCTGCTCGCCGAACTGTTCGCGGAGGCCACGCCCGAGGAGAGTCCGCTCGTCATCGCCTATCTCTCGGGCCGGCTGCCGCAGGGCCGGATCGGGGTCGGCTGGAGCACCCTCAAGGAGGTCGTCCCGCCCGCCGTTCCGCCGGTCGCCGTGCCCGCCCTGACGCTGGCCGGGGTGGACGCGGCGATGGACGGGCTCGCGGGCGTCGCGGGGCCGGGGTCGCAGGCGGAACGGGCCCGTAGGGTCCGGGAGTTGTGCGCGGCGGCGACCGTGGAGGAGCAGGAGCTGCTGGTGCGGCTGCTCTCGGGGGAGGTGCGGCAGGGGGCGCTGGACGCCGTGGCGCTGGAGGGCGTCGCGAAGGCCGCCGACGTGCCCGCCACCGCACTGCGGCGCGCGGTGATGCTGGAGGGCTCGCTGCCGCCGGTGGCCCAGGCGGTCCTCGCGGACGGGAGCGCCGCACTCGGCCGGTTCACCCTGAGGGTCGGGCGGCCCGTGCAGCCGATGCTCGCGCACACGGCCGGTTCCGTCGGTGAGGCGGTGGCGGCGCTCGGGCCGTGTGTGGTGGAGGAGAAGCTGGACGGCATCCGGATCCAGGTGCACCGGGAGGGGGAGGAGGTGAGGGTCCACACCCGTTCGCTGGACGACATCACCGGCCGCCTGCCCGAGGTCGTGGCCGTCGCCCGGGAGGTGCCGTCGGAGTCGTTCATCCTGGACGGCGAGCTGATCGCCCTCGATCCCGGCAGCGGGCGGCCGGCGGCGTTCCAGTCCATCGCCGGGCGGGTCGGCTCGCGCGCGGACGTCGACGGCGCCCGGGCCGCGCTCCCCCTCACCCCCGTCTTCTTCGACGTCCTCGCCGCCGACGGGGAGGCCCTCGTCGACCGGCCCGGCCGCGAGCGGCACGCGGTCCTCGTCCGGCTCCTGCCCGAGCACCGCCGGGTGCGCCGCCTGGAGGTCGCCGACCCCGAGGACCCGGCGGGGCGGGAGGCGGCGGAGCGGTTCTTCGCCGACACCCTGGCCCGGGGGCACGAGGGCGTCCTGGTCAAGGCCCTCGACGCGCCCTACGTGGCCGGGCGGCGCGGGCGGACCTGGCTCAAGGTGAAACCCGTGCACACCGTCGACCTCGTGGTCCTCGCCGTCGAACGGGGCCACGGGCGCCGCACCGGCTACCTCTCCAACCTCCACCTCGGCGCCCGCGCGGCGGACGGCAGCGGCTTCGTGATGGTGGGAAAGACGTTCAAGGGCCTCACGGACGCCATGCTCCGCTGGCAGACGGACCGGCTCGGGGAACTGGCCGTCGAGGACGACGGCTACACGGTGCGGGTCCGGCCCGAACTGGTGGTGGAGATCGCCTACGACGGCCTTCAGCGTTCCACCCGCTATCCCGCCGGCATCACCCTCCGCTTCGCCCGCGTGCTGCGCCACCGTCCCGACAAGACCGCGGCCGAGGCCGACACCGTCGACACCCTCCGCGCCGAGGGGTGACGGCGGCGGGGCCCGAGCCGTCGACGTACGCGCGAGGGAGGGGGATGCTGGAAGAGTGGCACGTGGGCCGCGAGGAGATGAGCGACGTGTACGAATTGCACATCGACACGGACGTCAACGTCCAGCTGAGCGACTGCCGCAGGGCGGACGCCCGGGCGGTCTTCGACGTCCTCGACCGCTACTACCGGCTGGAGGACGTCGAGCCTGCGGCCCCGGCGGAGACAGGGCCGGCCGCCACCGTCTGGATGGCCACCTTCGACACCTCCGGCGGCCGGCGGGAGAGCACGCCGCCCCCCGCCCTCGAAGGGAAGGTGGCCGCCGTCCTGACCGGCGGGTACCACGCCGTCGCCGAGGTCGAGAAGGTGCTCGCCGCCGACTTCGACATCGAGTCCCTCCAGGCGGTCTCGGGCGACCAGGAGACCGAGGCGCGACTGCTCCTCGCCTCCCGCTGAACCACCACGGAGACCCCGTACAGCCCCCTTACAGCCCCTACATCCCCCACACCCCGGACGGAGCGGACGGGCTCCGTCCGGGGCGGAGTCGTGCCCGCGGAGGGGAGGGGGAGTGAAGAGGGCGGGGAGGGGGAGACCCCCTTCCGACCTCGGTATACACCGTGTGTAGAGTTCACGTCGGCCTTTCGGCTCCCGCGCCCTGACCAGGCGTGGGAGGGGGCCGTGTCACACACGAAACCGGGGAAAGCGGGTACCGCCATGTTCCGATCCAGCCTGGGCCGTCGCGGTGGGAGGACCGCCGCCGTGCTCGCCGCCGCCACGCTCATGCTCACCCTCGGCGGCTGCGGGGTGGACCCGCTGACGCCGCAGGCGGCGCGGGCCGAGTCCGGCGGCGACGAGAAGGCGGGCACGGACTCCCGCCGGGTCGACTGCGCCAAGGTGAAGTGCATCGCGCTCACCTTCGACGCCGGACCGGGCAAGGACACCCCGCACCTCCTCGACGTCCTGAAGGAGAAGCGGGTCCCCGCCACCTTCTTCCTCCTCGGCCACAAGCACGTCGACCGCTATCCCAAGATCGTCAAGCGGATCGCGGACGAGGGCCACGAGGTCGCCAACCACACCTGGTCCCACCGCATCCTCACCGACCTCGACGAGAACGAGGTCCGCGAGGAGCTGTCCCGCACCCAGGACGCCGTCGAGAGGATCACCGGCCGCAAGCCGGTCCTGATGCGCCCGCCCCAGGGCCGTACGGACTCCATGGTCAGCGACGTCAGCAAGGAGCTCGGCCTCGCCCAGATCCTGTGGAGCATCACCGCCAAGGACTACTCGACGACCGACTCCGCCCTGATAGAGAAGCGCGTCCTCGACCAGGCGCACCGCGACGGCATCATCCTGCTCCACGACATATACGACGGCACCGTTCCCGCCGTCCCCGGGATCATCGACGAGCTCCAGAACCGCGGCTACACCTTCGTCACCGTCCCCGAACTGCTCGCCCCCGGCACCGCGCGCGCCGGAGCCGTCTACCGGCCCGAGAAGGACTGACCGCGAAGATCGATGGAACGGTGGGTGACCCGACTCACACCGTTCACCCCGGAGCGTCCGGAACACAGGGCAATCGTTCACCGTTCACCCTTATGTGACGCCGAAGGGGTCCGGTCCCCAAGGTCCCCCCCTCAGAGGTGACCGCTCTTCGCCCGTCACGGTGAGTGGCCCCGGCTGGAACCCCCCGTCCAGCCGGGGCTTCGCCATGTCCAGGGTGGTCACGCGCATGACCGGCGCACAGCGCGTGAGGGGCGCGTGTGACGGCGCGTTCGACCCGTTCGAGTGAGCTCATGCATGGCCGCCGCCGTCACGGGCAGTGATCGCTCGGGCCGGTCGGTGATCATCCTCCGGCCCGCCGACCAGGCACCGCGCCACCGCGCCGAGGGGGACCCATGCCGCTCGCCATCACACCGCTCGCCCGCCGGGCCCTGCCGGCCGCCGCCGCGCTCGCGCTGCTCACCGGTTGCACCTCCGTCCACCCCGACGTGCCGGAACCGCCCACGGGGCGCGCCGCGCAGGACGCGCTCCTCAGGGCCGCCGAGCGTCGGCTCGTCGACGACTGCCTCGCCGACCGCGGCATCCGGGCCGGCGCCGAACCGCGCGCCCCCGCCGGAGACAGGGCCCTCCAGGCCGCCCTGTTCGGGACCGGGACCCGTGAACTCTCCGTGACGCTCGCCACCGGCGCCACCGTCACCGCCCACAGCGACGGCTGCCTCGCCGCCGCCAAGGACCGGCTCTACGGCGACCAGCGCCGCTGGTTCCGGGTCCAGGTCGTCGTCGACAACCTCCGCGCCGAGGCCCAGGCCCGCTACCGCGACGACCCCGCGCACCGTTGCGCCCTCGCCCGTTGGACGCGGTGCGTCGCCCCGCCGGGCCGCCCCCGCCCCGAGCGCCCCGCCCCGGCGACAGCCGCCCGCTGCGCCCGGGAGACCGGACTCGACGAGACCCGCGCCCGACTGGAGCGCGCCGAGCTGACCGAGGTGCGCGCCCTGCACCGCGACGAGCTCACCACCTACCGGCAGTTGCGCGACAGCGCGCTGCGGCGGGCGGTCCTGCTGCCCGCGCCCACCCCACCACCGAAAGGCACAGCCACCTCGTGAAGCGCTTCCCGGCCACTGCGGCCGCCGCCCTCTTCGCCCTCACGACCGTCCTCACCACCGGCCTCGCCGCCGCAGGCCCCGCCACCGCCGCCGAATGCCCCTCCGGACACTTCTGTGCCTGGGAGGACTCGAACTTCGGCGGACAGCGGGCCAACTGGAGCGGCGACGACGGCTGGTGGGAGAGCTGGATCTCCGACGCCGACTCCTCGTGGGCCAACCACGGCATCTCCGGACCGGGGATCAAGGACCACGTGCGGGTCTACGAGAGCGCCTGGCAGGGCGGTGGCATGACCATCTGCCTCGCCCCCGGTCAGGAGGTGGGGTACAACGGCGCGGCCAACGACCGCGGCGACTCCCACATCTGGGCGACCGGCTGCTGACACCTCGCCCGGCGCGCCCCGGTCACGGGGTGCGCCGGGCCCCCGGGTGGCGCAGCGCCGAGGCGAGCATCAGTCCGGCGCCCCGGACGACGCTGGTCGCCGGGTCGTTGGCCAGCCGGACCCGGCCGCGCAGCACCTGGGCCAGTCGCGCGGTCACGTCGAGCCGCAGCGCGCCGCCGCCGGTCACCAGGACTCCCCGGCGCAGCGCTCCGCGCACCGCGCCGGTCGCGTCCTCGCGCCACATGTCGCTGACCATGTCGGCGGCGGTGCC
This sequence comes from Streptomyces sp. NPDC007863, assembly GCF_040633895.1. Classification (NCBI taxonomy): domain Bacteria; kingdom Bacillati; phylum Actinomycetota; class Actinomycetes; order Kitasatosporales; family Streptomycetaceae; genus Streptomyces; species Streptomyces sp. NPDC007863. The sequence continues at coordinate 95,293 of NZ_JBEYEI010000018.1, forward strand.
CACCACCGCGTCCGGCACCCCGCCGTGCGGCGGCAGGTCGTCGACGCCGAGCTCGGCGAGCCGCGCGTCCTGCACCCGTCCGTCCACGACGAGCGTGACCTCGGTCAGCCGGGCACCGAGGTCGACCACGAGCAGCGGGCCGCCGCCGTGCGGAGCCGCGTAGGCCGCGGCGGCCCGGGCGCTGTCCACGGCGATCACCCGGACCGGCCCGAGACCGGCGACGACCCGGCGGGCCGCCTCGCGTTCGGCCGGGGCGGCGAGCACCGGATGGGTCAGCATCACGACGGTGTCGTGGCTCTCGCCGCCCGGGGCGGAGGCGGCCAGCCGCTTGAGGAGCAGCAACTGGGCGGAGTCGTCCGACACCCGGCCGCGCCGGACCGCCGTGCTCGGCACGTCCGCGAAGACGCCCGCCCCCGGCGCCCAGGCCCGCGTCCGAGAGCTGCCGATGTCGAGGGCGATCCCCCGCACCGGCCGCCGCGCGTCCAGGTGGGTGCCACCCGCTCCGTACGATCCCATCGCTTCCGTCCATTCCCTGTCGGCCCCGCTGATTGCGAGGCCGATCCGCGCCCACACTATGCAGGATCCGCTGCAGGAACGCTACGGCGCTTGGGGATCGAAGGTCAGGCAGCGGTGCCGAGCCAGAGGTCCGGGCCGAAGACCTCGTAGTGGACGTCGGCGGCGGCCACGCCGGTGGCGACGAGGTCACCGCGGACCGCGCGCAGGAAGGGGAGCGGGCCGCAGAGGTAGGCGTGCGTGCCGGCCGGGAGTTCCAGGCCGGTCACGTCGGCGCGGCCCTCGCGCGCGCCGGACGCGCCCGGCGCCTCGTACCAGAGGTGCAGGCTGCCCTGCGGCAGCCGGCCGACGAGCGCGCGCAGCTCCTCGGCGTGGGCGTGCGCCTCGGGGGAGCGGTCGGCGTGCACGACGACGACCGGGCGCTCGGCCCCGGTGGCGGCGAGGTGGTCGAGCATGGCGAGCATCGGGGTGCTGCCGATGCCGGCGGAGGCGAGCAGCAGCGGCCCGTCGCCCTCGGGCAGCACCAGGTCGCCGAAGGGCGCGGAGACCTCCAGGACGTCGCCGGCGGCCGCGTGGGCGTGGAGCCGGTTCGAGACCTCGCCCGCCGGGTCGCCGTCGACCCGCTTCACGGTGATCCGCCACGCAGGGCGGCCCGGGGCGCTGGAGAGGCTGTACTGGCGGATCTGGTGGGCGCCGTCCGGGAGGGCGACGCGCACGCTCACGTACTGGCCGGGCCGGAAGGGCGGCAGCGGCGCGCCGTCGGGGTCGGTGAGGGTCAGGGAGACGGTGTCCGCGGTCTCCTCGCGCCGCTCGGAGATCCGCACCGGGCGCCAGACCTGGCCGTCCTCGACGCCCGCCTCCTGGTAGAGGCGGCTCTCCAGCGCGATGAGCGCGTTCGCCATCAGCCAGTACACCTCGTCCCAGGCCTGGGCGACCTCGGGGGTGACGGCCTCGCCGAGCACCTCGACGATGGCGGCGAAGAGGTGCTCGTGCACGATCTTGTACTGGTCGGCCGTGACGCCGAGCGAGGCGTGCTTGTGCGCGATGCGGGAGAGCAGGGTGTCGGGACGGGTGTCCGGGTGCTCCAGGAGCGCGACGGCGAAGGCGGCTATGGAGCCGGCGAGGGCCTTGCGCTGGTCGCCGTTGGCCTGGTTGCCGCGGTTGAACAGGTCGCGCAGCAGCTCGGGGTGGGCGTCGAAGAGCCGCCCGTAGAAGCGCTCGGTGATCTGGTCGAGTGCCCCGCCGACGGCGGGCAGCGTGGCGCGGACGACGGGTACGGCCTGCTCGGACAGCATCGGAACTCTCAATCTGGTAGGTGATCTACGCATTTAAAGCGTGAGGAATCCCGTGCGGCGAGGGGCCGCACGGGCGGGGTGCGAGGGGTCAGGAGGGGGCGCGCGGGGTGAGGGAGAGCAGGACGGGACCGGTCGGCGACCGTACGAGATCCGCCACCGTCAGCGGGTCGAGCGTGCGGTAGAAGGCGTCCTGCGCCTCCCGCAGCGCGCCCCGCAGCCGGCAGGCCGCCCGCAGCGGGCACGGCGGATCGCCCTCGCAGCCGACGACCTCCTCCTCGCCCTCCAGTGTCCTGGTCAGCCAGCCCACCGAAGAGCGCCGGCCGAAGTCCGTGAGGGCGAGTCCGCCCCCGCGCCCGCGCCGCGCCTCCACCACGCCGAGGTGCTGGAGACGGGTGACCACCTTCGCCATGTGGGCGTGCGGTACCGCCATCTCCTCCGCCACCACGCGCGTGGTGACGGGCTCCTCGTCTTCGGCGACCGCCAGGCGCATCACGGCGCGCAGGGCCAGGTCGGTGAACTTGGTCAACCTCACGGTACGACCGTATCAAAGCGGTATCCCGGACTCGCATTAAGGGTGCGTGTCCGGGATACGGGGCCGCCCGCGAGGGGCGGGCGTGGGCGGGGCAGGGGCAGGGGCAGGGTCAGGCGAGGACCTTGGCCTTCGCCTGCTGGAACTCCTCCTCGGAGATCGCGCCCTTCTCCTTCAGCTCGGCGAGCCGGGCCAGTTCGTCGCCGGCGCTCGGCGCGGCCGCGGCTGCCTGGGTACCGGCCGTCTGCCGGATGTACTCCTGGAAACGGGCCTCCGCGTCCTTCGCCTGCTTGGCGTCACGCAGCCCCATGCCCTTGCCGCGGGCGATCACGTAGACCAGCACGCCGAGGTAGGGGAGCAGGATGCAGAAGATCAGCCAGCCCGCCTTGCCCCAGCCGCTCAGCTCGTGGTCCCGGAAGACGTCCGTGATCACCTTGAAGAGCAGGAAGAGCCACATGATCCAGAGGAAGAACCACAGCATCGTCCAGAAGACGTTCAGGAGGGGATAGTCGTCCATTCCCGCACACTCCGTTCCCGCCGGCCGGGAGGCCGCGCGTTGGAGCGAGTCTCACCCGTCCGGCCCGAACCCGCATGTCGTGGCGGCCCGTCCGGGCTCGGCGTGCGGGCCGGACTCCGCCGTGGTCGCATGGAGATCCCGTACGCGGACGGCGGCCCCGCCGCCGAGGAGCGGAGAGCCATGGGACCGGTGGAATGTGTGGTGCTCGCCTTTCCGGGCGAGCGGCTGAAGGTGGCGGCCGTCGCCGCGATCGCCGAACTCCGCAAGGAGGGGCAGGTCCGGCTGATCGACTCGCTCGTCGTCGTACGTTCTCCGGCCGGCGAGGTCACCACCTCCGAACTGATCGAGTACGACGAGTACGACGAGGCCACCGCGGAGATCGGCCCCGAGGCCAACCTGCTCGGCCCCGAGGACGCGGCCGAGGTCGCCCAGTCCCTCGAACCGGGCTCCTGCGCGCTGATGCTGCTCGTCGAACACATCTGGGCCGGCCGGGCCGCCGAGGCCATCCGGGAGGCGGGCGGCCGCGTCGCGGCCCGGGTGCCCATCCCCGACGCCCATGTCGAAGAGGCGCGCGCCGCCTACGAGCAGGCGGTCGCCGCCGCCGCGGGAAGGAGCTGACGCCCGATGTTCATGCGCCGCCGCCCCCTCGTCCGTCCTGTGGTCCGCCCCGCCGGAGCCCCGCTGCTGCGCGGTGCCCTCGTCGGCGGAGCCGCGTACGCCGCCGGCCGCAGCGCCGCGCGCAGCGCACGCCGCGAGCAGGACCAGGAGCAGGCCATCGCCGACCTCCAGTACCAGCAGCAGACCCAGCAGCCGCCCCCGCAGGCGGCACCCGCCGCGCCGCCCCCGCCTCCGCAGGCCCCGGCGGCACCCCGGCCCGGCGGGCAGGCCGACACCGGCGGTCTGACGGAACAGCTGGCCCGGCTCGGCGCGCTCGCCCAGGAAGGACTGCTCACCCCCGAGGAGTTCGCCGCGGCGAAGGCCAAGCTCCTCGGGGTCTGACCCCGAGGAGGACGGGCCCGGGCGGACGGGCCCGGGCCTGGTCGGCCGGGCGGTGAGCCGGTCGGCCGGTCAAGCCGTCAGTCGGTGTGCCGGTCAGGCCGTCAGGCCGTGCGCAGCGCCGCGAGCGCGGCCAGCGCGCGGTCCGCGTGGGCGCTCATCCGCAGCTCGCTGCGGACGACCTCCTTGACCCGCTGGTCCTGACCGATCACGAACGTGACCCGCTTCGTCGGCGCGAGCGAGAACCCGCGCCGCACGCCGAAGCGCTCCCGTACGCCGCCCTCGGGGTCGGAGAGCAGCGGATAGCCGAGCGAGTGCCGCTCGGTGAACTCCTTCTGCTTCTCGACCTCGTCGCCGCTGATGCCCACCGGCAGGGCGCCCGCCGCGCGGAACTCCGCGGCCAGGTCGCGGAAGTGGCAGGCCTCGGCGGTGCAGCCGGGCGTCATCGCCGCCGGGTAGAAGAAGAGGACGACCGGCCCCTCGGCGAGCAGCCCGGAGAGGGAGCGCGGGGCGCCGGTCTCATCCGGAAGGGTGAAGTCCTCGACGAGATCGCCGACGTTCATGGGGTCCGCCCCTTCGTCGGGCGCCCGGTCTCCCGGCGTCCGCCCGGTCCGTGCCCGCCGGCCACCCCGACGGACTACCCGAGAGTTCTACCGCAGGGTAGGAGCCGGCGTCACCCCGAGGCCGTCCCCGCCCCCGCCGGGACCCGCGGCGATCCGCGCGTCCAGGACCGCGAGCACGCGCTCGCCCCAGCGGAGGTTCTCCTCCTCCAGGAGCCGGCCCCGCATCAGCGTCAGATACGGGCCGACGCGCTCCGCCTCGCGCAGGTACGTCTCCTCGTCGCGGCCGCCGAGCAGCCACTGCCGCAGCCGCTCGTACCGGGCCAGCTTGTCCCGGGAGACCTCCATGTGCCGTGCCACGAAGCCCCGTACGGCCTCGGTGTCACCGCCGTCGCACGCCTGCACCTGCACCATCAGCTCGTCGCGCACCGCCGTCGGCCGCGGTGCGACCGAGGTGAAGGCGTCGAGGTCCCGCCGGCCCTCCGGGGTGAGGCTGAACATCCGCTTGTTCGGACGCCGTTCCTGCTCGACCACGCGCGCGGCGATCAGCCCGGCCTCCGAGAGCCGGTCGAGCTCGCGGTAGAGCTGCTGGGGGGTGGCGGCCCAGAAATTGGCGACGGACACGTCGAAGATCTTGGCGAGGTCGTATCCGGATGCCTCGCCCTCCAGGAGAGCTGCGAGGACGGCGTGCTTGAGCGACATCAGGACACGCTAGCAGTCCGTTGAATAGTTTCCTCCGCACCTATTCAACGGCCGCAGGATCCACGGCCGGAGGATCCACGGCCGCCCGGTCCTGCCTGGCACCCTGCCCCGCCCCTGCCTAGGCTGGATCATCACGACACCACGGGGGAGACGACCGGGGACCGGAGGAGCGAGCAGCGCCATGGAGACCGACGCGTACGTCTACACCAGCTACATCAGGACGACCCCGGACGAGTTGTGGAAGGCGCTCACCGAGCCGGAACTGACCCGGCGCTACTGGGGCGTGGCCTTCGAGTCGGAGTGGACCCCCGGCGCGCCGATGGTCTGGGACGAGGGCAACCGCCGGACGGCCGACCCCGAGCAGGTCGTCGTCGAGGCCGTGCCGGGGCGCCGGCTCGCGTACACCTGGCACACCTTCACCCCCGAATGGGCGAGGGCCGTCGGCCTGGACGACGAGGTGTACGCGCGCCTCGCCCGCGAGCGCCGCTCCACCGTCGCCTTCACCGTCGAACCCTCCGGTGACACGGTCCGGCTGACGGTCACGCACGGCGGTCTGGAGCCCGACGGCATCATGCGGGGACTCATCGGGGAGGGCTGGCCGGCGATCGTCTCCAGTCTGAAGTCCCTCCTGGAGACCGGCGAGGAGCTCCCGGAACCGCCCCGCTGACCCATTCGAGTCGTCTCGCGGACCTCTCGCACGCCACGCCCGCGCTCTTGATCATCTTTTTCTCCTCTCGTCGGTTCTGATACTCCGGTCGGCGCCCGTGCGCCGACCCTCCGGCCGGTCAGCACCGGTCAGCACCGGTCAGCGACGAAACGGGAGTGTGCCCGACGTGCCGTCACGCCGATACGTACAGGGGTGGGGAGCGCTCTCGCTCGCCGTCGGGGCCGTGCTCGTCACCACCGCCGCCGGGCAGGCACCCGTGCCCGGCGGCGCGACCGTGGCGGCCGTCCGGGCGCCCGCCGTCGTCACGGTCGGCGTCTGCCCCGCCGCCGTCGGACTGTGCCGGCTGTACCCCACCACCGTGACCCTCGACGCCCCCGCCCCCGCCCTCGCCACCGTCGCCCTGCCCCGCGCCGCCACCGGCCCCGTCGACCTCGCCCTGCGCAGTCCCGGCCGGCTCACCGACGTCACCGTCACCGACCGGCGCGGACGGCGGATCGCCGGACGCACCGGCGCCGACGGCACCCGCTGGACCAGCGAGGTCGCGCTGCCCGCCGGAGGCACGTACACCGCCCGGCTCGTCGTGGAGGAGCCGGGCGGCGACGGCCCGCGCCGCCGGACCGTGCGGCTCGCCGTGCGCACCGCGAAGGCCCCGGCGGGGGAGCGGCTCACCGTGGTCTTCGGCCCCGGGGACGGCCGCCGGGGCCGTACGTACGGGGTGGGCCAGCCGGTCACCGCGGAGCTCAGCCACCCCGTCCCGGCCGACGACCGGTCCGCCCGGCGGACCGTGGAACGCTCCCTGGAGGTGCGCAGCGAACCCCGGGTCGAGGGGGCCTGGCACTGGGTGGACGCCGACACCCTGCACTACCGGCCGCGGGTCTACTGGCCGTCCGGCGCCACCGTCCGGGTCCGGTCCGGACTCGCCGGGGCCCGCGTCACCGACCTGCTCCACGGCGGCCCCTCACGGCCCCTCACCTTCGCCACCGGCGCCCGGGTGGAGGCCGTCACCGACGTCGCCGCCCACGAGATGCGGGTCTACCGCGACGGCCGCCTGCTCCGCGTCATCCCCGTCACCACCGGCAAGCGCGGCTTCCGCACCCGGGTCGGCACCAAGGTCGTCCTCGGCAAGGAATCCCTGGTCCGGATGCGCGGCGACTCGATCGGCATCGCCCGCGGCAGCCGCGAGTTCTACGACCTCAAGGTGCGCTGGGCCACCCGGGTGACGTGGAGCGGCGAGTACCTGCACGCCGCCCCCTGGTCCCTGGACGCGCAGGGCAGCGCCGACGTGAGCCACGGCTGCACCGGCATGTCCACCGAGGCAGCCCGCTGGTTCTACCGCACGGTCCGCGAGGGCGACCTCGTCCGGGTCGTCCACGGGTACGGCGCCCTGATGACGCCCTTCGACAACGGCTACGGCGACTGGAACCTCGGCTGGCCCGAGTGGCTGCGCGGCAGCGCCCTCGGCGCCCGCACGCCCGGCCACGCCGCCGGCCCGCTGCGCCCCGCGCTCTGAGGGCGGCTCAGCCCCCGGCGCCGCCCGGCGTCTTCGCCGGGTCGGCCCGGTCCCCGGCCGGGACGGGCTCGGGGGTGCTCGGCACGGGCTCGCCGATCATCAGCCGGGGACGGCGCTGGAGTCCGGCTCCGACGAGCACCCCGAGGGCGATCGCGGCGACCGTGATCACCGTGCCGACCAGACTGTTCAGACCGCCGTCGGTGTCCTTCTCGACGATGATCTCCGAGACGCTGGTGAGCCCGACCGCGCCCGGGACCAGGAGCCAGAAGCAGGGCAGGAAGACCACCTGGTCGGGGGTGCGGGAGCGCTTCTCGATCCAGGTCGCCATCGGCGGCAGGAGGGCCCCGGCGGCGAAGGCGCCGAAGGCCGCCCCGGCCAGATCGGAGGCGGCCGACTGCACCAGCCGTTCCACCAGGAGCGCGCCGAGCAGCCAGCCGGTGACCCGGGGCGGGGCGGAGAAGTACAGCAGGAAGCCGAAGCCGAGCAGCAGCACTCCCACCCAGGGCGCCCATTCCCCGAGCGTCTCGGCCGCCTTCCCGCCGGAGGGGTGCGGCCGCATCAGCTCGGAGCCCACGAGGATGCCGAGCGAGAGCAGCAGCAGGACGGTCAGCGCGCCGGCCAGCCGGGAGAGCCCCGACAGCGCGGCCCCGGTGGCGAGTTCGATGGCGCCGAGGGTGAGCGCCGCGCCGGGCAGGAAGGCGATGAGCGGCGGGATGTAGAGGACGGCGGGGTTCTCGTGGAGGAGGGGGCCCGCCAAGCGCAGCGCGGCGGCGGTGACGAGGATCGCGGTGACCACCGGCAGGGCGGTACGGGCCGCGGGCAGCCGGTCGCCGAAGAGGCGCAGCAGACCGACGCCCGCGCCGAGCGCCGCGTACCCGGCGACGGCGGGCACGGTGGCGTGCCGCATGGTGCCGAGCCCGACCGTCAGGAGCACGTACCCGAAGACGGTGGCGGCCGGGCTGAACCGGTCCGGCCGCTCCCGGTTCTCCCGCAGCGCGCGCCGCGCCTCGCCGAACGGCACCTCCTCGGCGAGCATCCGGCCGACCAGCGCCTGGAGCGCCTCCACCTGGTCGAGCCGGAGGTCGGGCCCCTCGACCGGGGCGAAGTCGAGCTCGCCGCCGCGCCCGTCCGGCCCGCCGCCGACCCGGACGAACAGCCCGGTGGGGACGACGAAGCAGCGGGCCCTCGTGCCGTAGCGGGCGGCGATGTCGTGCAGCGTCCGCTCGACCTCCGAGCTGCGCTCGGCGGCCCGCAGCAGATCGGAGCCGAGCTCGCAGAGGAGCGAGGCGAGGTCCCGGAGCCGTTCCCGGTCTGCGGTGTCGTCCTCCGGCAGGGTGACCGTGCCGGTCCGCCGCCGGGGCCGCAGCGCCGCCGCGCGCCGCGCGAGATCGCGCACATCGAATCGGGACAGAAGCCGCATTCGTGAACGTTAACAGGGGGGCGCGTGGCGGGCCGGACGGGAGCGACGGGGCGTCAGCCCCCGTTCCCGCCCGGCTCCGTGGCCGCCCCGGCGTGCCCGCTCCGTGTCCGCTCCGTGCTCCGCTCCGTGCTTCGCTCCTTTGCCCCGCTTCCGGGGAACCGGCCCGCCGTCAGTCGTTGACGGCCGTCAGGAGCACCACGCTGTCCTCCACGGCGGTCAGCCCGTGGCGCACCTTGGGGATCTCCCGCAGCTCGCCCGCGGACAGTTCGTGCGTCCGGTCGGGGCTGGTCAGCCGCACCCTGCCGGTCAGCACCTGGAGGCTGGCCGCCGGGGGAGCGTTGTGCTCGTCCAGGGCCGTGCCGGCCGTCAGCGCGATCACGGTCTGCCGCAGCACGCCGTCGTGCAGCACCAGATGGGCGCTGCGACCGTGCGGGGCGGTCCGGGCGGCGGCCAGGTGCTCGTCGGCGAGGGCGGTGAGGTCCAGGTTCATACCCCCAGCCTCGCGGCTGCGCGCGAGGACGCAACTCGGGGCCGGCGCGCCGTCTACTCCGCCGGCAGCAGCGCCCCCGTGAGGTGGTCGTACGCCACGTGCGCGTGGAGGCGGACGCCGGTGACGAGGGTGTCGTCATCGGCGTAGAAGCGCGGATGGTGGTTGGTGACGAGACCCCGTCCGCCGTCCTCCGGCACCAGTCCGCCCGGGCCGAGCACCGTGTCCTGCACGCCGAGGATCACGTACAGCCCGCCGAAGAGCCGGACGAACTCGGAGACGTCGTCGTACCCGAGGGTCTGCCCGGTCTCGGTGACGCGTTCCTCGCCGGCCACCCGCCGGAAGGTCGGCAGCCCGGCCGCCACCCACGGCCCGGTGTTGTGCACGGGCGGCACCGGCTGGAGGTAGCGCACCTCGGCCGTGGCGCCGTACGCCGCGGCCGAGTGCTCGGCGAGCCGCCGGAGCCGCCGCCGCACGTCGTCCATGTCGGACTCCCGCGCGCAGCGGATGGTGCCCCAGAGCGTCACCGTCTGTCCGATGATGTTGAACCGGCCGACGTCCTCGATGTGCCCGATGGTGACGGTGACCGGGTCGAAGGCGGACACCTGGCGGTACAGCTGTCCGATCCCCGTGAGCACCGCCCCGGCCGCCGGCATCGGGTCCACGCCCTGCCACGGCGTGGAGCCGTGCACCTGCTCGCCGGTGATCGTGATCCCGACCATCACCGAGGCCCCGTACTGGTTGCCCACGCGGTAGCCCACGTGTCCCTTGGGGTGCGGCGTCACGTGCATCCCGAAGGCCATGGTCGGCACCGGGTCGGTGAAGGCGCCCGCGTCGACCATGGCGAGCGCCCCGCCGGTCTCGGTGACCGGCGGCCCTTCCTCGGCGGGCTGGAAGACGAACAGGACCGTGCCCGGCAGCCGGTCGCGCACCCCGGCGAGGACGGTCGCCGCGCCCATCAGCATCGCCGTGTGGCAGTCGTGGCCGCAGGCGTGCGAGACCGGGAACGGGCCGCCGGGGTACTTCTCGTCGACCACCGTCGAGGCGAAGCCGACCCCGCACAGGTCCCGCACCGGCAGCGCGTCCATGTCCGCCCGCAGCGCGGCCACCCGGCCGTCGCCCCCGGCGGCGGTCCCGCGCAGCACGCCCACCACCCCGTGCCCGGCGATGCCGGTACGGACCTCGTCGAGGCCCAGGCTCCGCAGATGACCGGCGACCAGGCGGGCCGTCTCCGCCTCCCGGTTGGACAGCTCCGGGTGCCGGTGCAGGTGCCGGCGCCAGGAGACCACCCGCGGGGAGACCTCCCCGGCCAGCCGGTCGAGCTCGCCGTGGACCGGATCGTCACTCATGGGGCGTCCTCTCCTGGGTGCGTGCGTGCGGGCGTGCGGGCGTGCGGGTACGGCGTGACGGGTGGGTGGAGGCGACCCGGTCAGCCGTCCGTGAGGTCGCGCAGAGCGAAGTCGTCGGGCAGCGGAGTCGAGAGCGCGTCGAGGGCCGCGACCAGCTTCTTCTCCTCGTAGGTGAAGTGCGATTCGACGAGCGCGATCAGCCCGTCGAGCTCGCCGCTCAGCCTCCGCGCCGCCTCGGGGCCGAGCGGCTCGGCCGGCGCGTCGGGCAGGCCGTCGAGCAGGGCCTGGAGGCGCGCCAGGAGCTCCTCCACCTGGAGGTGGTCGTGGGCCAGTTCGTCGAGGACGGGGCGCAGCTCGGGGTGGGCCTCGGCGAGCGCCGGGAAGACGCCGCCGTCCTCCGCGGTGTGGTGGCGGGTGAGCGCGGTGCAGAAGGCGAGGCAGTGCGCCCGCAGCTCACGGGGGCGGTCGGCCCTGCCGGACAGGTGGTCGTCGAGGCCGGAGCGGAGCGCGGCGAGCTCCTCGCGGAGCCAGAGGTGGACGTGGACGAGTTGGTTCCCGAACGCCGTCAGGCGGTCGGCCGGCTCGGAGGTGGTGGCCATCCACGCATGATCGCACCGGTGACCGACGGCGGGGCGGGATTCCGCGGGGACGACGGGGCGGGTACGGCTCCGGGGCCGTACCCACGCGTGTGCGGGTACGGCCCCGGGCCGGATCGGGCGGGGCGCGTCAGCCGGTGAAGACCTCGACGAGGGACCAGATCGCGAGGCCCGCCATGCAGACGCCGCCGACGCGCTGGACCGTCTTGAGCGGCACGCGCTTGGCGATGAAGCGGCCGGCGACGAGGGCCAGGGCGGAGACCGAGGTCAGCGCCAGGAAGGAGCCGATCGCGGTCGACGCGGTGCCGTTGGTGGCGGCGAGGTTGGCGGTGGTGATCTGGGTCAGGTCGCCCCACTCGCTGATGAAGACGGCCGTGAAGGCGGTGGAGAACACCGGCCAGAAGCCGGTGACGGTCCTGCCGCCCGCGTCGTCCTCCTCGTCGTCGCCCCCGGCCCGCAGCAGGACGAACGCGCCGAAGCCGAACATCAGCGCGGAGACGAGTTTGACGGTCCAGCCGGGGAGCAGCCCGAGGAGGCTGCCCGCGCCGACGGCGATGGCGACGTGCACCGCGAAGGCCGCGGAGGTGCCGAACCAGACGTACAGGGGACGCATGCGCGTGCCCATGGCGAGCGACGCGAACATCGTCTTGTCGGGAAGCTCGGCGAGGAAGATGAGCCCGAAGGCGGTGACGATCGCCAAGGGGTCGAGGTGCATACCGGCGCTCTCTGCTCGGTCCGGGCCCCATGGCTCCGCACGACACCTCGGTGGGCGACGGGAGGACCACTCGGCCCGGCATGACGGACCACGCCCACGATGCTGTGGACGTGGTGATGCCTGGCCGAAGGTCTCGCCCGTCCGCGTCGTGCGCGGACCCGGTCACCGGGAACCCGGGGGTTCCAGTGTGTCGACGACCGGTTCGCAGGGCTACTCCCCTTCGCTGTCCACCAGTGTAACCGATGGGCCCCCAGGGGCGTAGACGATGTCTACGCCACCTGGTAGACAGTGTCTATGTCTCACTCTGCACCTCAGGATCAGCCCCAGAGCCGGCCGGGCGTTCAGCCGCACGGCCGGCCGCAGCTGCGCGAGCTGCTCGTCAGGACCGGTGTGGCCCTCGTCGACGCCGAGGGGGCCCAGGCCCTCACGCTCCGCGAGATCGCCCGCCGCGCGGGCGTCTCCCACGGCGCGCCCCGCCGCTGGTTCCCCACCCACCTCGACCTGCTCTCGGCCATCGCCCGCGAGGGCTTCGCCGAACTCGCCGCCACGGTCGCCGAGGCCGAGCGGGAGGCCGACCGCACGGACGCCGGTCCCCGGGCGCGCGCCGAACTCCTCGCCCGCCGCTACCTCGCGTACGCCGCCGAGCGTCGCGGCATGTACGAGCTGATGTTCCGCCACGACCTGCTGGAGAGCGGCCGGCTGGGGCTGCGGGAGACGAGCCTGCCGCTGTTCGCCCGGCTGACCGCCCTCGTCGCCGAACTCCGCCCCGCGGCCGTCACCGGCGTCGACCCCGTCACCGCCGCCGGCGCGCTCTGGGCGAACCTCCACGGCCTCGCCCAGCTCCGCCACTGGGGCAGCCTCGCCCTCGCCACCGGCTCCGACGACCCCGAGACCCTCGTCCGCGCCACCCTCGACGCCCACCTCGGCCCGACGGATCCGGCCCGGTGAGCGCCGCCCCGGCCACCCCCGTCCGCGCCCCCGTCCGCGCCCCCGTCCGCACCCTCGTGTGCAGCGTCACCGGAGCCGCCGTCGTCGCCCTCGACGGCACCGTCCTGACGCTCGCCCAGCCCGCCCTCCAGCGCGACCTGCACGCCGGTGTCGCCGAGGTCCAGTGGACCGGCACCGGCTACCTCGTCGCCGTCGCGAGCCTCCTCGTCCTCGCCGGACGGCTCGGCGACCGCCACGGCCACCACCGGGTCTTCGCCCTCGGCGCCCTCGGCTTCGCGGCCGCCTCAGCCGGGATCGCGCTCGCCCCCGGCATCGGCGCCGTCATCCTGCTCCGGGTCCTCCAGGGGGTCTGCGGGGCGCTGCTCCAGCCCGCCACCCTCGGCATGCTCCGCACCGCCTACCCGCCGGACCGGCTCACCGGCCCCATCGCGCTGCGCACCGGCGCCATCGGTCTTGCCGCCGCGGCCGGGCCCCTCCTCGGCGGCGCGCTGGTCTCCGCCCACGGCTGGCGCGCGGTCTTCCTCCTCGGCGTGCCCCCGACCCTGGCCGTCGGCCTCCTCGCCCTCACCGTCCGCGAGCCCCGCCGGACGGAGCCCGCACGCGCGCGTGCCGGCGGCGATCCGCTCGGCGCCCTGCTGCTCGCCGGGGCGCTCGGACTCCTCGTGCACGGGCTCGTCACGCTCCCGCACCCCGGCGCGGGCGGGCGGGCCGCCGTCGCCCTCGCCGCCTCGGCGACCGCCGCGCTCGCCCTCGTACGCCACGAACGGCGGGCCACGGACCCGCTGCTGCCGCCCGCGCTGCTGCGGAGCCGCCCCGTGGCCGCCGGGCTCGCCGCGCTGCTCGCCGCCTCCGCCGCGCTCTCCGGCACCCTCTTCGTGACCACGTACTTCCTCCAGGAGACGCAGCGGCTCGACCCGCTCGACGCCGGGGTGCGCTTCCTGCCGCTCGCCGTCCTGATGGTGCTCGGCGCCGCGTTCTGCCCGCCGCTCCAGCGGCGGCTCGGACCCCGGGGCGCGGCCCTCGCCGGCGGCGCCCTGCTCACCTCCGGGGTCCTGGTCCTCGCCCGCCTCGACGGCGGCGCGGGAGCCGTGGCGACCGGGACCGGCGCCGCGCTCCTCGGCGCGGGCTTCGTCACCCTGATGGTCACCGCGACCGCGGCGATCGTCCGCCACGCCCCCGAGGCGCACGCCGGGGTCGCCGGCGGGCTCCAGCAGACCGCCATGAACACCGGCCCGGCCCTCGGCGTCGCCACCGCCGCCGCGCTCCTCGCCCTCGTGCCCGGCGGCGGCTTCGTCCCCGCGCACGGGGCCGCGCTGCCCGCCCTCGCGCTGCTCGCGGCCCTCACGCTGCCGGCCTCCCTCGCCCTCCCGGCGGCGGGCGGCGACCGGGCCGGCGGGCGGAGAGGGGGGACACGCCAGCCCGGCGCCGCGCGCCGGTCCCGCCGCCCGTTCTGCGTACGATCATGAAATGCACGCAGCTGGTCCCCGGCCCCGGCCCCGGCTCGCCCCCGCTACACGGACCCAGGTCACCCTCGGCCGCGCCCTGCCCGTCCTGGTCATGGCCCTGGTCGTCGTCGCGGACCTGATCACCCCGGACGCCGAGCGCCTCGACCGGCTCCTCATCACCGTGCCCGCGCTCGCCGCCGCCACCTGGAGCGTCCGCGGCACCATCGGCATGGGCCTCGTGGCCATGGCGCTGAGGGCGCTGCTCGTCGTCGGCCGGGGCGGACCCGAGGTCGGGGACCTCCTCGCCGGCGAGAGCATCATCCTCGGCGTCACCGCCGCCTCCGCCTGGGTCAGCGCGGTCCGCACCCGCCGCGAACGGGACCTCGCCGAGGTCACCGCCGTCGCCGACGTCGTCCAGCGGGTCGTGCTCCGCCCGCCCCCGCCCCGGCTCGGCCCCGTCGAGCTCCACCTGCTGTACGTGGCCGCCGCGGCCAAGGCCCGCATCGGCGGCGACTTCTACGAGGCCGTCCAGATCCCCGGCGCCGTCCGCGTCATGCTCGGAGACGTCCAGGGCAAGGGCCTCGGCGCCGTCGAGACGGCCTCCGTCCTCCTCGGCGCCTTCCGCTCCACCGCCTACGACGCCCCCGACCTGCCCGCGCTCGCCGACCGGCTCGACGAGGGCCTGGCCCGCTACGCCGCCTGGGACCCCGAGTCCGACGCCGCCGAACGCTTCGCCACCGTCGTCCTGGTCGAACTCCCCGACGCCGGCGACACCGCCCGCCTCCTCAACTGCGGCCACCCGGCCCCGCTCCTCCAGCACGGCACCGAGGTCGTCACCGTGGACGTCGCCGACCCCTCGCTGCCGCTCAACCTCGCGGGCCTCGCCGACTCCCGCCACCGGGTGGAGGAGTTCCCCTTCGGCCCCGGGGACCGGCTGCTGCTCTACACCGACGGCGTCAGCGAGACCCGCGACCGGGCCGGCGTCTTCTACCCGCTTGAAGAGCGCGCCCGCCAGTGGGCCGGCGCCCCCTCCGACCAGGTCCCCGAGCTCCTCCACCGGGACCTCGCCGCCTACGGCGACGGCGGTCTCGACGACGACGTCGCCGCGCTCCTCGTCGTCCGCACCGGAGCGCCGGCCGCGGCGGAGGACCCCCGCTGACAGCGGTGCCGGGCGGTGCCGGACAGTCAGGGCCGACCTTGCGGAACGGCTTCGTCCGCTCCCAAACGTCGACTGCGCGGCCGCCTGGGTCGTTCCCGCCCCCTTGCGTGATCCGTGCGCCCTTCGTGCGCTCTGGCCGCTCCCTTCCCGATACGTGAGGCTTGCGTGGGTCCGTGTGTGACGGACCGTCACGCCCCAGTCGAGAGGAACGGGTGCACGTGCCCCAGCCCAACCCCACCACCGACGGCGCGTCCGAGGAGTTCCCGCGATTCCCCGGCATCGGCGCGGCCCTCACCCAGGCCGACACGGACCGTCTCGCCGACGACGGCCTGTGGGCCTCCGGTGGCACGGTCCACCCCGAGGCCGTCCGCCTCGGCCAGACCGTCGCCACCGCCCTCCTCGACGACGGGGCGCTCCCGGAAGGCACGCTCCCCGCCGCGCTGGCCGAACGCGTCGCCCGGGTCCGCGGCCTGGCCCTGCCCGGCTACCACCGCATCGAGACCACCGACGGCCACCGCCTCTCCGCCTTCAGCCTGCGGCAGCTCGCCCCCGGCCCGCACCCCCTCGTCGTCCTCCCCTCCGGCTGGACCCCCTTCGGCTGGGGCCTCTTCCCCGGCGCGTACGTCGCGCTCGCCCTGCGCGGCTACCACGTCCTCGCCTACACCCCGCGCGGCCTCGGCATCCCCGGCCTGCCGACCACCTCCGAGGGGCACGTCGACGTCGCGGGCCCGCACGACGTCGCCGACGGCTCGACCGTGATCGACTTCGCCGTCGAGCACTTCGCCCCCGCCGTCACCGGCTTCATGGGCGAGTCCTACGGCTCCGGCATCAGCCGGCTCGTCGCCGCCCACGACGAACGCGTCGCCGCCGTCGTCGCCCTCAGCACCTGGGGCAACCTCGCCACCAGCCTCTACGACAACCGGACCCGGCACCTCGCCGCCGTGAAGGCGCTCATCGGCTTCACCGGTGGGCCCGTGGAGGAGAAGTTCGACGAGGAGAACCGGAGGATCCTCGACGACTTCCTGAACGACCGGAACCTCGACGCCGTCGTCCGCTGGGCCGAGCGTCGCTCCCCGGAGACGTACACCGACCTCACCGACGACCACGGCACGCCCACCTTCTGCTCGCACACCTGGCACGAGAGCCTCTTCGCGGTGAACCAGACCGTCGACGCCTTCGACCGGCTCCGGGTGCCCAAGCGGCTCAACCTCTGGATCGGCGACCACGCCGCCCCCGAGGGCGCCGGCCTCCTCGGCACCCGGCCGGGCGCCCCCGACCCCGTCCTCGACGAGGCGTACGCCTGGCTCGACCACCACCTCAAGGGCGAGCGCAACGGCGTGGAGGACTGGGACGAGGTCTGCGCCCAGGTGATGTTCACCTACGTCACCGAGCCCGTGGCCGACCCGGTCACCGGACAGCCCACCGGAGCCCGGCGGATCGTCGAACCCGCGGCCCGGGAGTCCCGCCCCACCTGGCGGGACGTCACCGTCGGCCACGAGGTCCTGGCCCTCACCGGCGAGGGCGCCGGCGGCGCGGACGGCGGGCTCGTGCCCGTCGGCGAGGACGGGACGGGCGGGCCGGCGACCGGGTGGCGCCGCACCTTCCTCGCGGGCGTCGACACCGAGGCCACCGCGATGGGCGAGCCGCTCAGGACCGGCCAGGAGGAGTGGAAGGGCAGCCCGAAGATCTACGACACCCGCAAGATCGACCGGCGCCACGCCCTCGCCTGGACCACCGAACCCCTCGTGGCGGCCGACGGCGGGACCGTCGGCCGACGCGTCCGCGGCGTCCCGCGGCTGCGCCTCAGCGTCCGCTCCACCGTCACCACGGCCTGCCTCGTCGCCCACCTCTTCGACGTCGCCGAGGACGGGACGGCCCGGATCGTCACCCACGAGCCGCTCAACGCCTACGACCTGAAGCCCGACCGGGACACCACCGTCACCTGGCGCCTGCAGGCGGCCGCGTACGACGTCCCGGCGGGCCACCGGCTGATGCTCGTCGTCGACAGCAAGGACCCGCTGTACGGCGACGCCTCCGTCACCTGGACGCAGACCGAGATCGGCTCGCCGCCCGAGGCCGCGTCGTTCCTGGAACTGCCGCTCGGCTGAGCGGCCGGGCGGTGCCGGTCAGAGGCTGTACGCCGGGATGTGGGCCGCCGCCCAGTCGGCCAGCTCGCGGGAGCAGGCGGCGACCGACTCGCGCCAGGTGCGGTCGGCGCCGGCGCCCGCCTCGTCGCTGACGTGCTTCACCATCCGCAGCGGCACCCCGGCGAGCTCCGCGGCGGCGGCCAGGGCGTACCCCTCCATGTCGACCAGCGGCGCCCGCTCGGCCAGCCGGGCGCGGGAGGCCTCGTCGGAGATGAACGCGTCCCCGGTGGCGAGCACCACGTCCCCGCCGTCGGGGAGGGAGATCGGCGCCCCGAACGTCTCGCCCGTCGTCAGCCGCGCGAGGAGCTCGCCGTCCAGGTCGTGCTGGACGACGGTGCCGACGACGTGCGTGCCCGTCCAGCCGGCGCGCAGCGCGCCGGCGGTGCCGAGGTTGACGACACCCGTGGGGCGCGGGCCCCGGGCCAGGGTGAGGGCGAGGGCGCTCGCGGCGTTCACCTTGCCTATGCCGGTGAGGAGCACGGGCAGCGACGTGTCCAGGAACTGCGCCTCCTCCTTGACGGCGAGGACGAGCAGCGGGCGGTCGGGGGTGATGTCTCCCAGGAGTTCCATGGCCCCCACGCTAGAACGCCCGCCCCGGGGCAGTACAGCCGAGGTCGGTACAGCCGGGGTCAGCCGAGTGCGGTGCCGCGCTCGGCCAGGGCCTCGGCGAGTACCCGCAGGGCCTTCGGGCCCACCCCGTGCAGCGCGGCGAGCTCGGCGGCCGGCACCCCGGCCAGCCGGTCGAGCCCGGTGTACCCGGCGGCGACGAGCGCACGGGTCGCGGGCGCGCCGATACCGCGCGGGAAGTCGGTCTCGGGACGGTCGGATCCGGTCGGGGCCATGGCCCGATCCTGCCACGGGCGGGCCGGCCGCGCCCGGCTCCCGGGCGCGGCTCGGACGGGGCGGGGCGCGGCTCGGACGGGGCCGGAGCCGTTCAGACGGGAAGGAGGCGGGCGATGAGCTCGCCGAGCTGGCGGGCGTTGCGGCAGGGGCGCATGTCCACGAGCTCCGCGTAGAGCGGCGCCACCGAGTCGCCCGTGCCCCACAGGGCGGGCTGTTCGGGGTTGAGCCAGTGGACCCGGCGGGCCCGCTCCGCGATCAGCCGCAGCGCCTCGGGGCGGGGGTCGGCGTTGTTGGTGCGGGCGTCGCCGAGGACGAAGACGACCGTGCGGGGGCCGACGGCGTCCGCGTACCGCTCGGCGAACTCGTCGAGCGCCGTCCCGTAGTCGCTCTGCCCGTGCCAGCCGGTCAGCCGGGCCCCGGCGAGGATCCGCTCGCCGAGCCCGACGGGATCCGCCGCGCCCGGGGCCGGCAGCCCGGTGACCTCGTCGCACCGGTTGACGAAGGCGAACACCCGCACCCGGCTGAACTGGTCGTGCAGCGCCTGCACCAGCACCATCGTGAACTGCGCGAAACCCGCCACCGAACCCGACACGTCGCACAGCAGCACCAGCTCCGGCCGGCCCGGCCGGCGCCGGCGCAGCACCGGCCGCACCGGCACGCCGCCCGTCGACAGCGAGCCCCGCAGGGTCCGGCGCAGGTCGATCTCGCCGCGCGCGGCCCGCCGCCGCCGGGCCGCGAGCCGGGTCGCCAGCTTCCGCGCCAGCGGCCGCACCGTGCGGCGCAGCTCCTCCAGCTGCTCCCGTCCGGCCAGCAGGAAGTCCACCCGGTCCGCCGTCACGGCGACCGCCCGCCGGGCCACCTCGTCGCGGCCCCGCACCTCGGCGACCCGCCGCCGCGCCTCGGTCCGCACCCGCTCGCGGAAGCCCTCGACGGCCCGGCGGATCTCGTCGTCGAGCAGCCGGTCGGTGAAGTCCGGCTCCCGCCCGGCCGCCGTGCGCGCGGCCCGCACCCGGGCCAGGAGCGTCTCGGGGCGGAGCCGGGAGAGCGTCTGGTACGAGGACCAGCCGTCGGTCCCGGGGTCGGGGACGGTGACGACGGCGGGGAAGTACAGGTCGAAGACCCGGTCGAAGACCGGACGCTGCCGCTCCCCGTGCAGCAGGGTCGCGGCGAGCGCCTCCCGCATCCGCTCCCGGTCGGCGAACCCGACCGCTTCCAGCGCGAGCCCGGCGTCGACGGTCTCACCGGTCCCGATGCCGAAGCCGTGGTCGCGCAGTGCCGCCACGAAGCCGGTGAGACGCGCGACCGGCCCGGCCGCCGTCGCGGTGCCGGTGCCGCTCACACCGCGTCCAGGTCGAGCAGGGCCGCGGCCCGCACGATGTCGTCCTGGTGCTTGAGCAGCACGCCGAGGGTCTCCCGGACCACCCGCTCGTCCAGCCGGTCCGCGCCCAGCGCGAGCAGCGTCCGCGCCCAGTCGATCGTCTCCGACACGGACGGCACCTTGCGCAGGTCCATCGCGCGCAGCGCCCCCACGACCCGGACCACCGAGGCCGCGAGGGCCGCGTCGAGGCCGGGCACCTTCAGCGTCACGATCCGGCGCTCCAGCTCCTCCTCGGGGAAGCCGATGTGCAGGAAGAGGCAGCGCCGGCGCAGCGCCTCGGTCAGTTCGCGGGCGGCGTTGGAGGTGAGGACCGTGAAGGGGCGCCGGGCGGCGGTGATCGTGCCCAGCTCGGGCACGGTGACCTGGAAGTCCCCGAGGACCTCCAGGAGCAGGCCCTCGATCTCGACGTCGGCCTTGTCGGTCTCGTCCACGAGCAGCACGGTCGGCTCCTCGGAGCGGATCGCGGTCAGCAGCGGCCGGGGGAGGAGGAACTCCTCGCTGAAGATGTCGGTGCGGGCCTCGTCCCAGGACTCGCCGCGCCCCGCCGTGATCCGCAGCAGCTGCTTGGCGTGGTTCCACTCGTACAGCGCGCGGGCCTCGTCGACGCCCTCGTAGCACTGGAGCCGGACGAGCCGGGCGCCGGCCGCCTCGGTGACGGCCTTGGCCAGCTGCGTCTTGCCGACGCCCGCGGGACCCTCGACCAGGAGCGGCTTGCCGAGCCGGTCGGCGAGGAAGACGGTGGTGGCGATGGCGGGGGAGGCGAGGTAGCCGGTGGCCGCGAGCCGCTCCGTGACCTCGTCGACGGAGCCGAAGAACCCGTTCGTCATGGCTGTCCCCCCGGGGAGCGAAGATTCGTACTGGCCGGTAGCCTCTGGCTGTACTTGATCAGATCCCGCACCACCGCACAACCGTTCCCGCGTCGGCTCGCGCCGCGCGCGGAACGCCGCCCGCTGGTGCAATGGGGGTGAGCGGGCGCCCGCCGCCCGCCCGGTGGCCGCACGGCGGTGGAGGTGTCGTGGCGGAACGAGAAGAGGCGCCCACCCCGGCCCGCGAGGGGCCGCGGCCCCTCGCGGAGGTCCTGGAGGCCGCGATCGGCTCCATCGGGACCACGCTGGACGAGGCCACCACCCGCCACGAACTCACCGCCTTCCTCACCCGGCACCCCGGCGGAACCGCCGTCGTCACCCTCACCACCGACGCCGACCGCCAGACCGCCCCGGACACCGCCGGCCCGCGCTCCGCCGGTCCGGAGGCCGGCGGTCCTGGTTCCGCCGGTCCAGACGTCAGTGCCCCGCGCTCCGAGGCTCCGGGCGTCGCGGGCGAGGGCGTCGCGGGCCAGGGCGCCCCGGGGGAGGGCTCTGCAGGCGGGGTTTCTGCGGCCGAGGGCGCCGTCCACGCCCTTTCCGCCCCGCTCGCCGTGGGTCGGGAGCGTTCGCTCGGCACGGTCACCCTGAGCCGGCACGCGCCCCCGTACACCGACGACGACCGGGTCGTCGTGGAGCAGGCGGCGCGGCTCGCCGCCCGGCACATCCGGCATGCCCGGCGGCTCGCCGCCACGGAGTCCGTCGCGCTCCACCTCCAGCGGGCGCTCGTCGCCGAACCGGGCCGGCCGCACCCCAATCTGGAGATCTCCGGCCGCTATCTGCCCGCGGGCCCGCGCACCCTGGTCGGCGGCGACTGGTTCGAGACGGTACGGCTCCACTTCGGCCGCAGCCTCCTCGTCGTCGGCGACGTCATGGGCCACGGTCTCGACGCCGCCGTCGACATGAACGCCTACCGCTCCGCCCTCCGCGAGGTCGCCTCCACCGACCTCCCGCCCCACCGGGTGCTGCGCCACCTGGACGCGGTGGTCGCGGAGGACGGCGCCCGCCGCCCCGCCACCTGTCTGCTGGTCCGCGTCGACCCGGGGCGTGGCACCGCCACCTTCGCCAGCGCCGGCCACCTCCCGCCCGCGGTCTTCGGCCGGGACGGCTCCGCCGAACTCGTCGACCTCCCCGTCGGCCCGCCGCTCGGCACCGGCGTCGGCGGCTACGAACCCGCCACCCGGCCGCTCGGCGAGGGCGACACCCTGCTGCTCTTCACCGACGGCCTGGTCGAACGGCGGGGCGAGGACATCGACGTCTCGCTGGCCCGGCTGGCCGGACTGCGCCTGCCGCCGGACCCCGGGCCCGACGGGGTCGTCGAGGAGGTCCTCCGCCGGCTCGACGCGCGCCACGCCGAGGACGACGTCGCCGTCCTCGCCGCCCGGGTCCGCACCCGCCCGGCGAGCCGGCCCGAGGGCGGTGACGGAGTGCTCCCCGGACCCCACCCACCGTGGTGACAAACCGTCACATCGCCCTCTTCGGCAGTCCGTTTCCGGTCTCGACGGGATTCTTTCGCCAGGACGCTTGTGCAGGGCCCCGGAGCCCGGCACGCTCCTCGTATGAACACGGCCAGGCATGCCAGTGAACGTCTGATGAGCTGGCCCTCGCTGACCCGTGGCCGTACGCACTGCGGTGCGGAACTCGGCCTGGGGACGGCGACGGAGGAGATCGTCCATTTCCACGGCGAGCACGAGGCCGACGTCCATCTCACCCGGGCGATGGTCGCCCGGCTGCGCCCCGCCCTCCAGAACTCGACCGCGGTACGGCTCCGGGCCGGCTCCGGCTGGGTGACGGTGCGGCTCGACGCCGGCTCCGACATCGACCTGCTGGCCACCCTGGTCAGCGCCGCCCTCCAGGCGACCGCGGCTCCCGACGCGGCCCCCGACCGCTGTACCCGCGCCCGCCCGGTCCTCGCGCAGCGCTGACCGGACGGACGCGCGCCGGGCGTCAGGCGCGAGCGCCGGCGCCCGTCTCCCGGCCGGGAACCGGGAAGAGCATGCAGGTGCTGGTGGCGTGCGCGAGGAGGCGGTCCTCCTCGTCGTACAGGCCGGCCTCGGCGAGGGCGGTGCGCCGCCCCTGCGAGAGGACCGTGCCGACGGCCCGCACCTTGCCCGTGTCCATCGTGATCGGCCGCAGGAAGCGGGTCTGCAGGTCGAGCGAGGTGTACGCGGTCCCCAGCGGCAGCGTGGTGTGCACCGCGCACCCGGCCGCCGAGTCGAGGAGCGTGGCGTAGACGCCGCCGTGCACGCTGCCGATCGGGTTGTAGTGCTCCTCGCCGGGCTCCAGGACGAAGACCGCCCGCCCGTGCTCGGCCTCCGCCAGGGTAAAGCCGAGCAGTGCCGCGATCGGTGGTCCCGGCAGCCGGCCCGCGATCATCTCGCGCAGGAAGTCGAGCCCGGCCATCGAGGCCGCCGCCCGCGCCGTGGCCCCGGCGTCCTCCCACTCGACCGTCCGTGACCGCCCCATGACCACTCCGCTCCGTCGTTCCCCGCCGCCGTCCCGGCAGCTGACTCTCTTCATCGAAGCTAGCCCTGCCGTCAGCTGACTGTCAACGACAGAGCCAGGTGGCTATGGTGGGACGATGAAGTGGCTGGAGATCGACACCGAGAACTGCTCGGTCCGCCGCACCCTGGACCTGGTGGGCGAGAAGTGGAGCCTGCTCATCCTGCGCGACGCCTTCAACGGCGTCCGCCGGTACGACGACTTCCGCCGCCACATCGGCCTCTCCGAGGCCGTCCTCGCCGACCGGCTCCGCAAACTCGTCGCCGCCGGAGTCCTCAGCAGCGTGCCCTACCGGGAACCCGGCACCCGCACCCGCCACGAGTACCGGCTCACCCCCAAGGGCGTCGACCTCTGGCCCGTCATGCTCGCCCTCAAGCAGTGGGGCGACACCCACACCGGCGACCCCGAGGGCCCCGTCCTGGACATCCGCCACACCGCCTGCGGCTCCCCCGTCCGGGTCGTCGTCCAGTGCGCCGGCGAGGACGCCGAGGTCCTCACCGCCCGCGAGGTCACCGCCACCCCCGGCCCCGGCGCCCGCCGCCTCCCCTGACCGGGTCCGCACCCACCCGTTCGGCCGCATCGCTGCGGGACCCGGCCCTCCGGCGGGTACCGCACCTGACATGCCCCCCACCCCGGAGACGCCGAGCGACCCGCCGCCGCCCGAACACGCCCCCTGGTTCCAGCGGTTGCGCGTCCGCCTGGCCGAGTCGAACGCGGGGCTGATCTGGAACCGGGGCCGCGCGGTGGAACTCATGCACCGCGCCATGGGATTCGCCGCCCTCAGCCTCCTCACCCTCGTCCCCCTCCTCATCGTCGTGGCCGCCGCCGACCTCTCCCGCGGCCAGGGCTTCGCCCGCTGGCTCATCCAGGGCCTCGGCGTCACCGAGGTCTCCGAGGAGGAGGTCGAGCAGCTCTTCGGCCAGCCCGGCCAGGCGCTCCAGCGGACCACCGCCTTCGGTCTCGCCGCCCTCGCCGCCTTCGGCGTCACCTTCGGCTCCGCCGTCCAGACCGGGTACGAGCGCGTCTGGGACCTCCCCACCGCCCGCTGGCACACCATGTGGCGCCACGTCGTCTGGCTCGCCGTCCTCGTCGCCGCCCTCCTCCTCTTCGTCGCCTTCCCCACCCCCGAACACGCCCCCGCCGGCGTCACCGTCCTCGTCGCCCTCGGCGACCTCCTCGGCACCTTCCTCTTCTTCTGGTGGTCCCAGCGCTTCCTCCTCTGCGGCCGCCTCCGCTGGCGGGCCCTGCTGCCCGGCGCCGTGCTCACCGCCCTCGGCCTCCTCGGGCTGCGGATCTTCTCCCAGCTGGTCTTCTCCCCGCTGATCGCCTCCAACGCCGTCACCTACGGCCAGTTCGGCACCGTCCTCGTCCTCCAGTCCTGGCTCGTCGGCGTCGGCTTCGTCGTCTACGGCGGCGCCCTCGTCGGCCGCCTCGTCCACGAGACCCTCGTCCGCCGCCGCCTCACCCGGCCGGACCCCCGCTGACCCGCCTCACTGGTCCCGCCGGCGCACCACCACGACCGTCACCAGGACCGAGGCCACGGCCCAGGCGCCGTACACCAGCCACGCCCCGCCCGTCGTCCACGGGTACGGCCCCACCGCGCCGTCCCCCGCCAGCCGGTGCCACGCCCGGAACGGCGTCGCGTGCGCGAGCACCGCCGTCGGCCGCCGCTCCTCGCTCAGCACCATCGGCAGCACGAGCAGCACCACCACCGCACCCACCACGGCCGCCGCCCCGCGCCGCAGCAGCGCCCCCAGCGCCATCCCGGCCAGCACGCTCACCGGAGCGAGCAGCGCCGACGCCACCACGAGCCGCACCGCCCCCGGATGTCCGAGCGGCACCCCGGCCCCGCGCAGCGACAGCACCGCCTGCGTGGCCCAGAACGAGCCGCCCGCGACCACCGCCCCGAACCCCGTGTACACCCCGGCGAGGACCAGCGCCCGCGCCGAGACCAGCGCCCCGCGCGCCGGCACCGCCGCGAACGTCGTCCGCACCTGCCCGCTGCCGTACTCGCCGACCACCGCCACCGCGCCCATCGCCGCGCACCACAGCACCAGCACCGTCGCCGCGTTCCCCGTGAACGCGTCCCCGAGCGCCATGCCGTCCGTCACGAACGCCGCCCGCGCCGCCTCGTCGTACGCGTACCAGTACCGCCAGTGGTCCCACGCCGCGCCCACGTTGAAGGCGGCCACCGCCAGCGTGCCGAGCAGCAGCGACCAGCCCGTCGAACGCAGCGACCACAGCTTCAGCCACTCCGAGGCCACCAGGTCCCGGAACCTCGCCCGCGGTTCCACCACCGAAGCGATCATCGTCGTCATCGCGCATCCCCCGCCGTGTAGTCGGCGCTCTCCGCCGTCAGCTCCATGAACGCCTCCTCCAGGGAGGCCCCGCGGGCCGTCAGCCCGTCGAGCACCACCCCGTGCCCGGCCGCCAGCTCGCCGATCCGGGCCGCGCTCAGCCCCGTCACCGTCAGCCGGCCCTCCTCGGCGACCACCTCCGCGCCCGCGGCGAGCAGCAGCGGCGTCAGCACCCCGGGGGCCGGCGTCCCTACCTCGACGCTCGGCCGCGCCCCGCGCGCCGCGAACTCCGCCAGGCTCTCCTCGGCGATCAGCCGTCCCCGGCCGACCACCACCAGGTCGTCGGCGGTGTGCTCCATCTCGCTCATCAGATGGCTGGAGACGAAGACCGTCCGGCCCTCCGCCGCGAGCCGCCGGAACATCCCCCGCACCCAGCGGACGCCCTCCGGGTCGAGCCCGTTCAACGGCTCGTCGAACAGCAGCACCGGCGGATCGCCCAGCAAC
This sequence comes from Streptomyces sp. NPDC007863, assembly GCF_040633895.1. Taxonomy (NCBI): domain Bacteria; kingdom Bacillati; phylum Actinomycetota; class Actinomycetes; order Kitasatosporales; family Streptomycetaceae; genus Streptomyces; species Streptomyces sp. NPDC007863. The sequence goes on from NZ_JBEYEI010000018.1 coordinate 121,235, forward strand.
GCGCCCGCGATGCCGAGCCGCTGCCGCATCCCCAGCGAGAAACCGCCGATCCGCCGCCGCGCCGCGCCGGCCAGGCCGACCTCCGCCAGCACCGCGTCGACCCGCGCGAGCGGGATCCGGTTGCTCCGCGCGAGGGCCGCGAGATGCGCCCGGGCGGTCCGCCCGCCGTGCGCGTCCGAGGCGTCGAGGAGCGCGCCCACGTGCCGCAGCCCGCGCGGCCGGTCCGCGAACCGCAGGCCCCCGACCGTCACCGCCCCGCTCGTCGGCGCGTGCAGCCCGAGGACCATCCGCAGGGTGGTGCTCTTCCCCGCGCCGTTGGGCCCGAGGAAGCCGGTGACCCGGCCCGGCCGCACGGTGAACGTCAGTCCGTCGACCGCGGTGGTGGCGCCGTAGCGCTTCGTGAGTTCCCTGACTTCGATCATGTCCACCACGGTGCCGAACGGACCCGCCCCCGGGCATCCGACCAGGACGGACAGCGACGCGAACCACCGTCGACCCCGGTCGTACGACCAGGGGTCGATGCCACGGCCCGGCGCCGCGCTCTACGATCACCGGATGTCAGCGACCGCGCCAGCGCCCCTCCGCACACGGGTCACCCCCGGCTGGTGGGCCGCGCTCGCCTGGCTCGCCGGGCTCCTCTTCACCGTGCTCCTCCGGCTGCGGCTGCCCGGCCAGCAGGAGGCCGACGTTCTTGCCGGCGTCGTCTTCCTCCGCTGGGACGGGCTCACGATGCTCGGCCTCGCCACCGCCCTGGCCCTGCGCGGCAGCGCGCTCCTCGAACGCCGGCCCACCGCCGCCCTCGGCCACCTCCTCGCCGCCGCGGTCCTCGGCTCCACGCCGCTGGGCGTCACCGCCATCCCGCTCGCCCAGTACGTCGCCGTCGACGTGGCCCTCTACGTCATCGCCGACCGGCGGCCCGCGAAGGAGTCCGAACGCGCCCTCGTCCTCGCGGCCGGCGTCGTCCTCGGCCACCTCGGCGTGCGGGCCCTCGCCGGCTGGACCGCGGGCACCACCACGGCCCTCGCCGTGGTCGCCACCGCCGGCGCCGTCTGGCTCCTCGGCCGCTCCGCCCGCCAGACCCGGCTGCACGCCGAGGAGACCCGCGGCCGCGCCGCCGAACAGGCGGTCACCGCCGAACGGCTGCGGATCGCCCGGGAGATGCACGACACCGTCGCCCACAGCATCGGCATCGTCGCCCTCCAGGCCGGAGCCGCCCGCCTCGTCATCGACAAGCGCCCCGAACTGGCCCGCGACGCGCTCGACGAGATCGAGGCCGCCAGCCGGGAGACCCTCGCGGGCCTGCGCCGCATGCTCGGCGCCCTGCGCGGCGCCGACGCGCCCGGCACGACCGGCGACCCCGCGCCCACCGAGCCGCCCGGGCTCGCCGCCCTCGACCGGCTCGCCGAGACCACCGGCGCCGCCGGGGTGCGCGTCACCGTCCGCCGCGTCGGCGGCCCGCGCCGCCTGCCGCCCGAAGTCGACCTCTCCGCCTTCCGGGTCCTCCAGGAGTCCGTCACCAACGTGGTCCGCCACTCCGGCGCCGACCACTGCACCGTCACCGTCGACCACCGCGACCCCGGGGTCCTCGCCCTCACCGTCGAGAACCCCGCCGCCGCCCCCGGCCGCCGGCGCGCGCCGAGCGGCGGCGGCTCCGGCTACGGCCTCGTCGGCATGCGCGAGCGCGTCGGCCTGCTCCACGGCGAGTTCACCGCGGGGCCCCGCCCCGGCGGAGGCTTCCGCGTCACCGCCCACCTGCCCGTCCCACCAGGAGACGCCCCCGCATGAGCGACACCACCGCCCCCGCCCCGCGCCCGGTCCGGGTCGTCCTCGCCGACGACCAGCCGCTGGTGCGCACCGCCCTGCGCATGGTCATGGCGGAGACCGAGGACCTGCGCGTCGCCGGCGAGGCGTCCGACGGCGCCGAGGCCGTGCGGCTCGTCGAGGAGACCGGCGCCGACGTCGTCGTCATGGACCTGCGCATGCCCGGCACGGACGGCATCGAGGCGACCCGGAGGATCACCGCCGGCCGGTCAGGCGCCCGCGTCGTCGTCCTGACGACCTTCGACGACGACGACCACGTCTACGGCGCGCTGCACGCCGGCGCGTCCGGATTCCTCGTCAAGGACATGGCGATGGACGACATCCTCGCCGCCGTCCGCGTCGTCGCCTCCGGCGACGCCCTCATCGCCCCCGCCGTCACCGGACGGCTCATCAAGGAGTTCACCCGCCGCCCCCGCGACGGCCGCGCCGCCGCGCCGGACGGACCGGCCCCCGCCGCCCGGCACGTCGCCGGACGCACCACGGAACGCGAGCGTGAGGTCCTCACCCTCGTCGGCCGGGGCCTGTCCAACACGGAGATCGCCGAGGAGCTCCACATCACCCTCGCCACCGTGAAGACCTACGTCACCCGGCTCCTCGCCAAACTCGACGCCCGCGACCGGGTCCACCTCGTGATCCTCGCCTACGAGGCCGGTCTCGTCGCCACCGGGGACTCCGCGCCCCCGGAGCGAGTTGACGGATGACAGGCCCCGTCGCCCCGCGCGCCGGGGGCCGGTGCCCATCGGCGGCGGGGCGGCCGTAACTCTTTTCCGTCCCGGCAGTTGACCAGGGCATGAAGAAGCGCAGCATGCTCGCCATCGCCTCCCTCGCCGCAGGCGTCGTCACCGCCCTCGTCACCCCGCCGCCGCAGGCCAGCGCGGCGGAGAGCCCGCTCGGCGGGGCCACCGGGCTCCTCCAGGAGGACGGCGCCGGGGCCGTGCTCCACGAGACCGTCACGACCGTGGAGGGCGCCGTCGCCGACGGCGCCGGGAACGGACTCGGCTGAGCCTCGCCCACCGTCTCCGGTGCCCCGCGTCCCTGTCGGCGCGGGGCACCGGTGCGTCGTGACCCGCCGGGAGGCGGCCCGGGCGCGCGCGGTGCGCGGGTAATGACAGGATGTCCCCATGAGCAACAACGTTTTCTTCGACATCACCATCGACGACCAGCCGGCCGGCCGGATCGTCTTCACCCTGTTCGACGAGGTCGTCCCGAAGACGGCGCAGAACTTCCGCGAGCTCGCCACGGGCGAGAAGGGGTTCGGCTACGAGGGCTCCGGCTTCCACCGCGTCATCCCCGCCTTCATGCTCCAGGGCGGTGACTTCACCAACCACAACGGCACCGGCGGCAAGAGCATCTACGGCGCGAAGTTCGAGGACGAGAACTTCAAGCTGAAGCACGACCGCCCGTTCCTGCTCTCGATGGCCAACGCGGGCAAGAACACCAACGGTTCGCAGTTCTTCATCACCACGATCGTCACCGACTGGCTCGACGGCAAGCACGTCGTCTTCGGCGAGGTCGTCGAGGGCCAGGACATCGTCAAGAAGATCGAGGCCCTCGGCTCCGCCTCCGGCGCCACCAAGGCCTCCATCAAGATCGCCAAGTCCGGCGTCGTCGAGGCCTGACCCACCCCCGCGCGGTCCCTCACGGACCGGGACGGAACGGCGCGGGCGGGGTGACGTCACCACGACGACACCCCGCCCCGCCCGGGTCCTCCGGACGCCTCAGCCGTCCTCGCCGTACCGGCGCTCGAACCTGGCGATCCGGCCCTCCGGGTCGACCGAGCGCGCCTTCCCCGTGAAGAACGGGTGGCTCTCCGAGGAGATCTCGACGTCGACCACCGGATAGGTGTTGCCGTCGTCCCACTCGATGGTCGACTCGCTCGTCGCCGTCGACCGGGTCAGGAAGGCGTACCCCGCCGAGCGGTCGCGGAAGACCACCGGCCGGTAGTCGGGCTGCTTGTCCTGCTGCACGGGACCTCCTCGCCTCGGGCGGCCGACGCGCGCCCACCCGGTTCTCGTCCGGCCCGGACGGCCGGACCCTCCCCAGCCTCGCCGCGCCCACCCCCGCCGACCAGCGCCGCTGACCCGACCGGGTGAGCCCCCCGGCACCCGGCCTAGCCGCCGTGCCGACGCCAGCGGGACGCGAGCAGCAGGGCGATGTCGTCGGGGCGGTCCGAAGACCGCACCGCCTTGTGCATCAGGCGGTCCGCCGCCTCCGGCAGCGGCAGCGAGCCCGTCGACGCCAGGATCCGGCGCAGCCGCTCCACGCCCTCGTCGATGTCCGCGCCCGGGCGCTCCACCAGGCCGTCCGTGAAGAGCGCCAGGACCGCGCCCTCCTCAAGGCGCAGCCGGGTCACCGGATAGGCCGCGCGGTCGTCCACCCCGAGCACCACCCCGCCCGCGATGTCCAGCAGCTCCGCCACGCCGTCCGGCCGCCGCAGCAGCGGCTGCGGATGCCCCGCACGCACCGCCTGTACGTCGCCGGTCCTGGTGTTCAGCAGGACGTAGCAGGCGCTGGCGAACTGACCGGGGTCCAGGTCGATCAGCAGCCGGTTGGTGCCGCGCACGACCTCCTGCGGGGGCAGGCCGCTCAGCGCGAAGGCCCGCACCGCGCTCCGCAGCTGACCCATCGTCGCCGCCGCCGCGACCCCGTGCCCCTGCACGTCGCCGATGACCAGCGCCAGCTCGCCGCCGGCCGTCTCCAGCACGTCGTACCAGTCCCCGCCCACGTCCATGCCCTGCGTGCCCGGCAGATAGCGGCCCACCGTCTCCATGCCCTCCCGGACCGGCAGCCGGTGCGGCAGCAGCGCGTCCTGGAGGCCCCGCGCCACGGCGGCCTCGGTGTCGTACCGCTGCGCCCGCTCCAGCGCCTGGGCGATCAGCCCGGCCAGCGCCGTGAGCACCGCCCGCTCCTCCGGCCCGAAGTCGCGCGGCCGGTCGAAGCCGAGGATGCACGAGCCCACCGGCCGGCCCGAGGCGATCAGCGGCAGGAACGCCCGCGCGCCCGTCTCCGCGTCCAGCGGCAGCTCCGGATAGGCCCGGTGCAGCACCTGCATCGACTCGAAGAACATCGCCCGGCCGGACGTCAGCACGTCCACGCCCGGCACGTGGGCGTCGAGCGCCACCCCGTCGAAGGGGTCGAGGAAGCCCGGCGGGAAACCCGTCTCCCACGCCAGGTACATCCGCCGCTCGCTCAGCAGGTAGATCGCCAGCTGCCGGCCGCCGAAGGCCGGCAGCAGCTCCTCCGTGACCACCGCCGACACCTGCCGCGCCGTCACCGCCTCCGTCAGCGCGATCGCCAGCGCCACCGGCCGGTAGAGCGACGCCGCCCGCGCGGCCTCCGAGCCCAGCCCGTCTCCGGCGCGCACGGACGGCGTGGGAGGAGGCGGCGGTACGGCGGACCCGGGCGCCGGTTCCTCCTCCGGGACGAGGACCATCGTCACCCCGTCCCGGCCCGGGTGCAGCGACACCGACAGCCACCGCCCCTGCTCGGGGCGGGCCAGGAAGCGCACCGGCTCCGTCGACAGCAGCGCCGCCCGCAGCTGCTCCTCGTGGAACGGCAGTCCGAACCACGGCAGCGCCTCCCACAGCGGCCGCCCGGCCAGCGCCCCGCGCGGGCGGCCCAGGAGGCGCTCGGTGCGCTCGTTGACGTAGGTCACCCGGCCCAGCCGGTCGATGGCCAGGATCGCCCGGGGCAGCCGGTCCGTGGCGTCCGAGCCGACCAGGCCCGTGCCCAGGTCCACCAGGTTGCCCGCCAGGTGCCGGTGCCCGTCCGCCCCGACGAACCGCGAGCGCGCCGACACCTCCAGGAGGTGCAGCCCGCCGTCCGGCCCCTTCAGCCGCAGCCGCCGCACCCCGCCGCCGTCGTCCGCCGTGCCCGTCCTGCGGGCCGCCGCCCACAGCGCGTACCCGTCCTCCGGATCGAGCCGTGAGGTCAGCGCCTCGATCGGCAGCAGGGAGGCGTCCGGGACGCCGAGGATCGACCGCAGGCCGTCGTCCATCGTCACCGTCCCGGCCGCCAGGTCCCAGTCGAAGGAACCGAACCGCACCGGCGGCACCGCCCCCGACGGCAGCTGCACGCAGACCGGGTCGCCCGGCCACCACACGCCGGTGCCGCGCGCCGAGAGCTCCGCGAGCACCTCGCCGAGCCGCAGCCCGGCCCGGGTCATCCGCTCCCGGTCCCGCGCCCCGACCGGCAGCCCCGGCGTCGGCGGGCGCAGCACCACGAGGACCCCGAAGCGCTCCCCGCCGGAGACCACGGGGGCGTACAGGGACGCGAAGGGGAAGGGCAGGCTCGCCACCAGCTGCGGGAAGCGCCGCATCGACTCCTCGACGTCCGCCAGGTGCACCGGCTGCCCGGAGCGGTGGACCTCGGCTACCGGGAAGGGGCGGTTGGTGTGCATCCGCGACCACGGCCGGAACAGCTCGCCCGGCAGCCCGGCCAGCATCGACAGGCGCAGCAGCCCCTCCGTACCGGAGCGCAGGTACACCCCGCCTGCGTAGCCGCCGACCGCCTCCACGGCGTCCGTCGCCGCCTCCGCCAGCGCCTGCGTCAGGGCTTGCGACGGCGTGCCGGGGGGTGGGCCCGGGGCCGGGCCCTGGGGCGGGCCGGGGCCCGGGCCGTGCGGGGTCACACAGTCAGCATGCGCCCGCCGGGAAAGCCGCCGCATCCCGGCGCGGCAGCTCCCCGGGCCGGGGGAGGCCTTCCGCCGGCCACCCGGCACGCGCCCGTGGCGCCCGGGACACGCCCGGGCGACACCCCGGCCTGTTGACCGGGCGCGTGCGGGCCGTCACACTCGGTCGTCGTCCACCGGCGCCGCGGCGGCGGGCGGACGACGACCACCACCCTCATCACCACCTCGCACGCAGGGGGCACCATGACCGGCCGGGTACTTCCGTACGACGTCCACGGCGACGGCCCGGGGAGGGCCCTCGTCCTCCACAACTGGTTCGGGGACCGCAGCAGCTTCGACCCGCTCCGGGAGCACCTCGACGCCTCGGCCGGCAGCTACGCCTTCGTCGACTGCCGCGGTTACGGCGAGGCCAGGGACGCCGAAGGCGCCTACACCATGGAGGAGGTCGCGGCCGACGCGCTGGCCGTCGCCGACGACCTCGGCTGGGACTCGTTCTCCGTCATCGGCCACTCCATGGGCGGCAAGGCCGCCCAGCTCATGCTGCTCGACGCGCCCGACCGGGTCCGCTCGATCGTCGGGATCTCGCCCGTCTCCGCCGCCGGCTTCCCGCTCGACGAGGAGAGCCGGCAGCTCTTCTCGGGCGCCGTCGACGACCCGGCGCTGCGCCGGGCGATCATCGACCACACGACCGGCGGCCGGCACGGCGCCCCGTGGCTGGACGCCCTCGTGGACCGCTCGGTCAGCCGCTCCACGACCGCCGCCTTCCGCTCCTACCTCGACTCCTGGTCCGGCACCGACTTCCACGAGCGGGTCCGCGACAACCCCACGCCCGTGCTGCTCGTCGTCGGCGCCCACGACCCGGCGCTCGGCGCCGAGGCCATGGAGGCGACCTGGCTGCGCTGGTACCCCAACGCCCGCCTCGAAGTCCTCGCGGACGCCGGGCACTACCCGCCGGAGGAGACCCCCAAGGACCTCGCCCGGGCGATCGAGGCCTTCCTGGCCGCCTGACCCGACCCCAACCCCGCCCAACCCCGCCGGAGGTCCCGGGCGGCCCCTCGGGACCTTCGGCGGGGCCGGTCGGGACGTCCGGCCCGCGTGGCGCCCGGTCGTGCGGGCAGCCGACGGGTGTACTCGACACGAGGGCACCCGCGACCGGCGGTGCACGACCGGAAGGACGGAAGAGCGATGGGGCGCAGCGAGGAACCGGCCACGGCACCGGAGACCACGACGGCCGGCGGGCCGTTCGTCCTCGTCGGGACGGACGGCTCACCGTCGGCGCTCGGGGCGGTCGGGACGGCGGCGCGGGAGGCCGGGACGCGCGGTGCGCGCCTGGTCGTCGTGCACGCCTTCGCCTGGCCGATGTTCCGGGTCGACCTGGAGCCCTCGGTGTACGGCCCCACCGAGAGCGGACTGCGACGGCAGGCGGAGATCGTCCTGGACACGGCCGTGGCCCGGGCGCGGGCGGTCGCCCCGGGCACCGAGGTCTCCGGCGAGCTCATCACCGGCGAACCGCTCGTCGTCCTCGCGACCCGGTCGCGCGGCGCGGAGCTGGTCGTCGTCGGCAGCCGCGGCACCGGCGCCTTCACCGGCCTCGTCGTCGGCTCGGTCGCCGTCCACCTCGCCGCCCACGCCGCCTGCCCGGTCCTCGTGGTGCGCGGCCGGGACGAGCCGGAGGGGCCGTTGCTCCTCGCCGTCGACGGCTCGCCGGACTCCGACGCGGCCGTCGACTTCGCCTACGCGCAGGCCCGGGCGCGCGGCACCGGCCTCGTCGCCGTCCACGCCTGGGCCCCGCGCTCGGGCCCCGGCGACCTGACGCCGCTCTTCGCCGGTGCCGAGGAGGTGCACGCGGAGGCCGCCCGCGTCCTCGAAACGGCGCTCGCCCGGGCCGCGGGCCGGCACCCCGGGACGGAGGCCGAAGCCCGGCTGGTACGCGGCCGGCCCCGCGAGGTCCTCCTGGAGGAGAGCGCGACCGCGCAGCTGCTCGTCATGGGCGCCCGGGGGCGCGGCGGTTTCGCCGGGCTGCTCCTCGGCTCCGTCAGCCAGGCGCTGCTGCACCACGCCGCATGCCCGGTGGTCGTGGTGCGGCACGGGGTGGTCTGAGGCCGGGCAGGGCGGCGACGCCCCCGCCGGTGGGACCCTGGAGGTACGGGCCGGGTCCGAGGGCCCGCGCCCGAGGGGGTCGCCGATCGGGAAGGCGGCGTGCCATGTACTTCGCCGACCGGGCCGACGCGGGGCGGCAGCTCGCCGCCCGGCTCGGCCATCTCCAGGGGTCCGACGTCGTCGTCCTCGGGCTGCCACGCGGCGGGGTGCCGGTGGCGGCGGAGGTGGCCGAGGCGCTCGACGCGCCGCTGGACATCTGTCTGGTGCGGAAACTCGGCGTGCCGGGCCGGCCCGAGCTGGCCATGGGGGCCATCGGGGAGGGCGGCGTCCGGGTCGTCAACGAGCAGGTGGTGCGGGACGCGGGCGTGGCCCGGCGCCAGCTGGAGGAGGCAGAGGAGCGCGAGCGGCTGGTCATGGCCGAGCGGTCCCGCGCCTACCGGGGCAGCCGCCGACAGGTGCCGCTGGAGGGGCGTACGGCGGTCGTCGTCGACGACGGGCTCGCCACCGGCGCGACCGCGCTCGCCGCCTGCCGGGCGGTGCGGGCCGCAGGAGCCGCCCGGATCGTGCTGGCCGTGCCGGTGGCGCCGTACGGCTGGACGGCCCGGCTCGGCGGCGAGGCCGACGAGACGGTCGCCGTCCACACCCCGGAGGGCTTCTACGCGGTCGGGCAGTACTACCGGGAGTTCGACCAGACGCCGGACGCGGAGGTGGTGGCCCGCCTCGACCGGAGCCGGGCGGCGCGCGGTCCGGCCGTCCGCCACACGGCGGTACGCGTCCCGGGCGGCGGGCCCGAGCTGCCGGGCGAGCTCGCGCTGCCCGACGGGGCCGCGGGCCTGGTCCTCTTCGCCCACGGCAGCGGCAGCGGCCGGCACAGCCCGCGGAACCGAGCGGTGGCCGCCGCCCTGAACCAGGCCGGGCTCGCCACCCTCCTCTTCGACCTGCTCACGGAGGCCGAGGCGACCGACCACGCGCGGATCTTCGACACCCCGCTGCTCGCCGGACGGCTCGGCCGCGCCGCCGCCTGGACGGCCGGGCGGCCGGGCACCGAGGGTCTGCCGCGCGGCTACTTCGGGGCGAGCACCGGGGCGGCCGCCGCCCTGTGGGCGGCGGCGGAAGCGGGCGACGACGTGGCCGCCGTGGTGTCCCGGGGCGGCCGGCCCGACCTGGCGGGGGAGCGGCTCGCCGGGGTGCGGGCCCCCACGCTGCTGATCGTCGGCGGCGCCGACGGCCTCGTCGTCGACCTCAACCGGCGGGCCGGGGAACTGCTGCGCTGCGAGAGCCGCCTGGAGGTCGTGCCGGGCGCCGGTCACCTCTTCGAGGAGCCGGGGGCCCTGGAGGAGGTGGCGGCGCTGGCGACGGAGTGGTTCACCGGCCACTTCGCGGCGGCCGTGAACGGGTCGGATCAGTAGGCGCCGTTGACGTTGTCGATGGAGCCGTACCGGTCGGCCGCGTAGTTGCAGGCGGCGGTGATGTTCGCGACGGGGTCGTACGGGTCGAGCGAGGTGCCCGGCACGTGGTACGCGGCGAAGGTCGGGTCGATCACCTGGAGCAGGCCCTTGGAGGGGGTGCCCTTCGCGGCGTTGGAGTCCCAGAGGTTGACGGCGCGGGGGTTGCCGGAGGACTCGCGCAGCACGTTGCGGAGGATGCCGTCGTACGAGCCGGGGATGCCGTACCGGGCCATGACGTCGAGCGACTCGCGGATCCAGCCGTCGAGGTTGTCGGCGTACTGGACGGCGGCGGCGGGCGCGGCCTTCGCGGCGGCCGGCCGGGCCTGGACGGCCGGGACCGCGGCACGGGCGGAGGACCGGCTCGCCCGTTCGGCGGAACCGGCGGAGGCGGACTTCGCGGGCTTCGCGGCCGGCTTGTCGCCGTTCTTCGCGGAGGTCTTCGGGGCGGTCTGCGCGGCGGGCTTCGCGGAATCCCGACGAATCGTCAGTTCGAGGCCCGGGTGAATGAGTGACGGATTGTCACCCACGGCCTCCTTGTTCGCCTGGTAAAGCGACTTCCAGCCGCCCTGAATTCCCTTTCGGTGGGCGATCAGGGAAAGGGAGTCGCCCTTCACGACGGTGTACGCGCGAGTGGCGGGGGCGGCGGGCGCCTTCGCGGGCGCGGCGGCCAGGGCGGCCGGGGCGGCCACGGCGGCGGTCGGAGCCGCCGGCTGCGCGACGGGCTCGGCGCCGGCCGTGGCGGGCACGACCAGGGGCAGGGCGAGGGCCACGCCGCCGGTTCCGGCGAAGGCGAGACCTCGGGAGACGGGGCGGCGTCGGGGGCGGCGGTGCTTGCCGTGAGCGGGCATGACGGTTTCCTCTCCGGCGCCTGCGAGGTGAGCTGTCGGGTTCGGACTGGAGCTGTCCGGCCGCGCGCACGCGGCTTCACCCCGAGCCGCTCCGGGCTACCGGACCGGCGGTGTGGTGGGTCCCCCGCTCCTGCCGTCGGGTGCAATGGGAGGTCTTTCGGGCGGTGGCAGGATTAGGCGTCCGTCCGAATGGAGGTGACCGTAGGCGAGAAATGCGGCGGGGAACAAGACGTGAATGCACCGGAAAAGCGAAACCGAAGATCGAACGCGCGGAATTCAAGATCTACCGTTTCGGCGACCGTTCCCGAATCCCTTGTCCCGCACGGGTGGTGACGGACGAGGGGCCGCCTGTGGATCGCGGCGAGTGAGTCACGTCACGGGGTGCGCAATGTCCGAATAGGGCGACTGGCGCCTTTAGGGGAATTGTGCGCCGACTTGAGTGCGGAACGGGTGGCGCATAACGCGCAAAGCAGACATATGTGGCTAATTATGGGGGAATGTCACCCCTCGCCCTGCTGGTCGACGCCGACGCCCTCGACCCCGACGCCTTCGACATCCCCGACACCCCCGACGCCCTCGACGCCCTCGACCGCGAGGCGGCCCGCCTCTACGAGGGCGCCGCCCCCGAGGCCTGGCGGGCCCTCCTCTCCGTCCCCGTGGACCGGCTGGTCGCCGACGCCCTGGGCGCGCTCGACGCGCTGCCCCCGTCCCCGCCCGCCGAGCGCCCGCTGCCGGGCCGCGTCGGGGCCGTCCTCCCGGACCGGCTGCACGTCTGGCGCAGGATCGGCCGGGCCGACGTGCGCCCCTCGGTCCACCTGGCGTACGCGCGCCGGGTGCTGACCGAGTGGGGCTGGCAGAACACCCCGTACAAGCTGCGCGACGCGCGTGGCGCCCGCTGTCTCTGTGGCGCCCTGCTCGCCGCCCACCGGCTCGGCCACGGCAGCGCGGCCACCATGAACGAGTCCGGCGCCTGGATCATGACCGAGCTGCGGTCCCGGGGGTGGCACGGGCTCATCGGCCCCTGGAACCGCGCGCCGGGCCGTACCGCCGAGGACGCGCTCGCGCTCCTCGACGCCACCATCCGGCGCGCGTCCCTGGCCGGGAGGTGAGGGCCCGCCGGGCCGTCAGCCCGTGACGCTCGGCGCGCCCGTCTCGATGTGACCGGTGTAGCGGCGCGACCAGGTGCCGTCGATGTCGGCCAGGATCGTGAAGTCGTACCAGCCGTCCGCGTACGCCACGGCGTTGAAGAAGTCCTCCCGCGAGGAGTTCGCCGCGACGGTGTACGTCCACGGGCCGTCCGTCCGGTAGGCGTTGGAGCGGACGGTGAAGGTGACCGGGCCGCCGGAGGCGTTGGTCATCCGGAACCAGACCGCCGTCTTGCCGGTGCCCGGCTCCGTGGCGTACCGCGCCGCCACCTCGATCGCCTTGCCCGCCTTCGAGGCGTCGCCGATGAAGCGGCGCAGGAAGCGGTTCGGGCCCATCATCGAGATGTCGTACTTCCCCGAGCCCGAGCCGAGCCCGATGTTGAAGTAGTCGGTGGCCGTGGTGCCCGGGTCGACCGTGTACTGCCACGCGGCGGTGTCGCGGTGCTGGTGCGGGTGGATCGAGAAGTGGGCGGCGCGGTGGGCCTGCGGGCCCTGGTTGGTCATGGAGAACCAGGCGAGGATCTTGCCGGCGGCGCCGAACTCGAAGCGGTCCAGGTTGCCGTTCGGCTGGTAGGGGAGCGCCCGCGCGGGCCGGGTTCCGGGCTCCTGGGCGGGCAGGGCGTTGTTCTGCGGGGCGGGGTTGGGCAGCGGGGCGCAGGTGTCCATGCCGATGACCTTCGCCGTCGACGGCAGGCCGGCGGGGACCCCGTACACCGGGCGGGCGAAGTCGAAGACGCCGGTCAGGTCGCCGGTGACCTTCCGGCGCCAGGCGCTGATGTTCGGGCAGGCCGCCGGAGTGCCGAGGGCGGCGGTCCAGGTCTCCAGGAAGCGCAGCACGGAGGTGTGGTCGAAGACCTCGGAGCTGACCCAGCCGCCCCGCGTCCACGGCGACATGACCAGCATCGGGACCCGGAAGCCGAGGCCGATCGGGACGCCGTCGAGGTACTCGCCGGGGGTCCCGGGCGGGGCGACCGGCGGCGGCACGTGGTCGAAGAAGCCGTCGTTCTCGTCGTAGTTGAGGATCATCACCGTGGAGTCGAAGACCTCGGGGTCCGCCGTCAGGGCGCGGTAGACGAGGTCGACGAAGTGGGCGCCGTCGCCGGGCGGCGCGTACGGGTGCTCGGAGAACGCCTCGTTCGCCACCACCCACGACACCTGCGGCAGCGTGCCGGCGACGACGTCCGCGCGGATCGCGGCGGCGATGTCGTCCGGGGTCGAGCCGGTGACCTTCGGGACCGAGGCCATGCCCCGGTCGTACAGCGGGTCGCCGGGCCGGGCGTCGGTGAACTTCCTGAAGTACGCGAGGCCGTTGTCGCCGTAGTTGTCCTGGGCGTTCTGGTAGACCTTCCAGCTCACCCCGGCCCGCTGCAGCGCCTCCGCGTACGTCTCCCAGGTCAGCCCCGACTCCTCGCCGCCGTCCTTGCTGGAGCCGTCGATCCGTCCGCTCCACAGGAAGGTGCGGTTGGGGCCCGTGGCGCTGAGCGCGGAGCAGAAGTAGGCGTCGCAGACCGTGTAGTGGTCGGCGAGGGCGTGGTGGAAGGGGATGGAGGCGCGGTCCAGGTGGCCGAGGGTGCGGGTGTTGCCGACGCCGGTCACCCAGTTGTCGAGCCGGCCCTTGTTCCAGGCGGCGTGCTGCGAGGTCCAGCTGTGCGGCAGGTCGCCGTTGCACTGGGCGAGGGTCTCGCCGTCGACACCGCCGGCCGGCGGGGTGTCGGCGAGCTTCCACGGGAACTGCCTGCCTCCCCAGTTGGGCTGCTGGAAGGTGCTCCAGCCGCCGGGGATGTTGCCCGCCGCCCGGTCGCCGAAGCCGCGGACCCCGCGGAGCGTGCCGAAGTAGTGGTCGAAGCTGCGGTTCTCCTGCATGAGGACCACGACGTGCCGGACGTCGGTGAGGGTGCCGGTCGCGGCCCGCGCGGCGGCCGAGGCCGTCGTGGCGTCCGAGGCCGTCGCGGTGGGCGGCGCGGCCCCGGTGACGAGTCCGGCGCCGAGTCCCGCGCCGATCCCGACGAACCCCCTGCGGCTGATGGGAAGCATGCCCGCCCCTCCTGTCACGGTGTGCCCTCGCGGCACGTCGGGGACATGATGGGGGAGCGGTTCGCAAAGGTGTACACCCGTGCGGCAAGGGCTTGGTGAACAGCCGGGTCGGGCCTGTTCATCCTGGTCGGACCAGTGCGGGATGGGTATGAGGTCCGACCAATAGGGTGTCGGACGCCCCGCTCCGCGCGGTGACGAGGGCCCGTCAGACCGTGTGGACGCGGACGCCGGCCTCCGTGAGCCGGTCCGCCGTCCCGGCGTCGATCCCGGTGTCGGTCACCAGCAGGTCGACCCGGTCCAGGCCGCAGATGCGGGCGAAGGCGCGCCGCCCCAGCTTCGACGCGTCGGTCACCACCACGACCCGGCTCGCGCGCTCCGCGAAGAGTCGGCTGATGCTCGCCTCCTCCTCCTGGTGGGCCATCGCCCCGAGCTCCGGGTCGATCCCGTCCACCCCGAGCACCACCGTGTCGAGGACGACCTCGCCCAGGACCCCGGCGGCGAGCGGGCCCACCAGTTCGTACGTCTGCGGGCGCGCCACCCCGCCGGTCGTCACGATCTTGATCTGCGGGCGCACCGCCAGCTCGGCGGCGATGTTCAGCGCGTTGGTGACCACCGTCAGGGCCGGGCCGGAGGCGGTGGTCGGGGTTCCGGTCTCGGCGCGCTCGCCCGCGAAGCGCAGCGCGAGCGCCCGCGCGACCTCGGTGGTCGTCGTCCCGCCGTTCAGGCCGACGACCTCGCCGGGGGCGATGAGCTCGGCCGCGGCCGCGGCGATCCGGGCCTTCTCGGCGGCGTGCCGGCCCGACTTGTAGCGCAGCGGCAGCTCGTACGAGACGCCGTGCGCGACCGCCCCGCCGCGCGTGCGGACGAGGAGGCGCTGCTCGGCCAGTTCGTCGAGGTCGCGGCGGATCGTGGCGGCGGAGACGTCCAGGGTGGCCGCCGCCTCCTCGACCTCCACCTTTCCGGCGGACGCCAGGAGTTCCAGGAGCGCGTTCCACCGCTCGTGCTTGGACATGCCAGACCGATCCTCCCGTGGGTACGGCTCCGATCCTACGTCGACCGGGCGCCGGTACCTGGCAGCCGGATGAGTGATTCTGCTTGAATGAGAAGCGTTCCGAGCATCTTCACGCATTGACTCTGTCACTTCCGTGCAAGGAGTGCGCATGACCCCCTCCCGTACCACCGCCGAGATCGCCACCCAGCCCGAGGCCTGGCGCGAAGCCGCCCGCACGCTGCCGCGGCACGTGGACGCCCTGCCCCGGCGCGGCGAGCGCGTGGCCGTGATCGGCTGCGGCACCTCCTGGTTCATGGCGCAGGCCTACGCCGACCTGCGCGAGGCCGGCGGCCACGGCGAGACCGACGCCTTCGCCGCCTCCCGCTTCCCCTTCGGCCGCCGCTACGACCGGGTCGTCGCCCTCACCCGCTCCGGCACCACCAGCGAGGTGCTCGCCGTCCTCGCCCGGCTCTCCGGCACCGTCGCCACCGGGGCGATCACCGCAGACCCGGCCACCCCCGTGAGGGAGCTGGCCGACGCCGTCGCCGTCCTCGACTTCGCCGACGAGGAGTCGGTCGTCCAGACCCGCTTCGCCACCACCGCGCTCGCCCTCCTCCGCGCCCACCTGGAGGCCGAGGGCGCGCTGCCCGAGGGCGTGGGCACCGTCGCCCGGGCCGCCGACGACGCCGAACTCGCCCTGGTCGAGCCGCTGGAGAAGGCGGTCCGCGAGGCCGGGCAGTTCACCTTCCTCGGCACCGGCTGGACCTACGGCCTCGCCCAGGAGGCGGGGCTCAAGATGCGGGAGGCGGCCGGTGCGTGGACGGAGGCGTACCCGGCGATGGAGTACCGCCACGGGCCCATCAGCATCACCGGTCCCGGGCGCGTCGCCTGGAGCTTCGGGCCGCTGCCCGGGGGCCTCGCCGAGGAGATCCGCGCGGTCGGCGGCACCCTCGTGGCCCGCGGCCTCGACCCGCTCGCCGAACTGGTCCTCGCGCAGCGCCTCGCCGTCGCGGTCGCCGAGGCCCGCGGCCTCGACCCCGACCGGCCGCGCAACCTCACCCGCTCCGTCGTCCTCGCGGACACCGGCGCCTGACCCGGCCCGCCCGCCGGCCCCGTACCCACCCCTTCGTCCCCGGAGCAGGACCATGCCACTGACCCCGACCCACGAGATCGTCCGGCGGGCGCACGCCGACGGCACCGGCGTGGGTGCCTTCAACGTCCTCCAGCTGGAGCACGCCGAGGCCATCGTCACCGGCGCCGAGCGGGCCGACCGGCCCGTCGTCCTCCAGATCAGCGAGAACACCGTCCGCTACCACGGCGGCCTCGAACCCGTCGCGCTCGCCTCGCTCGCGCTGGCCCGCGCCGCCAAGACGCCCGTCGCCGTCCACCTCGACCACGCGGAGAACCCGGACCTCGTGCGCGAGGCCGTGGAGCTCGGCCTCGGCTCCGTCATGTTCGACGCCGCGCGGCTCCCGTACCAGGAGAACGTGGCCACCACCCGGGAGGTCGTCGACCTCTGCCACCGGCACGGCGTCTGGGTCGAGGGGGAGCTCGGCGAGGTCGGCGGCAAGGGCGGCGCCCACGACCCCGGAGTCCGCACCGACCCCGGCGAGGCCCGCGCCTTCGTCGCCGCCACCGGCGTCGACGCCCTCGCGGTCGCCGTCGGCAGCGTCCACCAGATGGTCACCCGGGACGCCGTCCTCGACCTGGACCTCGTCGCCCGGCTCCGGGCCGCCGTCGACGTCCCCCTCGTCCTGCACGGCTCCTCGGGCGTCCCCGACCCGCTGCTCGCGCGGGCCGTGGCCGCCGGCATGACGAAGGTGAACGTCTCCACGCACCTCAACAAGGCCTTCACCGGCGCCGTCCGCGGCCACCTCGCCGCCCACCCGGCCGACGTGGATCCGCGCCGGTACCTCACCCCGGCCCGCGTCGCGGTCGCCGAGGCGGTCACCCACCTGCTCGGCGTGCTCGACCCCCGCTGACCCCGGACAGGGGTGCGCCCCCGTGACCGGGGCGGGGTCACGGGGGCGCGGGGGGTGCGGGGCGGCCGGCTCACGGCGGCCGCCCCGGCGGGGGTGGGTCAGCGGACGTCGAAGCGGTCCAGGTCCATGACCTTGGTCCAGGCGGCGACGAAGTCCGTCACGAACTTGTCCTGGGCGTCGTCGCTCGCGTAGACCTCGGCGAGGGCGCGGAGCTCCGAGTTCGAGCCGAAGACCAGGTCGGCGCGGGTGCCGGTCCACTTGACCTCGCCGGTCGCGTCGTCGCGGCCCTCGAAGGTGTTCGCGTCGCCGGAGGTCGGGGACCAGGTGGTGCCCAGGTCCAGCAGGTTGACGAAGAAGTCGTTCGTCAGCGTGCCGGGGGTGGCGGTGAGCAGACCGAGCGAGGTGCCCGGCTGGGTGATGCCCAGGGCGCGCAGGCCGCCGACGAGGACGGTGAGCTCGGGGGCGCTGACCGTGAGCAGGTTGGCGCGGTCGACCAGCAGGTACTCGGCGGGGAGGCGGACGCCCTTGCCGAGGTAGTTGCGGAAGCCGTCCGCCTGCGGCTCCAGGGCGGCGAAGGACTCGACGTCCGTCTGCTCCTGGGAGGCGTCCACGCGGCCCGGGGTGAAGGGCACCTCGACGGTGCGGCCCGCGGCGGCGGCGGCCTTCTCGACGGCCGCGGAGCCCGCGAGGACCACGAGGTCGGCGAGGGAGACCTGCTTGCCGTCGGTCCGGCCGGCGTTGAAGGACTCCTGGACGCCCTCCAGGACGCGCAGCACCTGGGCGAGGTCGTCCGGGTTGTTGACCTGCCAGCCGCGCTGCGGCTCCAGGCGGATGCGGCCGCCGTTGGCGCCGCCGCGCTTGTCGCTGCCGCGGAAGGAGGAGGCGGCGGCCCAGGCGGCGCCGACCAGCTGGGCGACCGTCAGGTCCGAGGCGAGGATCTTCTCCTTGAGGGAGGCGATGTCCGCCGCGTCGACCGGCTCCTGGGTGCGGGCCGGCAGCGGGTCCTGCCAGGCGAGCTCCTCCGAGGGGACCTCGGAGCCGAGGTAGCGGACGACCGGGCCCATGTCACGGTGGGTCAGCTTGTACCAGGCGCGGGCGAACGCGTCGGCGAACTGCTCCGGGTGCTCGTAGAAGCGGCGGGAGATCTGCTCGTAGACCGGGTCGAAGCGGAGCGACAGGTCGGTGGTGAGCATGGTGGGGAGGTGCTTCTTCGCCGGGTCGTACGCGTCCGGGATGATCGCCTCGGCGTCCTTGGCCACCCACTGGTGGGCGCCCGCGGGGCTCTTGGTCAGCTCGTAGTCGTACTCGAAGAGGTGCTTGAAGAAGTCGTGGCCCCACTGGGCGGGCGTGGTGGTCCAGGTGACCTCCAGGCCGGAGGTGATGGCGTCGGCGCCCTTGCCGGAGCGGTAGCTGCTCGCCCAGCCGAAGCCCTGCGCCTCGATCGGGGCCGCCTCCGGGTCCGCGCCCACGTTCTCGGCGGGGCCGGCGCCGTGCGCCTTGCCGAAGGTGTGGCCACCGGCGATGAGGGCGACGGTCTCCTCGTCGTTCATCGCCATCCGGCGGAAGGTCTCGCGGATGTCGCGGGCCGCGGCGATCGGGTCCGGGTTGCCGTTGGGGCCCTCGGGGTTGACGTAGATGAGGCCCATCTGGACCGCGCCGAGGGGCTCCTCCAGCTCGCGGTCGCCGGAGTAGCGCTCGTCGCCGAGCCAGGTGGTCTCGGGGCCCCAGTAGACGTCCTCGTCGGCCTCCCAGACGTCCTCGCGGCCGCCGGCGAAGCCGAAGGTCTCGAAGCCCATCGACTCCAGGGCCACGTTGCCGGTGAGGATCATGAGGTCGGCCCAGGAGAGGGCCTGGCCGTACTTCTTCTTCACGGGCCACAGCAGACGGCGGGCCTTGTCGAGGTTGCCGTTGTCCGGCCAGCTGTTGAGCGGGGCGAAGCGCTGCTGGCCGGCGCCGGCGCCGCCGCGGCCGTCGCTGATGCGGTAGGTGCCCGCGCTGTGCCAGGCCATGCGGATCATGAAGGGGCCGTAGTGCCCGAAGTCGGCCGGCCACCAGTCCTGCGAGGTGGTGAGGACCTCGGCGATGTCCTGCTTCACGGCGGCGAGGTCGAGCGCCTGGAAGGCCTCGGCGTAGTCGAAGTCCTCGCCGAGCGGGTTGCCCACGGCCGGGTTCTTGGCCAGGATCCGCAGGTTCAGCCGGTTCGGCCACCACTGGCGGTTGCCGCCGCCCTGGGTGGGGTGCGAGGCGCGCTGCCCGTGGGGGACGGGGCAGCCGCCGCCCGCGGCCTTCGCGTCTCCGCCGTGTGCATCGAGGTTCTCAGACATGAGCTCTTCCTGTCCCTTGGCCATCAACAAAACTGATCCTACAATGGACGAAGTCCAAGTCAAGAACAACGCCAAAGTGGAGGTGCGGGGCCCGGGGGCAGGACGCCTCGCGCCCCGCCCCTTCGCCGAGAAGGAAACAGGTAGCCCCTATGAGTGACCTGCTGGAGCGGCTGCGCGCCCGAGGCTGGCGGATGACGTCGCAGCGGCGTGTCGTCGCGGAGGTCCTCGACGGCGAGCACGTGCACCTCACCGCCGACGAGGTGCACGCACGCGCCGTGGAGCGACTTCCCGAGATCGCCCGGGCGACCGTCTACAACACGCTCGGCGAACTGGTCACCCTCGGCGAGGTGGTGGAGCTCTCCACCGACGGCCGCGCGAAGCGGTACGACCCCAACGCCCGCCACGCCCACCAGCACCTGGTGTGCGTGGAGTGCGGCACCATCCGGGACGTCCACCCCGACGGCGACCCGCTCGCCGTCCTCCCCGACTCCGAGCGCTACGGCTTCACCGTCTCCAAGGTCGACGTCACCTACCGGGGTCTCTGCCCGAACTGCTCGGCCTGATCCCCGGGCCCCGGGTCCGGGGCCCCGCACGCGGCGAGGACGGTCCGCGCGTGCCGGAGCAGCCGCTCGTCCCGCGCGACGCGGAAGCGCGTCCGGCCGCGCCGGCCGCCCTCGTTGTCGTGGCGGCGCGGCGCGGCCGCCTCGGCTCGCAGCAGTGGGAGGACGGGGGCCGCGGCCGGGCCGAGGCCCGCCCAGATCTCCGTCATGTCGGGGCGGTCGGCGCGGCTCCGGTCCCACGCGTGCCGGGTCGCAGCCAGCGTCTCCCCGGGGTCCCGGCCCACCCGCCACAGGGCCTCCGCCAGCGCGCCCGCGTGCCAGGCGTCGACCTCCTCCGGGCGCGCGGCGAGCCCGCGCAGCGCGGGCAGCAGGGGCGCCGCCGCCGTCCCCGCACGCGCGAGCGCGCGCAGGGCCTCGTACCGCTCGGCGCCCGCGCTCCCGGAGTTCCCGGCGTCGAGCCCCGCCGCCAGCATCGTCAGGGCCCGCTCGGCCTCCGCGTCGCCGCCCGCCGCCCACAGCGCCGCCGCGAGCCCGGGCCCGGCGGCCTCCCCGACGAGGGAGCGCAGGACCGGGAGCGCGGGCCGCGCCGCGGAGCCGAGACCGGCGAGGGTGCGCAGCGCCGCTCCCCGGGAGCGGAGCCGGGCCTTGCCCGCCAGGCCCAGATAGCCGACCGCGGCCGTGACGGCGGCCTCCGGCGCGGCCACGGTCGCCGCGCCCAGGAGCTGTGCGGCGAAGGAGCTCCGGCCCGCGCCGACCATCGCCGCCAGCCGGGCGGTCAGGGCGGGGGCGAGCAGGGCGGCCGTCGCCGGGGCCATGCGCGCCAGCCACTCCGGCAGCTCCTCGGGCACGTGTCCGTAGCGCAGCACCTCGGCCAGTCCGGGGACGGCCCGCCGGTCGCCCTGCGCCGCCAGCGCGCAGAGCGCCGCCCCGTAACTCGTCTCGTGCCAGCGCGCCTGCGGCGGCAGCCCTGGCCCCCGCGCCACGCGCTCGGCCAGCGCCCCGGCCGCCGGTGCCCCGATGACGGCGAGCCGGCACAGCTCCGAGGCCGCCTCGCGGGCGAGGACCGGGTCGGCGCCGAGGGCCAGCCCGCCCAGGAGCCGCACGGGCTCCTCGTGCGGCCCCCGCCAGCCGGTGAGCAGGGTCCCGGCCGCGTTCACCGCCTCGCGGCGCTGTCCCCGCTCAGGGCTGCCCAGCTGGTCGGCGACGAGCGCGAACCGCGCCTCCACCCGGTCGCCGAGGGCGAAGTGCAGCTCGCCCAGGAGGTCGGTGGCCCAGGGCGCCCGGGCGCCCGCCGTGTGCTCGGCGCGCAGCCGGCGCAGGTAGCCGGTCAGGGTGTCCGTGGTCCCCGTCGGGGCCGGTTCGGCCTCGGGCGGCCCCTCCAGGGCCGTCCGCAGCTCCGCCGCCGCCAGCCGGGCCGTGACGCCCGGTTCGGGGAGGCGGTCCGGGGCGCACCGCGCGAGGGCGGTGAGCGCGGCGAGGGGGAGGCCGCCGCCGGGCCGGTCGAGCAGCGGCAGCAGCGCGTCGGCCGCAGCCCCGGCGAGCCCGGAGTGGCGTACTCCCAGGTCGCCCAGGGCCGCGGCCAGCGCGCGCAGCACGGCCGGGTCCGCCTCCGCCTCCGCCGTGAGCCGTCCGGTCAGGGCGGCCCGCACGCCCTCCGGGTCGGGCAGCAGCTGTACGAGCGCCCCCGGCACGGCCCGCCGGACCCCGGGGTCCGGGTCGGCGAGGAGCGGCAGGAGGCTCCCGGCGCGGTCGCGGACGTCCGCCTCGGCCCGGGCGAGGAGCCGGCGCCACTCCTCGTACTCCTCCTCGTCGTCCGACCAGAAGTCCATCACCTCGGGGTCGCGTCCGTCGCCGTGGATGCTCCGCAGCAGCTCCACCACCTCGCCGCGTCCCCCGGGGCCGGGGGTGGTGGCGATCTCGAAGAGGAAGGGGAGACAGGCGACCGCGCTGTCGTGCACGTCCCCCTGGTGGTGGACCGTCCCGTGGAGGGCGTCCAGGGCCCGCTCCCGCTCGTCCGCGTCGGCGGACAGCAGCCCGCGCAGCATGTCCGGCACGTCGGAGGCGTCCCCGTAGGCGTGCTGGAGCCCGGTCCAGTCGATGTCGTCGATCCCCGTGAGCATGGTCCCGAGTCTGCCGCAGCCCACTGACAGGGCTGCTCCGGCGGGCTTCTGACGGGGGGTCCGGGAGCGGGGGAGGGGTGGGCTTGACGGTGGTGCGGGCAGGTTGTTGGATGAGCGGAAGGGGTTATTGGTCGGACGGCCAATAAAACCGTCCCGTCGTCCCGCCGTCCCGTCGTCCCGTCGTCCCGTCGTCGCGCAGGAAGCCCGCCCATGTCCCTCACCGCCGTCCCCCGCCCCGACCACCGGCTCCACGTCGCCGTCGACGCCGCCGACCCGCGCGAGCGCGGCCGCCGGCGGGGCGCCCGGCTCGCCGAGGGACTGCACACCGCCCTCGACGTCTACGACCGGCTGTTCGCCCTCGCGGAGATCCCCGGGACGACCGTCCGCGACGACGCCCGCCGGGCCCTGGACGCGATCGACGCCTTCCGGCCCGCCCTGCGCGAGCAGATCGAGGGGATCGCGGAGGGGGCCGGAGCCGAACCCTGGCGGGTCGCCGCGCTCAACGCCCGCACCGAGATCCTCGCCCGGAGCCGCGCCGTCCCGCCCGGCGAGTGCTCCACCGTCGTCCGCCGCGTCCCCGCACCCGGCGGCGGCACCACCCACCTCGGCGTCCAGACCTGGGACTGGCACGTCGAACTGGGCCACGCCTGGCACACCGTCGACTCCGCCGGCGGCGCCCACCGCTACGTCGGCCTCACCGAACACGGCATCCTCGCCAAGATCGGCGTCAACAGCGCGGGCCTCGCCCTCCACTTCAACATCCTCGGCCACCGGGACGACCGTGCCGGCGGCCTCCCGGTGCACGTGCTCGCCGCCCTCGTCCTGGAAGAGGCCGACGACGCCGCCCACGCCGTCGAGCCGATCCGCTCCGCGCCGCTCGCCTCCTCCGGCTCCTTCCTCCTCTTCGACCGGCGGCGGGCCGTCCTGCTCGACCTCAGCCCCGACGGCGTCTCCGAAGTGCCGCCGACGGCCGACGGCACCCTCCTGCGCACCAACCACTTCCTCACCCCGGGGCCCGCCCGCCGCGAGAAGACCTGGCTCTACCAGCCCGACTCCGGCGAGCGGTACGCCTTCCTCAGCGACCGCCTCGACCGCGCGCCCGCCACCGGCCACGACGACCTGCTGCGGCTCCTGGTCACCGGCCCCGGCGAGCCGCCCGTCAGCTGCGTGCCCGACCCGGAGGCCCCGCTCGGCCGCCGCTGGGCCAGCCTCGCCACCGTCCTCCTCGACCCGGCGGCCCGCACCGCGCGGATCCTCGACGGGACCCCGGCCGAGCACGCCGAGCGCCCCTGGTACACGCTGCGCGCCTGACCTCCCGCCCGCGTCCTGCGGACCGCCGCCGCGCGCCCGCCGCGCTCCGGCCGCACCCTGGAGGAGGCGTGCCCGCCCGCCCCGGCGCCGCCGCGGGCCACGGCGGCGCCGGAGAGGAAGCCGTCATGAAGGCCCTGCAGTACCGCACCGTGGGCGCCGCCCCCGAGGTCGTCACCGTCCCCGACCCGGAGCCCGCCCCCGGCCAGGTCCTCCTGAAGGTCACCGCCGCCGGCGTCTGCCACTCCGACATCGCCGTCATGAGCTGGCCCGCCGAGCAGCTGCCCTTCGCGCTGCCCCTCACCCTCGGCCACGAGGGCGTCGGCACCGTCGCCGCCCTCGGCGACGGCGTCTCCGGCTTCGCCGAGGGCGATTCCGTCGCCGTCTACGGCCCCTGGGGCTGCGGGAACTGCTTCATGTGCGCCCAGGGCAAGGAGAACTACTGCCTGCGCGCCGCCGAGCTCGGCATCCGCCCGCCCGGACTCGGCGCGCCCGGCGCCATCGCCGAGTACCTGCTCGTGGACAGCCCCCGCCACCTCGTCCCGCTGGGCGAACTCGACCCGGTGAAGACGGTGCCGCTCACCGACGCCGGCCTCACCCCCTACCACGCGATCAAGCGCTCCCTGCCGAAGCTCGTGCCCGGCTCCACCGCCGTCGTCATCGGCGCCGGCGGCCTCGGGCACGTCGCCGTCCAGCTGCTGCGCGCCCTGACCGCCGCCCGGGTCGTCGCCCTCGACGTCGCCGAGGAGAAACTCGCCCTCGCCCGGGCCGTCGGCGCCCACGAGACCGTCCTCTCCGACTCCTCCGCCGCCGGTACCGTCCGCGAGCTCACCGACGGGCGCGGCGCCGAGGTCGTCCTCGACTTCGTCGGCGCCCCGCCCACCACCGCCTCCGCCGGGGCCATGGCCGCGGTCGAGGGCGACGTCACCATCGTCGGCCTCGGCGGCGGCACCCTCCCGGTCGGCTTCGGCGCCCTCCCGTACGAGGTCTCCGTCTCCTCCCCCTACTGGGGCACCCGCGCCGAGCTCATCGAGGTCCTCGACCTGGCCCGCGCGGGCGCCGTCGACGTCCACGTCGAGACCTACGGCCTGGACGAGGCCCCCGAGGCGTACGAGCGCCTGCACGCCGGCCGGGTCGACGGCCGCGCGGTGATCCTGCCGAACGGCTGACCCCGCCCCACGCGCGCGTGCCCGGACGCCGCCGGGACGGCCCGGGGTGCCACGTAGGCTCGTGGCGTGCCACCCACCCGTCTGTACCGCGTCGCCGTCCTCGTCCTCGAAGGTGCCAAACCCCTCGACGTCGGGATCCCCGCCCAGGTGTTCACGACCCGCGCGAGCATGCCCTACGAGGTGCGCGTCTGCGGCGCCACCCCCGGTCTCGTCGCGGGCGGCGACGGGCTGTCGTACAACGTCGACCACGGGCTCGACGCCCTCGGCTGGGCCGACATCGTCTTCGTCCCCGGCTACCGCTTCCCCGACCGCGAGGACCCGCCGCGGGCCGTCGTCGAGGCGCTGATCGCCGCCCACGCGCGCGGGGCCCGGCTCGCCGCCATCTCCACCGGGGCCTTCGCGCTCGCCGCCACCGGCCTCCTCGACGGCCGGCGCGCCACCACGCACTGGCACTACGCGCGCGCCCTGGCCGAGAAGTGGCCCCTGGTCCAGGTCGACGAGAACGTCCTCTTCGTCGACGAGGGCAGCGTCCTCACCTCCGCGGGCGCCGCCTCCGGCATCGACCTCTGCCTCCACATCCTCCGCGGGGACCTCGGCGTCGGCGCCGCCAACCACGCCGCCCGCCGGCTCGTCGCCGCCCCCTACCGCAGCGGCGGCCAGGCCCAGTACGTGCCCCGCAGCGTCCCCGAACCCCACGGCGAACGCTTCGCCGCCACCCGCGAATGGGTCCTCCACCACCTCGACGAGCCCCTCACCCTCGACGTCCTCGCCCGGCACGCCGCCGTCTCGCCCCGCACCTTCTCCCGCCGCTTCGTCGAGGAGACCGGCTACACCCCCATGCAGTGGCTGCTGCGCGCCCGCGTCGACCGCGCCCGCGAACTGCTCGAACGCTCCGAACTCGGCGTCGAGCAGATCGCCGCCGAGACCGGCCTCGGCACCGGCGCCAACCTGCGGATGCACTTCCAGCGGATCCTCGGCACCACCCCGAGCGACTACCGGCGCACCTTCACACAGGGTGACTGAGCCCCTCACCTGGCCGTATCGCCAGGATCTTGGCGCGATCCTTGCGGACCATGGCGATCTCGCCCCTGCCACGCGGCGCCATGGCAGGCGAGGCTGGGTGACGAAGAAACGGAAGGGACACCGCATCATGACTCGCATCGCCATCAACGGTTTCGGTCGCATCGGCCGCAACGTGCTCCGCGCCCTGCTGGAGCGCGACACCGCGCTGGAGGTCGTCGCCGTCAACGACCTCACCGAGCCGAAGGCGCTCGCCCGTCTCCTCGCCTTCGACTCCACCTCCGGCCGCCTCGGCCGCCCGGTCTCCGTCGACGGCGACACCCTCGTGGTGGACGGCCACCGCATCAAGGTCCTCGCCGAGCGCGAGCCCGCCAACCTCCCCTGGGCGGAGCTGGGCGTCGACATCGTCCTGGAGGCCACCGGCCGCTTCACCAGCGCCAAGGACGCCCGCCTGCACCTCGACGCCGGCGCCAAGAAGGTCCTCGTCAGCGCCCCGTCCGACGGCGCCGACGTCACCCTCGCCTACGGCGTGAACAGCGACAAGTACGACGCCGAGCTGCACACGATCGTCTCCAACGCCTCCTGCACCACCAACGCGCTCGCGCCGCTGGCCGCCGTCCTCGACGAGCTGGCCGGCATCGAGCACGGCTTCATGACGACCGTGCACGCCTACACCCAGGAGCAGAACCTCCAGGACGGCCCGCACCGCGACGCCCGCCGCGCCCGCAACGCCGCCGTCAACATCGTGCCCACCAGCACCGGTGCCGCCAAGGCCATCGGCCTGGTCCTCCCGCAGCTGGACGGCAAGCTCGCCGGCGACTCGATCCGCGTGCCCGTGCCGGTCGGCTCCATCGTCGAGCTGAACACCACCGTCGCCCGCGAGGTCACCCGCGAGGAGATCCTCGACGCCTACCGCAAGGCCGCCGAGGGCAAGCTCGCCGGTGTCCTGGAGTACTCGGAGGACGAGCTGGTCTCCTCCGACATCACCGGCAACCCGCACTCCTCCATCTTCGACGCCGCCCTCACCCGGGTCGACGGCCGCCACGTCAAGGTCGTCGCCTGGTACGACAACGAGTGGGGCTTCTCCAACCGCGTCATCGACACCCTGCAGCTGCTCGCCGGCTGACCCCGCGTCACCACGCCACCCGACAGCGCCCCCTCGGCTCCGGCCGAGGGGGCGCTGTCAGTGCCGGATGGCACCATGTCGATCATGAGCCGAATCATTTCGTACACCACCGGCGACCGCGCCGAGGCCGTCGCCTACCTCGGAGCGGCGCAGCGCCTCACCGACGAACAGCGGCGCGTGCTCCCGATGATGCGCGAGCGGGCCGAGGCCAGCCAGCGCGACCTGGACCACCAGGACCTCGACTGGGACCTGACCGTTCCCGAGGCCCTGGAGCACCTCATCGAGGGCCGCGCCGACGCGCCGGGGACGTACGCGGGCAAGGCCTACGCCCGGGCCCTGCAGCACGTCATCGACTACTGCGGATCCGACCCCTCCGACCTCGGCGTGTACTCCAGGCCGAGCACCTTCTTCGGCCTCCTCGACGAGCAGTTGCGGCAGCACGGCGTCCCCGCCGACCTGCTGCCGCACGGCTACCTCTTCTCCGGCCCGCCGGACGAGATCCCCTTCCCCATCCCCTACGCGATCGACGGCCCCGACATCGGGATGCTGCCGCTGGAGAAGGCCAAGCCGGCCGTGGACGCCTACCGGGCGGTCCGCGACAAGATCGACCCCGACTTCCTGTACGACCTCGATCTCCTCACCGAGAAGCTGGAGTTCGAGCACGAGGAATGGGAGTCGACCAAGGCGCGGGGATACGACTGGTACACCCACGACACCATCTTCTTCTCCATCAACGGCTGACGGGCACGGGCCCGGGCAGTCCGAGCGTGGCGGCGAGCCGGGCGCGGTGCCAGTGCGGCGGGCCGAAGAGCCGCGACGAGCCGTGCGCCCGCTTGAAGTAGCGGTGGGCGTCGTGCTCCCAGGTGATGCCGATCCCGCCGTGCAGCTGGATCATCTCGCCCGCCACCTCGGAGAAGGCCTCCGAGCAGACCGACTTGGCGGTGGCGGCGAGCCGGGTCAGCTCCGGTCCCCGCGCGCCGCCCGCCGCCGCGAAGGCGGCGCCGAGCGCGGCGGAGCGGGCCGACTCGACGCGGACGTAGGCGTCCGCGAGCCGGTGCTTCACCGCCTGGAAGGAGCCGATCGGGCGCCCGAACTGCACCCGCTCCCCGGCATACGCCACCGTGAGCTCCAGGCACCGCGCGGCCGCGCCGACCTGCTCGGCGGCGAGCGCCGCGCACCCGAGGTCGAGGACGCGCCGCAGCACCCGGCCGCCGTCGCCGTCCGCGCCGACGAGCCCGCCCTCGGCGCCGCGGAGCACCACCCGCGCCTGCGCCCGGGTGGCGTCCATCGGGACGGTCGCCTCGCGGCCGACCCCCGGCCCCTCGCCGGGCACCGCGAAGAGCGACACCCCGGCGGGCGTGCGCGCCGCCACCAGCAGCGTGTCGGCGCGGGCCCCGTCGAGGACGTGCTCCTTCACGCCGGTGAGCAGCCATCCGCCGCCGGGCCCGGGGACGGCCTCGGCGCGTATCGCCTCCGGGTCCCAGGAGCCGGCCTCCGCCCAGGCGAGGGCCGCCGTCGTCGCGCCCGCCACCAGGCCGGGCAGCAGCGCGGCGCGCTCGGGGCCGGACTCCGAGGCGAGGAGCGCCTGCGTCGCGAGGACGGCCGATCCGAGGTACGGGACGGGGCTCAGCTCCCGGCCCAGCTCCTCCATCACCACGTGCGCCTCCACGGCCCCGCAGCCGGCGCCGCCGTACTCCTCCGGGACGGCGAGCCCCGCCACCCCGATCTGCTCGGCCAGCGGCGACCAGGCCTCCTCGCCCGGGTGACGGCGGAGCAACTGCCGCACGGCCGTGCGCAGTTCCTCCTGCTCCTCGGTGAACCTCATGCCTCTGCTCCCTTCTCGACGGGGGTTGCGGCGGGGGTCTGCGGGTCCTCCTCGGAGAGGTCCCGGCCGCGGGTCTCGGCGGTGCGCCGGATCGAGAGCGCGGTCACCAGGCCGCAGACGACGGCGAGGACCGCGAGGGGGGCGCTCGCGGGGCGGTCCGCGAGGAGCGCGCCGGCGAGGAGCGGGGTGAAGCCGCCGCCGACGAGCGCGGCCAGCTGGTAGCCCAGCGAGGCGCCGGTGTAGCGGACGCGGGTGCCGAACAGCTCCGGGAGCAGCGGCCCGAGCGGGGCGTACATCGCGGACTGCGCGATCTGCCCGAGGACCATGCCGAGGACGAGCAGCGCCGGCACCTCCGTGTCGACGAGGGCGTAGACCGGGAAGGCCAGCGCGACGACGCCCGCGGCGCCGCCGAGCACGACGGCGCGGCGGCCGACGCGGTCGGAGAGCGCGGAGAACAGCGGGATGGAGACGAGCCCGGCGAGCGAGGTGAAGACGAGCCCGGTCATCACCTGCGAGGTCGTGTACCCGATCCCGGTGGCGTACGTGAGCATGTACGTGCTGATCAGCGCGGTCAGCGCGAAGGGGCCGATGCCGACGCCGCAGGCCAGCAGCAGGGTGCGGGGCCTGCGCAGGACTCGCACCAGCGGCACCCCGGCCGGCTGCCCGGCGGGCGACTCCTCGACCGCCCGCCGGAACAGCGGGCTCTCGGTCACGGAGAGCCGGACGTACAGGCCGACGGCGAGGAGCACCGCGCTGAACAGGAACGGCAGCCGCCAGCCCCACTCCAGGAAGGCGGCGCGGGGGAGCAGCGACACCAGCGCGACGGCGACGGTGGAGAGCAGGAAGCCGAGCGGCGAGCCCATCTGCATCAGACCGCTCCACAGCCCGCGACGGCGGGGGTCGGCGTGCTCCACGACCATGAGGGTCGCGCCCGCCCACTCGCCGCCGATGGCCAGGCCCTGGACGACGCGGAAGAGGACCAGGAGGACCGGCGCGGCGACGCCGATCGTCTCGTACGTGGGCAGCACGCCGATGAGGAAGCTCGCGACGCCCATCAGCGCCATGGTCAGGACGAGCATCGACCTGCGGCCGAGGCGGTCGCCGAAGTGGCCGAAGACGGCGCCGCCGAGCGGCCGGGCCACATAGCCGGCGGCCAGCGTCCCGAAGGCGGCGACGGTGCCGGTGACCGGATCCCCGCCGGGGAAGAACAGCGGTCCGAAGGCGAGCGCCGCCATCGTGCCGTACAGCAGGAAGTCGTAGTACTCGATGACGGTGCCGAGGAGGCTCGACAGCGCCACCCGGCGCAGCAGCGCAGGGTCGGGGGACGGTGCGGGGGTCATGGGGCTCCGGGGTGCGGTGGGGAGGGGGAGGTGCCGGGGGTTCAGGGGGCGAGGACGCGGGCGCGGCAGGCGGCGGGGGTGCCCCAGGCGTCGCGGAGCGGGCGGGCCTTGCGGATCCACAGGGAGAGGTCGAGTTCCTCGGTGTAGCCGACGGCGCCGTGGAGCTGGAGGGCGGTGCGGGCCGCGGCGTGGGCGGCCTCGCCCGCGGTGACCTTGGCCGCGGCGATCTCGTGCGGCGCCGTGCCGCGTCCCGCGAGGGCGAGGGCGGCGGCGTACAGCAGCGGCTGGGCGAACTCCAGGGCGATCAGCGTGTCGGCCAGCCGGTGCTTCACCGCCTGGAACGAGCCGATCGGGACGCCGAACTGGGTGCGCTGCCGCACGTACGCGACCGTCCGGTCGAGCAGCGCCCGGCCGAGCCCCAGGGACTGGGCGGCCGTCGCCAGGGCGGCGACCTCGACGGCGTACGCGCGGGCGGCGGCCACCCGGGGGCCGCGGGCCAGGACGGTGCCCGCGGCGGCGGGCCGGGCCAGCCGGCGTACCGGATCGGCCGAGGGCTGGACGGGGCCGCCGGCGGCGGCGAGGCGGACGGTGTCGTCCGCGACGACGAGCACGGCGTCGGCCGTGTCGGCGTCCAGCGCGTAGGGGCCGGTGAGCTCGGGGACGTTCAGCGAGACGGTCGCCTTGCCGGCGGCGATCCGGGGCAGCCAGGCGGCGGCTTCCCGGCCGGCACCGCCGTCACCGTCCACACGGCCCTCGCTCTCGGCGAGCCGGCCGAGGAGGGCTGCCGCGGCGACCGTCTCGACCAGCGGGCCGGGGACGGCGTGCCGACCCAGCTCGGTGAAGGCGACGGCGAGTTCCACCGGCAGCGGCCCCAGTCCCTCGTGCGCCTCCGGCACCGCGAGCGCGAACACGCCCGCCTCGGCGAGCCGGGACCAGAGCGCGAGCCCGGGGGCGTGGTCGCCGGCGGCCCAGGCGCGCGCCGCCCGGGGGGTGTCGGACGCCGCCAGCATCGTGTCCAGGGTGCGGGCGAAGTCCCGCTGTTCGTCGTCGAGCAGGAACCGCATCACCGGCGTCCCTTCGGCAGGCCGAGCAGCCGCTCGGCGATGATGTCGCGCTGGATCTCGTTGGTCCCGGCGTAGATCGGCCCGGCGAGCGAGAAGGTGTGGCCCTCGGCCCAGCCGCCGTGCGCGGGT
The DNA here is from genome assembly GCF_040633895.1 of Streptomyces sp. NPDC007863. Lineage (NCBI taxonomy): Bacteria > Bacillati > Actinomycetota > Actinomycetes > Kitasatosporales > Streptomycetaceae > Streptomyces > Streptomyces sp. NPDC007863. Next base: position 152,219 of record NZ_JBEYEI010000018.1, read on the forward strand.
GCCTCCGCGGCCTCGTCGGAGAGTTCGCCGTACGGCCCGAGGAGGTCGAGGGCGGTCTCGTGGAGGGCGATGTCCAGCTCCGACCAGAAGACCTTGTTGAGGCTGGACTCGGCGCCGATCGAGCCGCCGGCGGCGAGCCGGGAGGCGTTGGCGTAGGTGAAGAGGCGGTAGGCGGAGGCGCCGATGAGGGCGTCGGCGACCCGGTCGCGGACGGCCGTGTCGGAGGGGTCGGCGGTCTCCCGCCAGAGCGCGGCGAGCCGCTCGGCGGCGGCGGTGAACCGGCCGGGGCTGCGCAGGGTGAGGCCGCGCTCGTTCCCGGCGGTGCTCATGGCGACCCGCCAGCCGTCGCCGGGGGCGCCGATCACGTCCTCGTCGGGGACGAAGACCTGGTCGAGGAAGAGTTCGGCGAAGGCCGGCTTGCCGTCGAGCCGGCCCACGGGACGTACGGTCACGCCCTCGGCGTCGAGCGGGAACATCAGGTACGTGAGCCCCCGGTGCGGCCGGTCCGCGTCCGGGTCGCTGCGGAAGAGGCCGAAGGCGCGGTCGGCGAAGGCGGCCCGCGAGGACCAGGTCTTCTGGCCGCCGAGCAGCCAGCCGCCGTCGGTGCGCACGGCCGTGGAGCGCAGGCTCGCCAGGTCGGAGCCGGACTCGGGCTCGGACCAGGCCTGCGCCCAGACGACCTCGCCGGAGGCCATCCGCGGCAGGATCCGGGCGCGCTGCTCGTCGGTGCCGTGCTCGAAGAGGGTGGGGGCGAGGAGGTTGACGCCGTTCTGGCCGACCCGGCCGGGGGCGCCGGCGGCGTAGTACTCCTCCTCGAAGACGAGCCAGCGCAGCACGGAGGAGCCCCGGCCGCCGTACTCCTCGGGCCAGGAGACCGCCGACCAGCGGCCGGCGGCCAGTTCGGCCTCCCAGGCGCGGTGGGCGGCGAAGCCCTCGGCGGTCTCCAGGGAGGGCAGCGGGGCGGCGGGCACGTGGGCGGCGAGCCAGGCGCGGGCCTCGGCCCGGAAGGCCTCGTCGGCCGGTGAGAAGTCGAGGTCCATCAGGCTCCCGCCGCCTTCATCGTGCGGATGTCCATGCCGCCGAGCGCGTCGCGGGCGGTCTCGGCGTTGTGCGCGTGCGCGAGGTGGTGCAGTCCGAAGACCGAGTCCATGCCGGTGTGCAGGCCCTGGAGGTCCTCGGCCTGGTTGACGGCGCGCTTGGTGAGCGCCAGGCCCATCCGGGGCATCTCGGCGATTCGGTCGGCCAACTCCAGGGTCCTGTCCATGAGTTCGGCGCGGGGGACGACGCGGTTGACCATGCCGACCTCGTGGGCGCGGCGGGCGCTCATCCGGTCGCCGGTGTAGAGGAACTCCTTGGCGATCCGGGGCGGCATCACCCAGGGGTGCGCGAAGTACTCGACGCCGGGGATGCCCATGCGGACCACCGGGTCGGCGAAGAAGGCGTCCTCGGAGGCGACGATGAGGTCGCAGATCCAGGCGAGCATCAGGCCGCCGGCGACGCAGGCGCCCTGCACGGACGCGACGACCGGCTTGGGCAGTTCGCGCCAGCGGCGGCACATGCCCAGGTAGACCTCGGACTCGCGGGCGAAGCGGCTCTCGGCGCCCTCCTTGTCGGAGTGGTCCCACCAGAGGCCGGCCTTCCGCTCGAACGGCAGGTGGGCGTCGCGTTCGGGGGTGCCGATGTCGTGGCCGGCGGAGAAGTGCTCGCCGGCACCGGCGAGGACGACGACCTTGACCTCGCCGTCCTCGGCCGCGCGGTAGAAGGCGCGGTCCAGGGCGTAGGTCATCGCGGAGTTCTGGGCGTTGCGGTACTCGGGCCGGTCCATGGTGACGACGGCGACGGGGCCGCGCCGTTCGTAGCGGACGGGCCCGGTGGACGTGGTGCGGGCAGTGGACATCCGCCCTCCTCCCCTAACAAGTGTTTGGTAGGTTAACGTACGGCCATGAGCAACGTCGAGGAGTTCCGCAGGGAGGCCCGCGGCTGGCTGCGGGCCCACCTCACCGGCGAGTTCGCGTCCCTGCGAGGCCGCGGCGGCCCCGGACGCGAACACGAGGCGCACACCGAACGCCTCGCCTGGGAACGGCACATGGCCGCCCACGGATGGACCTGTGTCGGCTGGCCGAAGGAGTACGGCGGCCGGGGCGCGAGCCTGGAGGAACAGGTCGCCTTCCACGAGGAGTACGCCCTCGCCGACGCCCCCGCCCGCGTCGGCCACATCGGCGAACAGCTCCTCGGACCCACCCTCATCGCCTTCGGCACCCCCGGGCAGCGCGCCCGCTTCCTGCCCCGGATCGTCGCCGTCGACGAACTGTGGTGCCAGGGCTACTCCGAGCCCGACGCCGGCTCCGACCTCGCGGGCGTCCGCACCCGCGCCGAACGCGACGGCGACACCTGGGTGGTCACCGGACAGAAGGTGTGGACCTCAGGCGCCCACGAGGCCGACTGGTGCTTCGTCGTCGCCCGCACCGAACCCGGCTCCACCCGCCACCACGGCCTCTCCTACCTGCTCGTCCCGCTGGACGCCCCCGGCGTCGAGATCCGGCCCATCGTCCAGCTCACCGGCACCTCCGAGTTCAACGAGGTGTTCTTCGACGCGGCCAGGACCGACGCCGCCCACATCGTCGGCGCGCCCGGGGACGGCTGGAAGGTCGCCATGGCCACCCTCGGCTTCGAACGCGGCGTCTCCACCCTCGGCCAGCAGGTCGGCTTCCGCCGCGAACTCGAAGCCGTCATCGACCTGGCCCGGCGCAACGGCGCCGCCGACGACCCGATCGTCCGCGACCGCATCGCCCGCGCCTGGACCGGCCTGGAGACCATCCGCTTCAACGCCCTGAGGATGCTCGGCGGCGTCGCCGCCGGAGCCCCCGGACCCGAGGCCTCGATCAACAAGATCTTCTGGGCCACCTGGCACCGCGAACTCGGCGAACTCGCCATGGACGTCAGCGGCGCCGACGGCATGCTCGCCGCCGGGGAACCGTACGACCTCACCGACTGGCAGCGGCTCTACCTCTTCTCCCGCGCCGACACCCTCTACGCCGGATCCAACGAGATCCAGCGCAACATCATCGCCGAGCGCGTCCTCGGCCTGCCCAAGGAGGCCCGCCCGTGACCGGCACCCCGCCCCCCTACGTCCCCGGCCACGGGCTGCTCGCCGGCCGCACCGCCGTCGTCACCGCCGCCGCGGGCGCCGGCATCGGCGGCGCCACCGCCCGCCGCCTCCTGGAGGAAGGCGCCCGCGTCCTCCTTTCCGACGCCCACGCCCGCCGCCTCAAGGAGTCCGAGACCGAGCTCGCCGCCGAGTTCGGCGCCGACCGGGTGGCCGCCCTCCCCTGTGACGTCACCGACGAGACGCAGGTCGCCGCCCTCTTCGACCGCGCCGAGGAGACCCACGGCCGCCTCGACATCGTCGTCAACAACGCCGGACTCGGCGGCACCGCCGACCTCGTCGACATGACCGACGAACAGTGGGACAAGGTCCTCGACGTCACCCTGGGCGGCACCTTCCGCTGCACCCGGGCCGCCCTGCGCCGCATGAAGGCCGCGGGCGCGGGAGGCGTCGTCGTCAACAACGCCTCCGTGATCGGCTGGCGCGCCCAGAAGGGCCAGTCCCACTACGCCGCCGCCAAGGCCGGAGTCATGGCCCTGACCCGCTGCGCCGCGCTCGAAGCCGCCGCGTACGGCGTCCGCGTCAACGCCGTCTCCCCGTCGCTCGCCATGCACCCCCACCTCGCCAAGGTCACCACCCCCGAACTCCTGGAGGAGCTCACCTCCCGGGAGGCCTTCGGCCGGTACGCCGAACCCTGGGAGGTCGCGAACGTGATCGTCTTCCTCGCCAGCGGCTACGCCTCCTACCTCACCGGCGAGGTCCTCTCGGTCAGCAGCCAGCACCCGTGAGACCGGCGCCCGAGCGGCGCCGCCAGCTCCTGGACGCGGCGGCCGAGGTCTTCGCCGCGCAGGGGTACGACGCCACCACCGTCCGCCGCATCGCGGACTCCGTAGGCCTGCTCGCCGGCAGCCTCTACTACCACTTCGACTCCAAGGAGTCGATGCTCGACGAGATCCTCTCCGGCTTCCTCGACGAGCTGTGGACCCGGTACGACGCCGTGCTCGCGGCCCGGCTCGGTCCCCGGGAGACCCTGGAGGCCCTCGTCACCGCGTCGTTCCGGGAGATCGACCGGCACCGCGCCGCCGTCGCCATCTACCAGAAGGAGTCCCGGCACCTCACGGACCAGCCGCGCTTCGGCTATCTCGCCGACGCCCAGCGGCGGTTCGAACGGGCCTGGCTCAGGACCCTGGAGGCCGGCGTGGCCTCCGGGGCCTTCCGCACCGACCTCGACGTCCGGCTCACCTACCGCTTCGTGCGCGACACCGTCTGGGTCGCCGCGTCCTGGTACCGGCCGGGCGGACAGCACAGCCCGGAGGAGATCGCCCGCCAGTACCTCTCGATGGTGCTGGAGGGGATCGCCCTCCGCGACCGACACCGGACACCCGAACCGTACGCATGAGGAGTCACCATGGCCGAGGCCTACATCGTCGAAGCGGTCCGCACCCCGGTCGGCAGGCGGAACGGCGGACTCTCCGCCGTCCACCCCGCCGACCTCGGCGCGCACGCCCTGAAGGCCCTGATGGAACGCTCGGGCGTCGACCCGGCGGCCGTGGAGGACGTCGTCCTCGGCTGCCTCGACACCGTCGGCCCCCAGGCCGGCGACATCGCCCGCACCTGCTGGCTCGCCGCCGGGCTCCCCGAGGAGGTGCCGGGCGTGACCGTGGACCGGCAGTGCGGCTCCTCCCAGCAGGCCCTGCACTTCGCCGCGCAGGGCGTCATGTCCGGCACCCAGGACCTCGTCGTCGCCGGCGGCACGCAGAACATGTCGATGATCCCCATCGCCTTCGCCAGCCGCCAGGCCGCCGAGCCCCTCGGCCTCACCGAGGGCCCCTACGCCGGCTCGGCCGGCTGGCGGGCCCGCTACGGCGACCAGCCCGTCAACCAGTTCCACGGCGCCGAACTCATCGCCGAGAAGTGGGGCATCACCCGGCGCGACATGGAGGAGTTCGCGCTCCGCTCCCACCAGCGCGCGATCCGCGCGATCGACGAGGGCCGCTTCACCCGCGAGATCGTCCCCTACGGCGAGGTGACCACCGACGAGGGGCCGCGCCGCGACACCTCCCTGGAGAAGATGGCCGGCCTGAAGCCGGTGGTGGAGGGCGGCCGGATCACCGCCGCCGTCTCCTCCCAGGTCTCCGACGGCGCCTCCGCGATGCTCCTCGCCAGCGAGCGCGCCGTCCGCGAGCACGGGCTCACCCCGCGCGCCCGGATCCACCACCTCTCGGTGCGCGGCGAGGACCCGATCCGGATGCTCTCCGCGCCGATCCCGGCGACCGCGTACGCCCTGAAGAAGGCCGGCATGACCCTCGACGACATCGACCTCGTCGAGATCAACGAGGCCTTCGCCCCCGTCGTCCTCGCCTGGCTCAAGGAGACCGGCGCCGACCCCGGGAAGGTCAACGTCAACGGCGGCGCCATCGCCCTCGGCCACCCCCTCGGCGCCACCGGCACCAAGCTCGCCGTCACCCTCCTCCACGAACTGGAGCGCACCGGAGGCCGCTACGGCCTCCAGACCATGTGCGAGGGCGGAGGCCAGGCCAACGTGACGATCATCGAGCGGCTGTAGGGGACTGCGGGGGAGTGGCGCGGGGGCCTCCCGGGGTCTGCGCGCCGTACGCCGCGATCTCGGCGTCGAGGTCCAGCGGGCGGGTGGGCGAGGTCATCGCGGCGAGCTCGGCGGCCACGGCGTGGTCGGGGACCAGCCAGCACACCTCGAACTCGATGCCGTCGGGGTCGCGGGCGTACAGGGCCTTCGTCGTGGCGTGGTCGCTCGCCCCGGTCAGCGCCCCGGCCCCGGTGAGGCGGGTGCGCATCGCCTTGAGTTCGGCGAGCGTGTCGACCTCCCAGGCCAGGTGGTAGAGGCCGACCCGGCCTCGGCCCGCGCCGGAGCCGGGTGCGGGGGACTGGAAGAGGCCGAGGTCGTGGTCGTTGGCGGAGCCCGCCGCCTGGAGGAACACGGCGCCGGGGAAGGCGCCGGGCAGCGGCCGGAAGCCGAGGACGTCGCGGTAGAAGGCGAGGCTGCGGTCCAGGTCGGAGACGAAGAGGACGGCGTGGTTCAGCCGCTGGATGGGCATGCGGGTGGTCCGTTCGTTCGGTGGGTCGTTCGGTGGGTCGTGGAGGCGTCGGTTCGGCGCGGGGGGCGGCAGCACGATACGTCCGCCGGGGTGGCCGTCACCCCGGCGGACGTCGTGCGCGCGGGCCGCTCAGCCGGCGCGGGGCAGGGCGCGGAGCGCGGCCGCCGCCTCGGCCATCACGCGGTCGACGAGCTCCGCGCACGACGGCAGGTCGTCGATGAGGCCGGCGACCTGGCCCGAGGCCATCACCCCGGCGTCGGTGCGGCCGTCCACCATCGACGCCTTCAGCATCATCGGGGTGTTGGCGGCGAGCAGGATCTGGCTCCAGGTCAGTTCCTTGCCGTGCTTCATGGCGATCCCGTCCCTGATCATCTGGGACCAGCTCATGCCGGACTCGCGGCGGAACGCCGCCGCGTGCCGCACGGCCCGCAGCAGCGAGGCGGCCCGCCCCGAGCGCTCCAGGGCGTCGACCAGTTCGCTGCGGAGCATCCGGTGCGGCAGCCCGTCGACCTTGGTGGTGACGGTGACGTCCCCGACCGCCGCCGCCAGATAGCGGGCCTTGACCGCGTCGGGCACGGTCGAGTCGGAGGTGAGGAGGAAGCGGGTGCCCATGGCGATCCCGGCCGCCCCGTAGGAGAGCGCGGCGACGAGACCCCGGCCGTCGTGGAAGCCGCCGGCGGCGATCACCGGGATGTCGACCGCGTCCACCACCTGGGGGAGGAGGACGGTGGTGGCGACGCTGCCGGTGTGGCCGCCGCCCTCCCCGCCCTGCACCACGACCGCGTCGGCGCCCCACGCGGCGACCTTCTCCGCGTGCCTGCGGGCGCCGATCGAGGGGATCACGACGACCCCGGCGTCCTTCAGCCGGGCGATCAGCTCGCGGGAGGGCGCGAGCGCGAAGGAGGCGACCCGCACCCCCTCGTCGATGATGATCCGGACCCGCTCGGCCGCGTCGCCCGCGTCCGCCCGCAGGTTCACGCCGAACGGCGCGTCCGTACGGGACTTGACCTCGCGCACGGCGGACCTGAGCTGCTCGACGCCCATGGTCGCCGAGGCCAGGACGCCCAGCGCGCCCGCGTTCGCGGCGGCCGAGACGAGGCGGGGCCCCGCGACCCACCCCATGCCCGTCTGCACGATCGGGTGCCGCACCCCGACGAGGGCGGTCAGGGGGGTGGCGATCGTGGCGTCGCTCATGCCCTGACCTCGCGGTCCCGCAGCCCCCGGGGGTCGATCTCCTCGCGGATCAGCCGCAGTTCCTCCGCCGTGGGCTCCCGGGTGTACGGCACCTCCCCGGGGACGACGAGCGCGAAGCCGGTCGCCTCCCGCACCTGTTCGACCGTGACGCCCGGGTGCAGCGAACGCAGCCGCATCGTGCGGTCCGGGGTCTCGAAGTCGAAGACGCCGAGGTCGGTGACGACGTCCGGGATCCGGTGGTGGCGGGTGGCGGAGGGGCCGGCCGCCGCGGCCCGGTCGTAGCCGACGCCGCACACCATGTCGACCCGCTCGACGAAGACCCGGGGCGAGTGCCGGGGCACCCAGTAACTCGTCGGGTTGTTCAGGGTGTTGACGGGGGCGCCGCGTACACCGAGGAGCTGGCGGGCCGGCCGCTCCCAGGCGCCGACGCAGCTGATGTTCTGGTTGCCGTGGCGGTCGAGCTGGCTGGCGCCCATCATCACGTGCCGCCGGCCGGTGGCGACGAGGGCCAGGTGCTGCCGGTACGGCAGCCAGCCCTCCACCACCCCGGGCGCCGCGCCGAGCGCCGGGACGTCGCCCATCAGCAGCGCCTCGCCGTCGGTGAGCAGCAGGTCGGGGGCGAAGGTGAGCCGGGCGAGCCGGGCGCCGATCGTCGGCACCGTCCCCATCGGGCTGGCGAGCACCTCGCCGGCGTTCCGCCAGGCCTCCGCGCAGGCGACCACGCAGTACTCGGCCCGGGTGGCCGCCGCCGTCGTGGCCCCGGTCGTGCCGATGCCGGTGCCGGTGTCGGTGCCGCTCATGCTTCCTCCTCGTGGAACGCCGCCACGGCGGCCTGGTACGCGTCCTCGTCGCCGGACAGGAACCGCGCGGTGAACTCCGGCCACTTCTCCGGGTCGCGGGCCGCCTCGACGTAGTGGCGCTGGAAGGCCTCGTCCCGGTCGTGGTCGGGGACGCAGGAGGTGAAGTGCGCGCCGCCGGGCGTCTCGACGACCCCGTCGACGAAGGCCCGCTTCAGCAGGAGCGTCTGCGGCCCCGCGTCCTTGAGCAGCTCGGAACTCTCCACGATCCGCTCGCAGGAGACGTACGCCGTGTCGGCGGCCTCGCAGAACAGGTCGTCGAAGTACGGGTCGGGGCCCAGGTACTGGCCGTTGCCGTGGACGTCGGCGCGGTTGAGGTGGACGAGCGCGGCGTCGAGGCGCAGCGCGGGCACGGCCACCAGCTCTTCGCGGTCGCCGTAGGGCGAAGTGACCGTCCGCAGCTGGGGGTTGACCGTCATCACGTCCGAGGCGAGCCCGGCGCGGATGGGCATGAACGGCAGCCGGTGCACGGCGGCCGTGAGCCCCCACATCATCATCGCCTCGTCCAGCTCGACCAGTTCGAAGGCGCCGCGCTGCCGGGCCGCGACGAAGTGCGGCTCCAGCGGGACGGAGTCCAGGGTGGCGAAGGCGGCGACGAGCTTGCGGATCCTCCCCGCCGCGGCGAGCAGCCCGACGTCCGGTCCGCCGTACGAGACCACGGTCAGGTCCGTGAGGTCCGAGCGCAGCAGCGCCCGTACCAGCGCCATCGGCTTGCGCCGGGAGCCCCAGCCGCCGATGCCGATCGTCATCCCGCTGCTCAGCCGCCCCACGACCTCGTCGGCGGTCATCGTCTTGTCCCTGCTCACGCCTGCTCCTCCTGCTTGTCCGTGCCGAAGGTGTCGCGGACCTCGTCGGCGACCCCGCTGAGGTTGGCCTCGAAGGTGAAGCCCTGCTCGAAGCGGTAGGAGCGCCGCACGTCCACCGGGTCGATGCCGTTGATCGCCGCCTTCGCGAGGCGCAGGAGCCGGCCGTCCTTCGCGGCGATCTCCCGGGCCAGCTCCAGGGCGGCCGTGTGCAGCCGCGCGCGCGGGACGACCCGCCAGACCGAGCCGTGCCGGTGCAGCTCCTCGGCGGTGACCGTGCGGGAGGTGTAGTACAGCGTCCGCATGAGGTGCTGGGGGACGAGCCGGGCGAGGTGGGTGGCGGCGCCGAGGGCGCCCCGGTCGAGCTCGGGCAGGCCGAAGACGGCGTCCTCGGAGGCGACGATCGCGTCGGCGTTGCCGACCAGGCCGATGCCGCCGCCGAGGCAGAAGCCGTGCACGGCCGCGACGACCGGGACGGCGCAGTCGTAGACGGCGGAGAAGGCCTCGGCGCAGCCGTGGTTGGCGCCGAGGATCGCCTCGGGGCCGGCCGCGCGCTGGAGCTCCTTGATGTCGACGCCGGCGTTGAAGCCCCGGCCGCCGGCGGTGAGCACCACGCAGCGCGTCTTCGGGTCGGCGCCCGCGGACCGGACGGCGGCGGCGAGGTCGTACCAGCCCTGGACGGGGAGGGCGTTGACCGGGGGGAAGTCGACGGTGACGACGGTGACGCCGTCGTCCGGTGCGGAGGTGGAGACACCCATGAGCAGATCAGCTACCTTTCCACCAAACGTTTGTTAGGTGGAAGATAGCAGCGGTTCGCCCGCTGCGGGAGGTGTCCCTTGGCAGTGACCATCGATCTGTCCGGCTCCGTCGCCGTCGTCACGGGCGGCACCCGGGGCGTCGGCGCCGGGATCACCCGAGCCCTGCTCGAAGCCGGGGCGGAGGTCGTGACCTGCGCCCGGCGGGCTCCCGGCACACCCGTCACGGCGGCGGGCCGCACCGCCCGCTTCCTCCCCGTCGACCTGCGCGACCCGGACGCCGTCACGGCCTTCTTCGAGCGGGTGCGCGACGACCACGGCCGCCTCGACACCCTCGTCAACAACGCGGGCGGCACGCCCTACCGCACCCTCGCCGACGGAGACCCGGCCCAGCACGCCAGGGTCGTCGAACTCAACCTCGTCGCCCCGCTGAACGCCTCGCTCGCCGCGTACCGGGTGATGAGCCGGCAGCCGGCCGGCGGCTCCGTCGTCATGGTCGGCAGCGTCAGCGGCACCCGCCCGTCGCCGGGCACCGCCGCGTACGGCGCAGCCAAGGCCGCGCTGGAGAACCTCGCCCGCTCCATGGCCGTGGAGTGGGCCCCGTTCGTCCGGGTCAACACCCTCGTCCTCGGCATGGTCCGCACCGAACTGTCCCACCTCCACTACGGCGACGAGGACGGCATCGCCGCCGTCGGCCGCACCGTGCCGCTCGGGCGGCTCGCCGCGCCCGCCGACATCGGCGACGCCTGCGTCTTCCTCGCCTCCGAACGGGCCGCGTACGTCAGCGGCGCGGCCCTCCACGTCCACGGCGGAGGGGAACGCCCCGCGTTCCTCGACGCCGCCACCGTCAACCACCCCTGAAAGGCAGGACCCCCATGACCGGACTCTGCGCGGGACGCGTCGTCGCCGTCACCGGAGCGGGCCGCGGACTCGGGCGCGCCCACGCGCTCGCCTTCGCGGCGGAAGGAGCCAGGGTCGTCGTCAACGACCTCGGCGTCGGACTCGACGGCACGGGCGGGGGCGCGGGCCCCGCCCAGGAGGTCGTCGACGAGATCACGGCGGCGGGCGGCGAGGCCGTCACCCACGGCGGCGACATCGCCACGACCGAGGGCGCGGCCTCGCTGATCGCCGCCGCCGTCGACGGCTTCGGCCGCCTCGACACGCTCGTCAACAACGCGGGGTTCCTCCGCGACCGGATGCTCGTCAACCTCGGCGAGGACGACTGGGACGCCGTCATGCGCGTCCACCTCAAGGGCCACTTCCTCCCGCTGCGGCACGCGGCGGCGTACTGGCGCGCCGAGTCCAAGGCCGGGCGCACCCCCCGGGCCCGGGTGATCAACACCAGCTCGGGAGCGGGGCTGCTCGGCAGCGTGGGCCAGGGCAACTACGCCGCCGCCAAGGCCGGGATCGTCGGCCTCACGCTCGTCGCGGCGGCGGAGATGGGACGGTACGGGGTCCAGGTCAACGCGATCGCCCCCGCGGCGCGGACCCGGATGACCGAAGGGGCCTTCGCCGAGGCGATGGCCGCGCCCGAGGGCGCCGGGTTCGACGCCATGGCGCCCGGGAACGTCTCGCCGCTCGTCGTCTGGCTCGGCTCCGACGCGGCGGCGGGGGTGACGGGGCGGGTCTTCGAGACGGAGGGCGGCCGCATCACGGTCATGGAGGGCTGGCGGCCGGGGCCCACGGCCGACAAGCGTGCCCGCTGGAGCCCGGCGGAAGCGGGCGAGACCGCCCTCAAGCTCCTCGCCGCCGCCGAACCACCGCACCCGGTGTACGGCGCGAACTGACACGCCCGCCGCGTCGGCCCGGGCCCGGGCCGACCCGGCGACGGGTTTCCCGGTCAGTGGGAGCGGGGGCTCACGGGGGTGCGGGGCGCGGGCCTAGCTTCGTCGGACACAGCCCCGAGCGTCCCAGGAGGAACCGTCATGCTCACGGACCGTCAGCGACACGAGGCGGCCGAGCTGCTGCGCTCCGCCGAACACGGCGTCGTGCCGATCGCCCCGCTGAGCGAGGCGTATCCCGGGATCGACGCCGAGGACGCGTACGAGATCCAGCTCGTGAACATCCGGCACCGGCTCGCCGCCGGCGCCGAGGTGCGCGGTCACAAGGTCGGGCTCTCCTCGCCCGTCATGCAGCGGATGATGGGGGTGGACGAGCCCGACTACGGGCATCTGCTCCAGGACATGGAGTTCGGCCCCGGCGAGGCCGTGCCCACGCACCGGTACTGCCGGCCGCGCGTCGAGGTCGAGATCGGGTTCGTCCTCGGGGACGACCTGCCGGGGGAGGACTGCACCCCCGCCGACGTGCTCGCCGCGACCGAGCGGGTCGTGCCCGCCCTGGAGCTCATCGACAGCCGCATCCGCGACTGGCGGATCACGATCGCCGACACCATCGCCGACAACGCCTCCTCCGCCGGATTCGTCATCGGCGAGGGCCGGTCCCCGCGCGGGCTCGACCTGAAGGCGGTCGAGGCACGGCTCGACCGTGACGGCGAGCGGCTCGCCGAGGGCCGCGGGGACGCCGTGCTCGGCGACCCGGCCCGTTCGGTGGCCTGGCTCGCCCGGACCGTCGCCCGCTTCGGCGTGCCCCTGAAGAAGGGGCACGTGGTGCTGCCCGGTTCGTGCACGCGCGCCGTCGACGTCGTCCCGGGCGCGACCTTCACCGCCGACTTCACCGGGCTGGGCCCGGTCTCCCTCTCCTTCACCTGAGGTGATGATGACCCGCAAGACCAAGGCGACCGCCGCCATCGTCGGCTCCGGCAACATCGGCACCGACCTCCTGTACAAGCTGCTCCGCTCCGAGCTCGTCGAGCCCCGCTGGATGGTCGGGGTCGACCCCGACAGCGACGGTCTCGCCCGGGCCCGCGGACTGGGGCTGGAGACCACCCACGAGGGCGTCGACGCGCTGCTCGGCCAGGACGAGAGGCCCGACCTCGTCTTCGAGGCCACCAGCGCCTACGTGCACCGCGCCAACGCCCCCCGCTACGCCGAGCTCGGCATCCGGGCGATCGACCTGACGCCGGCCGCCGTCGGCCCGGCCGTCGTCCCGCCCGCCAACCTCCGCGCCCACCTCGACCGGCCCAACGTCAACATGATCACCTGCGGCGGCCAGGCCACCATCCCCATGGTGTACGCGGTCTCCCGCGTCGTCCCGGTCGCGTACGCCGAGATCGTCGCCTCGGTCGCCTCCGTCTCGGCAGGACCCGGAACCCGCGCCAACATCGACGAGTTCACCCGCACCACCGCCCGCGGCATCGAGACCATCGGCGGCGCCGCGCGCGGCAAGGCGATCATCATCCTCAACCCCGCCGACCCGCCCGTGATCATGCGCGACACGGTGTTCTGCGCGATCCCCGAGGACGCCGACCGCGCCGCCATCGCGCTCTCCGTGAAGGAGGTCGCCGAGCAGGTCGCCTCGTACGTCCCCGGCTACCGGCTGCGCGGCGAGCCTCAGTTCGACGACCCGAGCCCCGAGAACGGCGGCATGGCGCGCGTCGCGATCTTCCTGGAGGTCGAGGGCGCGGGCGACTACCTGCCGCCGTACGCCGGAAACCTCGACATCATGACCGCCGCCGCCACGAAGGTCGGCGAGGAGTTCGCCCGGGCGCTCCTCGCCCCCGGCGCCTAAGGAGCCCCTGCCATGTCCCACACCCCGTACTCGGACGCGCTCGACATCCGGATCACCGACTCCTCGCTGCGCGACGGCTCGCACGCCAAGCGCCACCAGTTCACCGTCGCCGACGTGCGGTCCGTCGTCGCCGCCCTCGACGACGCCGGCGTCCCCGTCATCGAGGTGACGCACGGCGACGGGCTCGGCGGCTCCTCGTTCACCTACGGCTTCTCGAAGACCCCCGAGCAGGAGCTCATCAGGGCCGCCGTGGAGACCGCCCGGCGGGCCACCATCGCCTTCCTCATGCTGCCCGGGCTCGGCGTCAAGGACGACATCCGTGCCGCCCGCGACAGCGGCGCGGGCATCTGCCGGATCGCCACCCACTGCACCGAGGCCGACATCGCGGTCCAGCACTTCGGACTCGCCCGCGAGCTCGGCCTGGAGACCGTCGGCTTCCTGATGATGGCCCACTCCACGAGCCCGGAGAACCTCGCCCGGCAGGCGCGGATCATGGCCGACGCCGGCTGCCAGTGCGTGTACGTCGTCGACTCCGCCGGCGCCATGGTCATGGACGACGTCACCGACCGCGTCCAGGCCCTCGTCGCCGAGCTGGGCGGCGACGCCCAGGTCGGCTTCCACGGCCACGAGAACCTCGCCCTCGGCACCGGCAACTCCGTCGCCGCCGTCAAGGCCGGCGCCCTCCAGATCGACGGCTCCACCCGCCGGCTCGGCGCCGGCGCCGGCAACACCGCCGTCGAGGCCTTCGTCGCCGTCTGCGCCAAGATGGGCATCCGCACCGGCATCGACGTCCTGAAGATCATCGACGCGGCCGAGGACGTCGTCCGCCCCGTCATGGACGAGGAGTGCCGCCTCGACCGGCTCGCCCTCCTCATGGGTCACGCGGGCGTCTACTCCAGCTTCCTCAAGCACGCCTACCGGCAGGCCGAGCGGTACGGCGTCCCGGGCGCCGAGATCCTCCTGAAGGCCGGCGAACGGCGCCTGGTCGGCGGCCAGGAGGACCAGCTCATCGACATCGCCCTCGAACTCGCCGCCGCCCGGAACTGAACCCACCACACCCGAGGAGAACGTGATGACTGCTCTCGACGACGAGGCCCGGGTCATCGAAGCCGGCCGCCCGCCCACCCGCTTCGCCCGCGGCTGGCACTGCCTCGGCCTCGCCGACGCCTTCAAGGACGGCGCGCCCCACGAGATCGAGGCCTTCGGCACCAAGCTCGTGGTCTTCCAGGGCGAGGACGACGGCGCGCTCCACGTCCTCAACGCCTACTGTCCCCACATGGGCGGCAACCTCGCCCACGGCACCGTCAAGGGCGACGCCGTCGCCTGCCCCTTCCACGACTGGCGCTGGTCGGGCGACGGCCGCTGCGCCGGCATCCCGTACGCCCGCCGCGTTCCGCCCCGCGCCCGCACCCGCAGCTGGCTGACCCTGGAGCGCAACCGGCAGCTCTTCGTCTGGCACGACCCCGAGGGCAACCCGCCGCCCCCCGAGGTCACCGTCCCCGAGATCGCCGGGATCCACGGCCCCGACGCCGGCGAGTGGAGCGACTGGAACTGGAAGACGCTGCGCGTCGAGGGCGCCAACTGCCGCGAGATCGTCGACAACGTCGTCGATATGGCGCACTTCTACTACGTCCACTACGCCTTCCCCGAGTACTTCAAGAACGTCTTCGAGGGCCACGTCGCCACCCAGTACATGGAGAGCAGCCCCCGCGGCGACATGGAGCTCGGCACCCTCAGCTCCGGCAACCTCCGCTCCGACGCCTCCTACTACGGCCCCTCCTACATGATCGACCACCTCTACAGCGACGTCGGCGGCGGCCTGGAGCTGGAGATCGTCCTCATCAACTGCCACTACCCGGTGGACGCCGACAGCTTCGTGCTCCAGTACGGCGCCATCGTCAGGCGGCTCCCCGGCATGACCGACGAGCAGGCCGCCGAGGCCGCCGCGGCGACCGCCGAGGGCGCCACCGTCGGTTTCGAGCAGGACGTCGAGATCTGGCGGAACAAGACCCGCATCGACAACCCCCTGCTCACCGAGGAGGACGGCCCCGTCTACCAACTGCGGCGCTGGTACGAGCAGTTCTACGTCGACGCCGCCGACGTCAAGGACGAGATGACCCGGCGCTTCGAGTTCGAGATCGACACCCAGCGGGCCAACACCGCCTGGCGCGCCGAGGTCGACGAGAACCTCGCCCGCCGCGCGGCGGCCGCGACGGAAGCCGGAGCCCCCTGACATGCGACCGGTCCAGTGCCCGGCCTGCGGAAACCAGGTCCTCTGCGAGAAGTTCTCCCCGGCCCACACCTCCGTGCAGTGGACCGCCGACGCGGCCGTCGCCTGCGCCGAGTTCCGCGAACAGGCCGGCCGGGGCGCGAGCAGCGCCCGGATACGGACCTGCCGGTCGCTGCGGGCCGGCATCGAGCGGGCGGTCGCCGACGGCACCCTGGAGGTCGGCGATGTCCGTGTCGACGTCTGAGCCGGCGGCGGCCCCCGCCGGGAGCCGTACCCACCGGCTGCGGATCGTCGAGGTCGTCACCGAGACGCCCGACGCCCGCAGCCTGGTCCTGCGGCCCGCCCCGGAGAGCGCGGCCCGCTTCGCCCACCGGCCGGGACAGTTCCTCACCCTGAGGCTGCCCGGACCGGACGGCGTCCCCGTCGCCCGCTGCTACTCGCTGGCGAGCTCGCCGCACACCGGCGAACCCCTGAAGGTCACCGTCAAGCGGGTCGCCGGCGGGTACGGCTCCAACTGGGTCTGCGACCACCTGGCCGCGGGCGACGAGCTGGAGGCGCTGCCCCCGGCCGGCACCTTCACCCCGGACTCCCTCGACGAGGACCTGCTGCTCGTCGCCGGCGGCAGCGGCATCACCCCGGTCCTCTCCATCGCCAAGTCCGTCCTCGCGGCGGGCCGCGGCCGGATCACGCTGCTGTACGCCAACCGCGACGAGCGCTCGGTCATCTTCCGCGACGAGCTGCGCGCCCTGACCGCCGCCCACCCCGGACGGCTCCTGGTCGTCCACTGGCTGGAGACGCTCCAGGGCCTGCCGGCCCCGGACCGGCTCGCCGCCGCGCTCGCGCCGTACGCCGGCCGCGAGGCCTTCGTCTGCGGCCCCGGCCCGCTCATGGACGCCGTCGAGCAGGCGCTGCGCACCCTCGGCGCACCGGGCGACCGCATCCACCGCGAGCGGTTCTTCTCCCTCTCCGGGGACGTCTTCGGCGCGCCCGGCCCGGAGACGGCGGCCGAGGGGGAGGGCGCCGCCGTGACCGTGGACCTCGACGGCGAGACCCGTACGGTCCCCTGGCCGCCGGGCGCGCCGCTGCTCGACGCGCTCCTCGCGGCCGGGGTGGACGCCCCGTACTCCTGCCGCGAGGGCGCGTGCAGCGCCTGCACCTGCCGGGTCGTCACCGGCGAGGTGCGGATGGCCCGCAACGAGGTCCTGGACGACCGGGACGTCGCCGACGGCTACGTCCTCGCCTGCCAGGCCCTGCCGCTCACCGACCGCGTCGGGATCACGTACAGCTGACCGGCCCGGACCCCGACCCTCCCGAGGAGCCTCCCCATGCCCCGTACGTACCTGGTCACCGGCGCCGCGTCCGGCATCGGCGCGGCCGCCACCGCCCTCCTCCGGGAGCAGGGCCACACGGTCCTCACCGCGGACCTGGAGGGCGGCGACATCGCCGCCGACCTGTCCGCCCCGGCGGGCCGGGCCGCCCTCGCGGCCCGCGCCCGCGAGCTCACCGGCGGCCGGCTCGACGCCGTCGTCGCCTGCGCGGGCGTCGCCCGCTTCGACCCGGTCACGATCCGCGTCAACCACTTCGGCGCCGTGGCCACCCTGGAGGGCCTGCGCCCGCTCCTCGCCGCCGGCACCCACCCGAGGGCCCTGGTCGTCGGCTCCGTCGACGCCGTGCACCCCACCGACCCGGAGATCCTGGCGGCGGCCGACGCGGACGACGAGGCCGCCGCGGTGACCGCCGCCCAGGCCGCCGCCGACCGGGGCGAGGGACACCTCGTCTACTCCTCCTCCAAGGCGGCGGTCTCCCGCTGGGTCCGCCGCGCCGCCCCCGAGCCCGCCTGGGCCGGCGCGGGCATCCCGCTCAACGCCGTCGCCCCGGGCGTGGTCCTCACCCCGCTGACCCGGCCCCTCCTCGACGACCCCGTCACCCGGGCCCTCGTCGAACGGGCCGTCCCCATGCCGCTGCACGGCCACTCCCGGCCCGAGCAGCTCGTCCCGCTGATCGCCTGGCTCACCTCGCCCGAGAACACCCTCGTCACCGGACAGGTCGTCTTCGCGGACGGCGGCGCCGACGCCGTCCTGCGCGGCGACCGCACCTGGTGACGCCGGACCCCGCCCCCGGAGGCCCCGATGCGCCCGCGCACCCTCGAACGCTCCCTCGTCATCGCCGCGGACCCGGAGGCCGTGTGGGCGATCGCCGGCGGCTTCGCCGGCCTCGCCGACTGGCACCCGCACCTTCCGCCGGCCGGCCTGGAGGACGGCGCCGACCCCGAAGTGCCGGGCGCCGTCCGGGTCTTCGCCGTGGACGGCGCGGTCGTGGCCCGCGAGCTGCTGCTCGCCCACGAACCCGCCGCGCGCCGCTACCGCTACACGCTCCTCGAACCGCTCGCGCTGCCCGTGGACGAGTACGTCGCCACCCTCGCCGTCCATCCGCACCCCGACGGCGCCGAGGTCCGCTGGTCCGCCGCCTACCGGGCCACGGACGAGGTGGCGGCCCAGGTCGAGGCCCGGTTCGGCGACGGCGTCTACGCCACCGGCCTGCGGGCCCTGGCGGAACGGCTCACATCCACTCGCTGAACCGCAGCCAGGTCATCATGTTGTCCATCGACGGCTGCGGCACCCCGGGCGCCGCGGCCGCCGCCGGCGGCTGCGCGCGCTGCTCGGCCAGCCGGCCGGGGCCGAACATGGACTGCCACACCGCGCGGGCGCAGCCGCGCACCACCGGCGCGATCCGTTCCATCTCCCGGTGGACGCCGTGACCGCAGACCGAGACCGCCGCGACGGCCCGGCCCGCGCCGCGCAGCGGGGCCGCGACGCAGAAGACGCCCCGGAACCCCTCCTCCTGGTCGAAGGCGACCCCGCGCTCGCGGACCAGGGCCAGCTCGGCGCGGAAGGGGTCGGGGCGGGTGATCGTCCGCGGCGTGCGGGGCCGCAGCCCGCCGCGTATCACCTGCTCCACCACGGCTGCGTCGCTGAACGCCAGGATCGCCTTGCCGGACGCGGTGCAGTACGCGGGCTGCCGGCCGCCCGTCCGCGACGGCACCGCGGAGTCGTCGGAGCCGCCGATGCGCTCCAGATAGACCACCTCGGGGCCGTCGAGGACGGTGAGGTGCACCAGATGGCCGGTCGCCTCGTGCAGGGCGTGCAGATGCGGCAGGGCGGCCCGGCGCAGCCGGTTGTGGTGCGAGGCCATCGCGCCGAGCTCCAGCATGCCCATGCCCAGCCGGTAGTCGCGGCCCTCCCGCTCCAGCCAGCGCAGCTGCACCAGCTGGTCCAGGATGCGGTGGGCGGAGGAGCGCCGGATCCCCGACCGCTGCACGACCTCGGTGAGCGTCAGGCGCGGTCCGCCGCTCTGGAACGCGGCGAGCACCTTCGCCGCCTTCTCCAGCAGCGACAGCGGAGCGGCCGCGGCCTCGGCCCCGGTCAGCTCGGCGGCATGGGTCGTCATCGACACCTCCCCCACGGACGGCGCGACGGGCGAGAGCCCAGCCGCGTCCGTAATCTCCGGTATTGCGTGGAGAGTGCCAGAGGGGTCGGGATCCGGGAAGGGGGTGTTCCGTCTCGGAACGGTAACGCGTAGGTTGCCTCGGGTCACCCCGGAGGATGCCATGATCCGGGCCCGGATCCGAGAGGCACCCCATGCGCGACCACGACGTCCTCACCGCCGTCCGCGCCCTCGCCCCCGCCCTGCGCGAGCGCGCCGCCGGGACCGAGGAGCTGCGCCGGGTGCCCGAGGCCTCCCTGGCCGCACTGGACGACGCCGGCTTCCTCCGGCTGCTGCGCCCCCGGGCGCACGGCGGACTCGCCGCCGCCCCCGACGTCTTCCACGCCGCCGTCCACGAGATCGCCCGGGCCTGCGGCTCCACCGGCTGGACGGCCGCCCTCCTCGGCGTCCACCCCTGGTACGTCGCCCAGCTCGACCCCCGCGCCCAGCAGGACGTCTGGGGCGCGGACCCCACCGCCCCGATCTGCTCCTCGCACGCCCCCACCGGCACCGTCACCCCGGTCGACGGCGGCCACCGGCTCTCCGGCCGCTGGCACCACGCCGCAGGCGCCGACCACGCCCGCTGGGCCCTGCTCGGCGGCCTCGTCGCCGACGCCGAAGGCCGCCCCCAGGACATGCGCACCTTCCTCGTGCCCCGGACCGACTACCGGGTGGACGACGTGTGGGACACCGTCGGGCTGCGCGGCACCGGCGCCAACGACATCGTCGTCGACGACGCGTTCGTCCCCGCCCACCGCTCCCTCGGCTACGGCCCCGTCACCGCGCTCCGCTGCCCCGGCCACGAGACGAACCCCGAACCCGTCTACCGGCTGCCGTACGCCGCCCTCTTCACCACCACCATCTCCACCGTCATGGTCGGCATCGCCGAGGGCGCCTACGAGCACCACGTCGACTCCGCCCGCGCCCACCCCGCCCTCGCACCCGGGCGGCGCGCCGCCGAGGACCCCTTCGCCCAGGTCCGCATCGCCCGCGCCGCCGGGGAGATCGACGCCGCCCGCCTCCAGCTCGCCCGCACCACCGCCGAGCTGTACGCGACGGCCGTGGCCGGCGGCGAACCCACCCGCGCGCTGCGCGCCCGCGCCCGCCGCGACCAGGCCCTCGCCACCGAACGCGCCCTCACCGCCGTCGACCTGCTCCGCGAGAACACCGGCGGCAGCCCCCTGCGCGGCGGCGACGACGTCCTCGACCGGGCCTGGCGCGACCTCCACACCGGACGCGGCCAGGCCGCCAACGACGTCGAGCGGGCCCTCCTCCTCTTCGGCCGGGACGCCGTCGGCCTCGACGTCCACGACCCCATGCTCTGACCGCGGGCGCCGCGCGTCCCGGCCTCCGCGACCGCCTTCCCGCTCAGTGGGAGCGACGCGTTCTCCCGGCCGTACGGCTCGCCGTACCGTCCTGGCATTCCCCCACCACGACCCGAAAGGGGATGCCCCATGGCCGACGACGTCCTGGCAGCCGTCCGCGACCTCGCACCCGTGCTGCGCGAACGCGCCGCCGAGGCCGAGGAGTCGCGCCGCGTGCCCGACGCCTCCGTCAAGGAACTGGAGGACACCGGCTTCTTCCAGCTGCTCCAGCCGAAGGCCTTCGGCGGCGCCGCCGCCGATCCGGTCGTCTTCTACACGGCCGTCAAGGAGATCGCCAAGGCCTGCGGGTCGACCGGCTGGGTCGCCTCCGTGGTCGGCGTCCACCCCTGGCACGTCGCCCTCTTCGACCCCCGCGCCCAGCAGGAGGTCTGGGGCACCGACCCCAGGACCCGCATCGCCTCCTCGTACGCCCCCACCGGCAAGGCCGCCGCCGTCGACGGCGGGTTCCGGCTCTCCGGCCGCTGGCACTTCTCCTCCGGCTGCGACCACGCCCGCTGGGCCCTCCTCGGCTGCCTCGTCACCGACGCCGAGGGCAACCCGGTCGACATGCGCACCTTCCTCGTGCCCCGCGCCGAGTACCGCGTCGACGACGTCTGGGACACCGTCGGCCTGCGCGGCACCGGCAGCAACGACGTCGTCGTCGACGACGTCTTCGTCCCCGACCACCGGGCCCTCAGCTTCGGCCCCGTCACCGCCCTCGACGTGCCCGGCCACGCGCTCAACCCCGAGCCCGTCTACCGGCTGCCGTACGCCGGCGTCTTCACCACCACCATCGCCACCCCGATCGTCGGCATCGCCGAGGGCGCCTACGAGGCCTACACCGAGGCCACCCGGAAGCGGTTCCGCGTCTCCTACGGCCAGCAGGTCGCCGAGGACCCCTTCGCCCAGGTCCGCATCGCCCGCGCCGCCGGCGACATCGACGCCGCCTGGCTCCAGCTCTCCCGCAACATCGGCGCCATGTACGCCCTCGCCGAGCGCGGCGAGGAGATCCCCATGGAGCTGCGCACCCGCACCCGCCGCGACCAGGTGCTCGCCACCGAACGCTCGGTGGCCGCGGTCGACCTGCTCATGGAGAACGCCGGCGGCAACGCCATGCGCACCGGCACCCACGCCGTCCAGCGCGCCTGGCGCGACGCCCACACCGGGCGCGGCCACGCCGCCAACGACCCCGAGCGCGCCCTCGTCATGTACGGGCAGTGCGCCCTCGGCATCGACATCCAAGACACCATGGCCTGAGAGGCAGCCGCAGATGACCGAGCTCACCCACGCCTCCACCTCCCGCACCGCCAAGGCCGCCGGCCTCACCCTCCACTACCACGAGGCCGGTCCCGCCGACCGGCCCGACGCCCCCGTCGTGATCATGCTGCACGGCGGCGGGCCCGGCGCCTCCGGCTGGAGCAACTTCGGCGGCAACCTCCCCTTCTTCGCCAGGGAGTTCCGCACCCTCCTCGTCGACCAGCCGTGCTTCGGCCGCTCGGACAAGCCCGAGCCCGACCGCGACTACTTCAGCTACAGCGCCCGTGCCGTCACCGCCCTCATGGACGAACTCGGCATCGAGCGCGCCCACTTCGTCGGCAACTCGCTCGGCGGCGGCACCGCCGTCCGGATCGCCCTCGACCACCCGGACAGGGCCGGCAAGCTCCTCCTGATGGGTCCCGGCGGCGTCTCCGTCAACCTCTTCGCACCCGACCCGACCGAGGGCATCAAGCGGCTCTTCGCGTTCAACGCCTCGCCCGAGCCCACCCGGGAGCAGCTCCGCGCCTTCCTCGGCGCCATGGCGTACGACCCCGCGATCGTCACCGACGAACTCGTCGAGGAACGCTGGGCCTCCGCCACCGACCCGGACACCCGGCTCGGCAGCGCCCGCATGGGGGCCTCCTTCGCGAACCCCGCCTGGGCCGAGGCCACCATGCTCTGGCGCGAGGCCCACCGGATCACCCAGCCGGTGCTCCTCACCTGGGGCCGCGAGGACCGCGTCAACCCCCTCGACGGCGCGCTCGTCGCCCTCAAGACCATCCCCGACGCGCGCCTGCACGTCTTCCCGCACTGCGGCCACTGGGCCCAGACCGAGCGGGCCGACGAGTTCAACCGCCTCGCCGTCGACTTCTTCTCCCACTGAGACCCACCGCGAACCTTCACCGAAGAGGTGCACACCATGGACATCCGCGCTCTCGGCTACCTGCGCCTGGAGACCACCCGCCTCGACGAGTGGCGCCGCTACACCCTCGACATCCTCGGCATGGCGGAAGCCCCCGGCTCCACCGACACCACCCTCCTGCTGCGCCTCGACGACCGCGCCCACCGCATCGCCCTCCAGGCCGGCGAGAGCGACCGGCTCCTCGCCGCCGGCTGGGAGGTGGCGAACGCCACCGCCCTCGCCGAGGCCGCCGCCGCACTGGAGGCGGCCGGAGTCGCCGTCAAGACCGCCGACGCCGCCGAACTCGACGAACGCCGCGTCCAGGGCCTGCTCCACGTCACCGACCCCTGCGGCAACCCGCTGGAGCTCTACTGGGGCCAGGCCCAGGACCACACCCCGCTCGCCACCCCCTACGGCAACCGCTTCGTCACCGGCGACCTCGGCCTCGGCCACGTCGTCCTGCCCGCCCCCGACATCGAGGCCGCCCTCGGCTTCTACGAGGACCTCCTCGGCTTCCAGCTCCGCGACTCCATGAAACTGCCGCCGCAGGCCGTGCCCACCGCCGCCGAGCAGCGCGACTTCCACTGGATGCACTTCCTCAGCCCCAACCGCCGCCACCACAGCCTCGGCCTCTACCCCGGTGCCCTGCCGCCAGGCATCGTCCACTTCATGGTGGAGCTGGAGACCCTCGACGACGTCGGCCTCGGCCTCGACCGCATGCAGGCCGCCGGCATCCCCATCGCCTCCAGCCTCGGCCGGCACACCAACGACCGCATGGTCTCCTTCTACGCCCAGGCCCCCGGCGGCTTCCAGGTCGAGTACGGCTGGGACGGCCTGGTCGTCGACCCGGCCACCTGGGTCGCCAAGGAGATCACCGCCGACAGCGTCTGGGGCCACCAGTGGAACGGCTGATCGACCCGGCGCGCTTCCGGGACGTCCTCGGCCGCTTCGCCAGCGGCATCACGGTGGTGGCCGCCCAGGACGACGGCGAACCCGTCGGCTTCGCCTGCCAGTCCTTCGCCTCGCTCTCCCTCGACCCCCCGCTGGTGATGCTCGCCGTCGGGCGTTCCTCCACCAGCTGGCCGAGGATCCGGCGGGCCGGCCGCTTCTGCGTCAACGTCCTCGCCGAGGACCAGCGCACCACCTGCGCCGCCCTCGGCCGCGGCGGCGCCGACAAGTTCGCCGGCGTGCCCTGGCGGGCCGGCGACCACGGCACCGTCCGGATCGACGGCGCCCTCGCCCACATCGAGTGCGAGCTGCACGAGGTGTACGAGGCCGGCGACCACCACCTCGTCACCGCCCACGTCGTCGCCCTCGACGCCGGCGAGGACGGCAGGCCACTGCTCTACTACCGCAGCCGCTACGCCGTGGGGGCCTTCTGATGCCCCTCGACCCCGAGAAGGCGAAGGCCGCCCCGCCGGTGCGGACCGAGGTCTCCTGGGACTCCCACGCCGTGCGCCTCTACCACCTGGCGCTCGGCGCGGGCGTCCCCGAGACCGACCCGCGCGAACTGCGCTACGTGTACGAGGGCCACGAGGACGGCCTGCGGCCCCTGCCCACCTTCGGCGTCGTCGCCGGCGGCACCGGAGGCGTCGGCTTCCAGGTCTTCGACCACCCGGGGATCGACATCGACCTGGCCGCCGTCCTCCACGGCGGCCAGGAGATCACCGTCCACCGCCCCCTGCCCGCCGCCGCCCGCGCCACCGCCGTCACCCGCGTGACCGACGTGTACGACAAGGGGCGGGCCGCCGTCCTCGTCCAGGAGTCCACCCTCCTCGGCGAGGACGGCGCGCCCCTCCTCACCCAGCGCAACGAGATCTTCGTCCGCGGCGAGGGCGGCTTCGGCGGCGACCGCGGCCCCTCCCGCCGCCCGCCCGCCCCCGAACGGGCGCCCGACCTGGTCGTCGAGCTCCCCACCCTCCGCCAGCAGGCCCTGCTCTACCGGCTCACCGGCGACTGGAACCCGCTGCACGCCGACCCGGCGACCGCCCGCGAGGCCGGCTACGACCGGCCGGTCCTGCACGGACTGTGCACCTTCGGCATGGCCGTCAAGGCCGTCACCGACCGGCTGTACGACGGCGACGCCGCCGCGGTCACCGGCTGCCGCACCCGCTTCGCCGGGGTCTTCTTCCCCGGCGAGACGCTCCGGCTGCGGATCTGGCACACCGACGACGGCCCTCTGCTGACCGCCACCGCCGCGGACCGCGACGACGCGCCCGTCCTCACCGACGCCCTCGTCACGGGCCGCTGACCCACCCCTCGAAGGAGCAAGCGTTGGACACCACGTGGGACCACACCTACGACGTGGTCGTGGTCGGCTCCGGCTCCGCCGGCCTCGCCGCCGCGCTCACCGCCCGGCTGCGCGGACTGACCGCCCTCGTCGTCGAGAAGACCGACGCCTACGGCGGCTCGACCGCCCTGTCCGGCGGCGCCATCTGGGTGCCGAACAACTTCCACCTCGACGAGGCCGGGCTCGGCGACACCCCCGAGAAGGCCCGCGCCTACCTCGACGCCACCGTCGGCGACCGCGTCACCGGCGACCGCAAGGACGCGTACCTCGCCCACGGGCCGCGCATGGTCCGGGAGTTCCACGACCGGACCGACGTCCGCTTCATGTACACCCCCGGCTACTCCGACTACTACCCGGAGCGCCTCGGCGGCTACCCGCAGGGCCGCTCCATCGAACCGCGGGTCTTCGACTTCGGCAGGCTCGCCCCCGAGCGCCGCGCCACCATGCGCCGCGCCGGCCTCCCCACGTACGGCCTCACCATCACCTCCAAGGACTTCCGCGACCTCAACATGGTCGGCCGCACCTGGGCGGGCCGGCGCACGGCGGTCAAGGTCGGCGCCCGGGCCGCGAAGGCCCTGCTCACCCGCCGGAAGCCGCTCTCCCTCGGCGAGGCCCTGATCGCCCGCATGCGGTACTCCCTGGACCGGCTCGGCGGCGACCTCTGGCTCTCCGCGCCGATGACCGCGCTGGTCGAGGAGGACGGCCGGGTCACCGGCATCCGGATCCGCAAGGACGGCCGCGACCTCGCCGTCCGGGCCACCGGCGGCGTGGTCCTCGCCTCCGGGGGCTTCTCCCACGACCAGGCCCTGCGCGAGAAGCACCTCCCCGGCCCCACCTCCACCCACTGGAGCGCCGCCGCCGAGGGCCAGACCGGCGACGCCCTGGAACCCGCCCTCGCGCTCGGCGCCGCCGTCGACCTCATGGACAAGGTGTGGGGCGCCCCCACCGTCGTACCCCCCGACGCCAAGCCGTTCTTCCTCGTCGCCGACCGGGGCATCCCCGGCATGGTGATCGTCGACTCGGCGGGGGAGCGGTACGCCAACGAGGCCGCGCCCTACCACGAGTTCGTCGACGCCATGTACGCGCACCAGGCGCGCGGCGGCGCCACCGCCGTACCGTCCTGGCTGATCCTCGACGCCACCGCGAAGTCCCGCTACCTCTTCATGGGACTCTTCCCCGGCCAGGCCTTCCCCCGGCCGTGGCGGGAGAGCGGCTTCGTCAAGCAGGCCGCGACCGTCGAGGAGCTCGCCGGTCTCATCGGCGCCGCCCCGGAGCGGCTGCGCGCCACGGTGGACCGCTTCAACGGCTTCGCACGGGCGGGCAGGGACGAGGACTTCCACCGGGGCGACAGCGTCTACGACCGCTACTACGGCGACCCGACCCTGCCCAACCCCAACCTGGCGCCGCTGGAGAAGGGCCCCTTCCACGCGATCCCGGTGCACCCCGGCGACATCGGCACCAAGGGCGGCCTCCTCACCGACGCCACCGCCCGGGTGCTGCGCGAGGACGGCACCGCCATCCCCGGCCTGTACGCCTCCGGCAACGTCTCCTCCGCCGTCATGGGCGAGACCTACCCGGGGCCCGGCGCCACCATCGGCCCCGCCATGACCTTCAGCTGGCTCGCCGTCAACGCCATCGCCGAGGCCCGCGCGTGACCGCCCCCGCCCCCGTCCCGCCCCCGGACGCGGTGCTGCGCGACCGCGCGGTGATCGTCACCGGCGGGGCCCGGGGACTCGGCGCGGCGGCCGCCCACGCGGCCGCCGCGGCCGGCGCCCGCGTCCTGCTCACCGACCTCCTGGAGGAGGAGGGCCGCGCGGTCGCCGGGCGGATCGGCGACCGCGCCCGCTTCCTCCGCCACGACGTCACCTCCGAGGACGACTGGCGGGCGGTCGTGGCGCACGCGACCGCCGCCTTCGGGCGGGTCGACGGCCTGGTCAACAACGCCGGGATCTCGGGCGGCTCGCACGCCGTGACGGAGCAGACCGCGGCGGACTTCCGCCGGGTCGTCGACATCGACCTCACCGGTGTCTTCCTCGGCCTGCGGACCGTCGTCCCGGCGCTGCGCGGGAACGGCGGCGGCTCGATCGTCAACGTCTCCTCCGCCGCCGGCCTCATGGGCCTGGCCGGAACCGCCGGATACGGGGCGGCGAAGTGGGGCGTCCGCGGCCTCACCAAGATCGCCGCCGTGGAGCTCGCCGCCGACCGCGTCCGGGTCAACTCCGTCCACCCCGGCATGATCCACACCCCGATGACCGCCCACCTCGGCATCCCCGACGGCGAGGGCGGCTACCCGGACACCCCCATGGGACGCGTCGGCGCACCCCGGGAGATCGCCGACGCGGTCGTCTTCCTGCTCTCCGCCGCCGCCGCGTACGTCACCGGGGCCGAACTGGCCGTCGACGGCGGCTGGACCGCAGGACCCGCCCCCAGGAACCCCCGACAGGAGGACCGCTGATGCCCGTCGACCTGACCGGCAAGGTCGCGCTGATCACCGGCGCCGCGCGCGGCATGGGCGAGGCCGAGGCCCGCCTCTTCACCGCGCTCGGCGCCCGCGTCGTCCTCACCGACGTGCGCGAGGCCGAGGGCGAGGAGACCGCCGCCTCGCTCGGCCCCGCCGCCCGCTTCGTCCCCCACGACGTCACCGACGAGGCCTCCTGGAACACCGCCGTGGCCGCCGCCCTCGACGCCCACGGCCGCCTCGACGTCCTCGTCAACAACGCCGCGATCTACTCCACGTCCCCCATCGAGGACGAGGACCCGGCCCGCCTCGACGCCCTCCTCCGGGTCAACCTCGTCGGACCCTTCCTCGGCATCCGCGCCGCCGCTCCGGCGCTGCGCGCGAGCGGCGGCGGATCCATCGTCAACATCTCCTCGCAGGCCGGCCTCCAGGGCATCTGGGGCCACGGCGCCTACGGCGCCGCCAAGTGGGGGCTGCGCGGACTGACGAAGACCGCCGCCCTCGAACTCGGCCCGGACGCCATCCGCGTCAACTCCGTCCACCCCGGCGCCATCGCCACCGCCATGACCGCCCACCTCGGCACCGGCTCCCACCCCGCCGCGCCCCTCGGACGGGTGGGACGGCCGGACGAGGTCGCCCGGCTCGTCGCCTTCCTCGCCTCCGACGACTCCTCGTACCTCACCGGGGCCGAACTCGCCGTGGACGGCGGCGCGTCGGCCGGCCGGATGCCCCTCCTGACCGCGAAGGAGACCGACGCGTGACCCTCCCGGAGCCCGAGGTCCGGGCCCTCATCGACCTGGCCGCCGCGCAGTTCCCGCCGCTGGGCACCACCATGACCGACATCGCCGAGGTGCGTGCCTTCTTCGCCGCCCGCCCCCGGCCCGCGGTCCCGCCGCTCCCGGTCGCCCGGGTCACCGACGCGGACGCCGACGGCGTGCCCGTCCGCGTCTACGAGCCCGACGACCGCCCGGACGCGCCCGTGATCCTCTTCTGCCACGGCGGCGGCTTCGTCCTCTGCGACCTCGACAGCCACGACGCCTTCTGCCGGGCCCTCGCCGGCGCCACCGGCGCCACCGTCGTCGCGGCCGACTACCGGCGCGCCCCCGAGCACCCCTTCCCCGCCGCCCCCGAGGACGCCTACACCGCACTCCTGTGGACCGCCAGGACCCGCCCCGGGCGGCGGATCGCCGTCGCCGGGGACAGCGCGGGCGCCCACCTCGCCACGGTCACCGCCCTGCTCGCCCGGGACCGCGGCGGTCCCCGCCTCGCCTTCCAGGCGCTCTACTACCCGATGCTGGACCCCACCCGCTCGCGCCCCTCGCACCGGGAGAACGCCCAGGGGTACTTCCTCACCGCCGACCACCTGCGCTGGTACTGGGACGCCTACCTCCCCGACCCCGCCGACCGCGTCCACCCCCACGCCGCGCCGCTCGCCCACGCCGACCTCGCGGGCCTGCCGCCCGCGCACGTCGTCACCGCCGGCCTCGACCCGCTGCGCGACGAGGGGATCGCCTACGCCGAGGCGCTCGCCGCCGCCGGGGTGCCCGTGGAGACCCACCACTACCCGGGCATGTTCCACGGCTTCCTCTCCATGGCGGGCGCCCTGCCCGAGGGCGCCGCGGCCCGGGAGACGGCGTTCGCGGTCCTGCGCGCCGCGCTCGACGCCTCCCGGGCCTAGAGGGCCGCGGGGCCCCGGAGGCCCGGGGAACCCGCGGCCCGGCGGCCTCACGGGCCGATGAGGTCGAACCCCTCGTAGCCGTTGGCAGCGACCCCGGCGATGATCTCCCCGTACACCCCGAAGCCGCCGATGAACGGCATGAACACCCGGGGCTTCCCGGGGATGTTGGCACCCAGGTACCAGGAGTCCGCCGCCATGAACAGGGTGGCCGCCGCCCGGTCGCGGCACTCCGCCACCCACTTCTCGACGGCCTCGGCGCGGGCCTCGATCGCCCGGTGCCCGTGCGCGTCGAGGTGGCGCAGGCACTCCACCAGCCAGTCCACGTGCTGCTCGGCGCAGAGCACCACGTTGGCCATCACGGACGGACTGCCGGCCCCGGTCAGACCGAACAGGTTCGGGAAGCCGTCCACCCCGAGCCCCAGGTACGTCCGGGGCCCCGCGGCCCAGTCGTCCCGCAGCAGCCGCCCGCCGCGCCCCCGGATCTCGATCCGGTCCAGCGCCCCCGTCATCGCGTCGAAGCCGGTGGCGAACACCAGCGCGTCCAGCTCCACGAGGGTGCGGTCGGCGAGCACCACGCCGCGGCTCTCGATCCGTTCGATCGGGTTCCCGCGCAGGCCGACGAGCCGCACGTCGGGACGGTTGAAGGTCGTGTAGTAGTCGGAGTCGGTGACGATCCGCTTGGTGCCGATCGGATGGTCGGTGGGGATCAGCAGGTCGGCGACGGCCGGGTCCTCGACCATGCCCCGGACCTTCTCCTCCCAGAAGGCGCGCGCCGCGTCGTTGGCCGCCGGATCGGTGAGCTGGTCGGGGAAGGTCTTGGAGTACAGCACCCCGCCCAGCCGCCACCGCTCCTCGTACGCCGCCCGCCGCTCCTCCTCGGACACCTCGAAGGTCCCCGCCGGGTGGGCCTGGTGCGGGGAGCCGCCGCCGCTCAGCCGCGAGAGCCGCCGCCGCTCGGCGTACCCGGCCTTCTGCGCGGCGCGCGTCGCCCCGTCCAGCGGGCGGTTGCCCGCCGGGACGCTGTAGTTGGCGCTGCGCTGGAAGACCGTCAGGTGCGCCGCCTGCTCGGCGACGAGCGGCACGGCCTGGATGCCGGAGGAGCCGGTGCCGATGACGCCGACCCGCAGGCCGGTGAAGTCGACGCCCTCGTGCGGCCACGCCCCGGTGTGGAGGGTCCGCCCGGCGAACAGCTCCGCCCCGGGGAGGGACGGGTGGTGGGTGGCCGAGAGGCAGCCGACGGCGAAGACGCAGAACCGGGCCGTCACCGTCTCGCCCCGGTCGGTGGTGACCGTCCACGTCAGCGTCGCCTCGTCGAGCTCCGCCGAGACGACCGAGGTGCCGAAGGCGTAGGAGCGGCGCAGGTCGAAGCGGTCGGCGACGTGGCCGAGGTAGCGCATGATCTCGGGCTGGGTGGCGTACTTCTCGCTCCAGTCCCACTCCTGCTGGAGCTCCTCGTCGAAGGAGTACGAGTAGTCCACGGACTCCACGTCGCAGCGGGCGCCGGGGTAGCGGTTCCAGTACCAGACGCCGCCGACGTCGTCGCCGCGCTCGAAGCCGCGCACCCGGAGGCCGAGGCCGCGCAGCCGGTGCACGGCGTACAGGCCGGTGACGCCGGCTCCGACGACGACCGCGTCGACGTCGGTGGGGGTGGTGGTGCTGTCGTTCACGTGCGTGCTCCTCATCCGCCGGCGGGGTTCCCCGCCAGCCGTCGCAGGGCGCCCTTGTCGACCTTCCCCGCCGCGTTGTGGGGGAGGGCCGGGAGCGTGTGGAAGGCGCGCGGGGCCTTGAAGTTGGCCAGGCGCTCACGGGTGTACGAGGTCAGTTCGGCGGCGTCGATCCGGGCGCCGGCGGCGGGCACGCAGTACGCGACGCCGACCTCGCCGAGCCGTCCGTCGGGCGCCCCGACGACGGCCGCGTCGAGCACGGCCGGATGGCTCCGCAGGACCTGCTCGACCTCCGCCGGGTACACGTTGAACCCGCCGACCACGAACATGTCCTTCAGCCGGTCGGTGATCCGCAGGAAGCCGCGGGCGTCGAGCACGCCGACGTCGCCGGTGCGCAGCCAGCCGTCCGCGTCGACCGTCTCGGCGGTGGCCCCGGGGTCGTCGAGGTAGCCGCTCATCACGTGGAAGCCGCGGGTGAGGATCTCGCCGGGCTCGCCGGGCGGGGCGTCGACGCGCAGCTCGGTGCCCTCCAGGGCGGTGCCGGAGGTGTGGGCGAGGGTCTCGGGCGACTCGTGCGGCGGGCAGATCGCGACCACGCCGGTCGCCTCCGTCAGGCCGTAGGCGGTGGAGACGGACCGGGCGCCGAGGAGGTTCCTGATCTGCTCGATGAGCGCGGTCGGGATGTTCGCCGCGCCGGTGACCGCCATGCGCATCGCGCCGAGGTCGTACGCGGCGCGGTCGGGGTGGTGGAGGAGCGAGGTGAAGACGGTGGGGGCCCCGGTGAGGACGGAGATCCGCTCGTCCCGCATCCGGCGCAGGACCGTCGCCGCGTCGAAGACCGGCTCCGGGACGATCGTGGCCCCGCGCAGCAGACAGGCGAGGACGCCCGCCTTGTAGCCGAAGGTGTGGAAGAAGGGGTTGACCAGGAGGTAGCGGTCGCCGCGCCGCAGGGTGACCGTGCGGGCCCAGGCGTCGTACACCCGCAGGTTCTGTCCGTGGGTGGTGGGGACGCCCTTGGGGCGGCCGGTGGTCCCGGAGGTGAAGAGGACGTCGGCGGGGTCGCCGGGGCGGACGGCGGCCGAGCGGGCGAGGCGCTCGGCGGGGGTGACCCGTCCGGCGGCCGCCAGGAACTCCGGCCAGTCGTCGGAGTGCAGGGCCACCGTCCGCTCCAGGAGCGGGAGTTCCTCGCCCGAGCCGGCGAGCAGCGCGCGGTAGTCGGTGCCCAGGAAGTCGTGTTCGGTGAAGAGCAGCCGGGTGCGGGAGCGGCGCAGGATGTCGGCGGTCTCGGTGGCCCGGTAGCGGGTGTTGACGGGGACGAGGACGGCCCCGGCGGCCACCGCGCCGAGCGCGGCCACCACCCAGCGGGCGCTGTTCGGCGCCCACACGGCGACCGCGTCGCCGGGGCCCACGCCCCGCGCGATCACCGCGCGCGCCGCCTCGTCGACGCGGTCGCGCAGTTCCCGGAAGGTCCAGCGGTCCCCGCCGGAGACGAGGGCCTCCTCGTCCCCGTACCTCTCCGCCGCCCAGTCCGCGAGCCTGGCCAGAGTCTCGGCGCCCCTCATGATCCGTCCCGTCCTCGTTGCGTGGATCCACGACGGAGGGGAGCCTCGCAGGCGGGGCGGCCGGGCGCAGGAGCCGTTTCCCGCTGACCGGGAAGTGCGGCGCCGAGGGGGCGGCGCGGAGGAGGGGGCGCGGAGGAAGGGGGCGGCGGTGCACGCGGAGGAGGGGCGGCCTGGGGCCGCCCCTCCTCGGGTGGTGCTCGGAGTGCCGGGGACTAGTCGGTGCCGGTCTCCATGGCGGCGCGGTCGAGCGCCTTCTCCTCGTTGTCGGGGGTCTCGCCGCGCGAGGCGATGACCTCGGCGCCGCCCTCGGGCATCGAGCCGATGAGGCCCGTGGCGGCGGCCTGCGCGGCGCCGATGGCGGGGCCGCCGGTGCCGATGAGGCCGATGCCGGCGTACTGCTCCAGCTTGGCGCGGGAGTCGGCGATGTCGAGGTTCCGCATGGTCAGCTGGCCGATCCGGTCCAGCGGGCCGAAGGCGGAGTCCTCGGTGCGCTCCATGGACAGCTTGTCCGGGTGGTAGCTGAAGGCGGGGCCGGTGGTGTCGAGGATCGAGTAGTCCTCGCCGCGCCGCAGCCGCAGGGTGACCTCGCCGGTGACGGCGGCGCCGACCCAGCGCTGGAGCGACTCGCGGATCATCAGCGCCTGCGGGTCCAGCCAGCGGCCCTCGTACATGAGGCGGCCGAGCCGGCGGCCCTCGTTGTGGTACTGGGCGAGGGTGTCCTCGTTGTGGATGGCGTTGACGAGGCGCTCGTAGGCGGCGTGCAGCAGCGCCATGCCGGGGGCCTCGTAGATGCCGCGGCTCTTGGCCTCGATGATCCGGTTCTCGATCTGGTCGGACATGCCCAGGCCGTGGCGGCCGCCGATGGCGTTGGCCTCCATGACCAGGTCGACGGCGGAGGCGAACTCCTTGCCGTTGATGGTGACCGGGCGGCCCTGCTCGAAGCCGATCGTGACGTCCTCGGGGGCGATCTCGACCGACGGGTCCCAGAACCGCACGCCCATGATCGGGTCGACGGTCTCGACGCCGGTGTCCAGGTGCTCCAGGGTCTTCGCCTCGTGCGTGGCGCCCCAGATGTTGGCGTCGGTGGAGTACGCCTTCTCGGTGGAGTCCCGGTAGGGGAGGTCGTGGGCGACGAGCCACTCCGACATCTCCTTGCGGCCGCCGAGCTCGGTGACGAAGTCGGCGTCCAGCCACGGCTTGTAGATCCGCAGGTGCGGGTTGGCCAACAGGCCGTAGCGGTAGAACCGCTCGATGTCGTTGCCCTTGAAGGTCGAGCCGTCGCCCCAGATCTGGACGTCGTCCTCCATCATCGCCCGCACCAGGAGGGTGCCGGTGACGGCACGGCCCAGGGGGGTGGTGTTGAAGTAGGCGCGGCCGCCGGAGCGGATGTGGAAGGCGCCGCAGGTGAGGGCGGCGAGCCCCTCCTCGACCAGCGCGGCGCGGCAGTCGACCAGGCGGGCCACCTCGGCGCCGTAGGTCTTGGCGCGCCCGGGCACCGAGGCGATGTCGGGCTCGTCGTACTGGCCGATGTCGGCGGTGTACGTGCAGGGCACCGCGCCCTTGTCACGCATCCACGCGACCGCGACGGAGGTGTCGAGACCACCGGAGAAGGCGATGCCGACGCGCTCGCCGACGGGAAGGGAGGTGAGAACCTTGGACATGGCAATAGTATGCATGAATCCGCATGGCTATGCAATGCAGGGCTTCGGTGACGGCCTCGGTGACGGACCGCGGCGGCCCGGGACGGGCCCGGTGGACCGGCCTCGCGCGAGGCCGGTCCACCGGGCCCCGCGCTCAGCCGGCCGCGCGGTAGGCCGCGGTCAGCTTCGCCACCGCGCCCGCCGGGTCACCGGAGAGCAGCCGGTGGTCGGCCTCGGCGAAGGGCTTCGCCACCGCCGCCGTGACCCGCTGCCCGATGCGATCCTGCACCAGCAGCCGGGCCCGGGCCACCAGACGCCGCGCCTCGGGTGAATCGCCCCGGCCGGCCGCCTGGAGCACCCGGGCCGTGAGCCCGAGCGCCTTCAGCGCGGTCTCGCCGCCCTTCGGCGCCGCCGTCAGGGTGGTGAGCCCCCAGCCGTACGGGAACTGCGGGTCGTACGAGGAGTCGCCGACGTTGATCGGCAGCTGCGCCTCCGAGCGGGGCCAGGTCACCGGCAGCTGCCCGGTGAACGGCTTCCGGCCGAAGAGCACGTCGGCGACGCCGTCGCCCTCGGTGCCCGGCAGCCAGGACGCCACCAGGGCGTCGATGCCCGGCAGCCGGTCGCCGATCAGCTGCGGCCGCCCGGAGACGACGAGCACCGCGCACGGCATCGCCGCGCACACCCGGTCGACCGCCGCCCGGTCGGCGGCGCTCAGCTCCAGGTCGTGGCCGTTGCCGACGTCCCCGACGCCCTCCGCGTACGGCGTCTCGCCGACCACCACGACCCCGGCGTCGTACCCCTCCACCGGCGCGGTGGCGTCCTGGGAGTACGTCAGCCCGGGCGCGGCCTTCCGCATCCCTTCGAGGATCGTCGTGCCGGTGGTCCGCTTCCCGGAGGAGCCCTGCCAGCTGATCGTCCAGCCGCCGGTCTGGTTGCCCAGGTCGTCGGCGTTGGAGCCGGCCACGTACACCTTCTGCTCCGCCTTCAGCGGCAGCACTCCGCCGTCGTTCTTCAGCAGCACCTGGGAGGCGGCCGCCGCCTCGCGGGCCACCGCGCGGTGCTCGGCCGAGCCGACCGAGGGGAGGTGGGTGGTGTCCGCGTACGGCTTCTCGAACAGCCCGAGCCGGAACTTCTGGGTGAGGATCCGGGCCACCGCGTCGTCGATCCGGGAGACCGGGATCCGGCCCGCCTCGACCTCGGCGACCAGGGTCCGGGTGAACTCCTGGTAGTTCGTCGGCACCATGATCATGTCGAGGCCCGCGTTGACCGAGGTCCGCACGTCGCTGGGGTAGTCGCCGGGGATCTGGTCGATGGCCTGCCAGTCGCTGATGACGAAGCCCTCGAACCCCATCCGGTCCTTCAGGACCCCGTTGATCAGCTCGGCGTGGGCGTGCATCTTCACCGGGCCGAGGCCGTCCCCGATGATGTCGACCGAGGAGTACGAGGGCATGACCGTGCCCGCGCCGCGCTTCACCGCCTCCGCGAACGGCGCCAGGTGCACCGCCTCCAGCTCCTCACGGGTGACCCGGGTGACGCCCTGGTCGATCGTGTACGAGCCCGTCGTTGACGACCCGAACTCCGTGCCGCCGTCGCCCACGAAGTGCTTGGCGCTGGTGAGCACCTTGTCGTTGCGGTCCAGGTCGCGCCCGTCGGCCGCGCCCTGCATGCCGTCGATGACCGTCTCCATCGCGGTCACCAGGGCCGGGTCCTCGCCGAAGGCCTCGTACGACCGCCCCCAGCGCTCGTCCCGGGTCACGCAGAGGCACGGCGCGAAGTCCCACGGGACGCCGGTCGCCCGCACCTCCTTCGCGGTGACCGCGCCGGTCCGCGCGGCGAGCGCGGGGTCGCGGGAGGCACCGAGCCCGATGTTGTGCGGCATGACCGTCGCCCCGGCGACGTTGTTGTGCCCGTGCACCGCGTCCACGCCGTAGACCAGCGGGATCTGGAGCCGGGTCGCGCGGGTGCGCAGCTGGTAGCCGTCGACCATCCGCGCCCACGCCTCCGGCGTGTTCGGGGTGGGCACCGAGCCGCCGCCGGAGAGCAGCGAGCCGAGCGCGTACCCGGCGATGTCGCCAGGGGCCCGCAGCGCGTTCCGCTCGGCCTGGGTCATCTGTCCGGCCTTTTCCGCGAGCGTCATCCGGGACAGCAGGTCCGCGACCCGCCGCTCCACCGGGAGCCGCTTGTCGAGGTACGGAAGGCCGTGCGCGTCCACCACGACGACCGGGTCCTCGGCGGGCGCCTTGGCGCCCTCGACCGTGAGCTTCACCGGGATGGTCTCGGCGGCCTCGCCGGCGCGGTCCTTCAGCGTCTCCACGGTGATCGAGCGGGTGGTGCCGGAGGGTGTCCCGGCCGGCAGGACGAAGCTGCCGGCCACCGGCCGGTAGTCCTTCCCCGCCGCGGCCGGACCGGAGTCGTCCGTCGCGTACGTGACGGTGACCGGCTCGCCGGTGGGCACCGCCCCGGTCGTGTTCACGGTGACGTCGATCCGGGCGGCGGAGCCCTCCGCCACCGGGTGCACGGCCGCCCCCGTGACCACCTGGGTGGTCAGCGCCGGTTCGGCCTTCCCGTACAGCTCCACCCCGTCGAGCGCGAAGGAGCCCGGCGCGCCCGTCGGCAGCGTCAGCGCGTACCCCCACATCCGGTCGAGGCCGAGGATCTGGTCGATGCCGCCGACCGGCTGGTAGTCGGCGCGGTACCGGAAGGACGAGAAGGGGAGTTCGACGAGGTGCCAGCCCTCCCAGTCGTCGGTGAAGGAGGTCGTCCACAGCTCGGACGCCTCGCCGTTCGCACCGCCGTCCTTCAGCTCGAAGGCGATCCGCTTGCCCGAACCGGGCGGCAGCGGCGCGGTGTTCTGCCCGTACCACCAGAAGCGGATGCCGCCGTGGGCGGTCCAGTCCTGGGCCGGCTGGTCGAAGGCGAAGTCATGGGTGAAGCCGCCCCAGCCGCTGATGTCGTAGCGGCCTTCGAGGACCTTGCTCCCCTCGGGGGCGTCGGCCCGCGCGGCGAGCGTGAGCGCCGGATGGTCGTCGGTGTCGCTGCCCCAGGTGAAGATCCCCTCGGCGGGCGGGTTCGCGAAGGGCACCTCGCCCTCGAAGCGGTCGACGGCCCGGGGGGCCGGCTCGTCGGCGACGGGCGCGGCGGCGCTGGGGACGGCCCCGACGAGCCCGGCGATCAGGGCGGTGACGGCGGTGGCGGCCAGGGTGCGGTGGCGGCGCGCTCTGCGCCGGTGGTGCTGGTGCGGCATGGGTCCTCCTGAGGACGGGGGGAAGGGGAGGCGGTCAGGACGGCTGGTGGGTCCACTTCTGGTTGGCGGCGCCGGTGCAGGACCAGATCTGCGCCCGCGTGCCGTCGGCCGAGGTGTTGCCCGTGACGTCCAGGCACTTGTCGGCGGCGGTGTTCACCACGTCGTGGGTGGTGGGGTCGTAGCTCCACCGCTGGGCACCGGTTCCGTTGCACGTGTACAGCTGCACCTTGGTCCCGTCGGCGGTGGCGCCGCCCGTGACGTCGAGGCACTTGCCGAGCGCGCGGACCGTGCCGTCCGCGGCGAGCGTCCACCGCTGGGCGGACGTGCCGTTGCAGGTGTACAGCTGGACGGCGGTGCCGTCGGCGCTCGACGCGCCGGCCACGTCCAGGCACTTGCCCGCGAGCCCGGTCAGCGCCCCGGCCGGCGCGCCCGCCCCCGGCGTCCCCGCCCAGGTGAAGGTGGCGGTGGTGCGGGCGGGCAGGGTGTACGTGAAGGACTGGCCGCCCCAGTCGACGCGGACGGACTGCGCGGAGCCGCCGCCGTTGTGCGCGATCAGCGCCTTGGAACCGTCGGGGTTGCGCCAGGCGACGTTCTGCACGGTCGCGTTGTCGGTCGAGGCGATCCGGTACGCCCCCGGCTTCACGAACTTGGTGAGGTGACCGGTCGTGTAGTACTCGACCGTGTAGTCGACCTGCCCGGCCCGGGCGCCGCCCTCCTGCACGGTGACCAGACCGGTGCAGGTGCCGCAGCCGCCGTTGTGCGGGCCCATGTCCTGGTTGAGCGCCAGGCTCCACTTGACCAGGCTGCTGCTCCAGTTGCGGGCGTAGGAGACGATGTCCTTGAGGTCCTCGTTGTGCTGGTTCCCGATCCAGGTGCCGCCGGAGTGCTCGGTGCTGAACTGCCGCACGGCCGGGTACTGGTCGTGGACCTGGCTGCCGACGGCGGGGTCGCCGAAGTAGCCGTGCCAGGCGATGCCGCCGAAGAGCGGGTCGTTCCGGACGCCCGCGTCACCGAGGACCGCCGCGCCGAAGTTCGCGTAGTCGCCGTAGTTCCAGTCGTGGACCAGGACCTTGGTCGTGATCCCGGCGGCCCGGAAGGCCGGGTAGACGTGGTTCTTGGTGAACTCGACGAGCCCGGACGGGTTCCAGCTCATGCCCGGGTAGTTCATGGCGGTGGGGTTGCCGGCCTGGCAGCAGTTCGGCTCGTTCTGCACCGAGAGGTAGTCGACCTTGACGCCGGCCGCCTGGTAACTCTGGATGTACTTGACCAGGTACTGGGCGTACGTGGGGTAGTGCTCCCACTTCAGCCAGCCCATCTGGTCCATCCGGCCGTTGTCCTTCATCCAGCCCGGCGCGCTCCACGGCACGCCCTTGACCCGCAGCGCCGGGTTCAGCTGCTTGGCCTGCGCGGTCAGCAGCCGCACGTTCGTGTCGTAGCCGTTGGCGCCGAAGTCGTTCAGGTCGCAGCAGGTGTCGTCGAGGGAGACGTTCCCCGGCCGGGAGAGGTCCGAGGCGCCGATGGGGTTGCGGACGAAGGAGAGCCCGATGCCGTCGGTGGGGGAGAAGAGCTTGCGCATCACCTCGTCGCGGGTGGCGGCGCTGATCGCCCCGCCGCGGAAGAGGTGGGCGGTGGTGTCGGTGATCGAGGCGCCGCCGCCCTCGAACTGCTGGTAGGTGGTGGACTCGTCGACGGTGATGGTGTGGCTCGCGCCGCCGCCGGCCGGTCCGAAGGCGAGCGGGGCCTGCGGGGCGAGTCCCCGCGTGACCGTACGGCCTCCGGCGTCGGAGGTGGTGGTCAGCCAGACGTCCACCCGCTCGCCGGCCGCCTGCGCGGTGCCGGGCGCGGTGAGGACCAGGCCCGTCGCCACGAGGGCGCCGGTGAGGAGGGCGGCGAGGGACCGGGGACGTGCACCCCGTAGAAGCTTGAGTTGCACCTGACAACCCTTTCGTCGAGGCGGTGCCGCGCTGCCGTACGGACCCGGCCCGCCCGAGTCCACACGTGTCCCACAAGGCGGCAAGCCTTTTATCAAGCTGTGAACTTATGGAGGCGCCGAGCCCCCGTCAACCCCTCCCGCCTCCAACTCCCGAAGCGGCCGCCCGCCCTGACGGCTCGTACAACGGCCCATGGGGCCGGGCGCGTTCGGGAGGTTACGGTGGCCGGGTGACCCGATCCACGACGATCGTCCGAGCCTGCCTGCGCGGCGACGGGGGCGGCAGCCCCACGGCCGTCGTCGAAGAACCCGGAGCCGACGGCCGCTCGGGCCCCGGAGTCGGCGGCCCCTCGGGCCCTGGAGTCGGCGGCCCATCAAGCTCCGGAGCCGAACGCCGCTCGGGCCCCGGCGCCACCGGCCCCCCGGGCCCCGGAGCCGACGGTGACGGCCGAGCCCCGGCCCGGGGCGCGGAGGGCCGCCCGGTCCCGGGCGGGCGGGGTCCGGTGCCGATCGGGCGGGGTCCGGTGACGCCGCCGGACGACGACGAGCGGCGGCGGATCCCCGGGCTCACCGGGGCCTCGCACGCCGTCTTCGTCACGCCGCTGCCGCCCGGCCCGCCCGGCACGCCGGCCCACGCCCTGCGGTTCTTCACCTCCGCGGGGGAGCTTCCCGCCTGCGGGCACGGAACCATCGCCGCCCTCGCCCGTATCGCCGGCCGCACCGGGGAGTTCGACGGACTCCTGCGCGCCGCCGGGCGGGTCTTCGCCGCGGGGGCCCGGCGCCGGGCCGACGGGCTGGTCCACGCCGCCTTCGACCCCGGACCCGTGGAGCTGCGGGAGCCGGACCCCGCCGCGTACGCCCTCCTCCTGCCCGCCCTGGGTCTCGGCCGCCGTCCCGCCGGTCCGGGCCGCGTCGCCTCCGTCGGGCGCCCGCGGCTGCTGCTCCCGGTGGCGGACCGAGCCGAACTCGCCGCGCTCGCCCCCGACTTCGGGCACCTCCGGGCCGTCTGCGACCGGCTCGGGCTGCTCGGCGTGTACGCCTACTCCGCGCCGACGCGCGAAGGCGCCGTCGCCGCCCGGATGTTCGCCCCCTCGATCGGCGTGGACGAGGACATCGCGAACGCCAACGGCACGGCCTGCCTCGCCGCCCATCTCGCCGGGCCGGGCCGCCGGATCGCCCTCACCGTCGACATGGGCGACTCCCTCGGCCGGCCCGCCACCCTCACCGCCACCGCCCGCCCCGGCCCGGACGGCCGCCCCCGGATCCTCCTCGGGGGCACCGCCTCAGCCGGAGGCGGCCTGGAGGAGGGTTTCGGCGGCGGCGGTGCGGGCGTAGAGGACGGAGCGGCCGGCGCGGTGCGCGCTGACCAGGCCGGCGTCGCGCAGGGCGGTCAGGCACTGGGACACCCCGGCCGGCGAGAGTCCGGTGCGGCGGGCCAGTTCGGTGGTGGAGGCCGGCGACCCCAGTTCGGTCAGCAGCAGCGTCCGTGAGCGGCCGAGGACCGCGTCGAGCGCGCGGGCACCGGTCGCGGGCCGCGTCTCCCACAGGGCGCCGACACCCCGCGCCGGATAGGCGAGCTGCGGCGGGTCCGGCGGCCGCACCCGGGTGCGCAGACCGGGGCCGGTGAACGCGGAGGGGAGCAGCAGCAGGCCCGCGCCCGCGGACCGACGGGGCATGCCGCGCTTGCGGCGGGTCAGCGTGAGCGCGTTGTCGTCCCAGCTCACCGAGGCGTGCAGGTCGTTGAAGAGCCGGCCGGCGCCGTGCTCGGCGAGGGTGCGGGCCCGGTGGAACACGTCGGCGTCCAGGACCGCCCTGATCCGGGCCCAGTAGGGGGCGAGTGCCAGGTCCCAGTACGTCGCGAGCTCCTGGGCGAGCCGGGGCAGCCGGGCGGCCGGATCGGCGTGCAGGCCGGAAAGCCGGGGGCCGAGCCGCCCCTGGTGGCGGGCGAGGTGGTCGAGGTCCTGGCGCACGCGGTCGACGGGCGTCGCCGAGATCGCGTCCCACTCGTCCGCCGCGGTGGGCGCGGGCCCCGAGGGGGCCGGGTTGAGGAAGTCGGGCACGTAGCCGGACGGGCCGATCAGCTCGGCCAGCCACCCCCGGTCCAGCCCGGCGGCCACGACCCGGGGACGCACCTGCTCGGCCCAGGCGCGGTGGACCGGATGCGCCGTGTCGGACGCGAGCAGCCGGAAGCTGGGCGCGACCTCCCACATCGGCGAGACGGCGAACCGCACCTGCGCGAGGTCGTTCGCCGAGAACGCCAGCTCCGCCACACGGCCCCCCTGTGGATTCGGACATGCGTGAATCAATGGCCTGACAGGCTACCGCGCGTGGATCATCCCGCCATGACCTCACAGACGACCGACGCGTCCGCGTCGGGCACCTGGCAGCTCGGCGACCGCACGGTCCGCCGCATCGGATTCGGCACGATGCGCCTGCCGCAGCACGGCGCGGCGTTCGCCCCCGGCTCCCTCCCGCGCGACCGCGACCAGGCGATCGCGGTACTGCGCCGGGCGGTCGACCTCGGCGTGAACCACCTCGACACCGCCGCCTTCTACTTCTCGTCGCTGCGCTGCGCCAACGAGCTGATCAACCACGCCCTCGCGCCCTACCCGGACGACCTCGTCATCGCCACCAAGGTCGGACCGGGCCGCGATCCCTCGGGCCACTGGCTGCCGCACGCCACCCCCGGGCAGCTGCGCGGCCAGGTCGAGGAGAACCTGCGCCGGCTCGGCCGCGACCACCTCGACGTCGTCAACCTCCGCATCGTCGGCACCGACTCGATCGCCGACCGCTTCGGCGCGCTCGCCGAACTCCGCGACGCCGGTCTCATCCGTCACCTGGGACTGTCCAACATCCACCCGCACCACCTCGCCGAGGCCCAGGCCATCGCACCGGTCGTCTGCGTCCAGAACGTCCACGGCATCGGCTTCTCGCCCGACCGGGACGCGCTCCTGCGGCTCTGCGGCGAACAGGGCATCGCCTTCGTGCCGTTCTACTCGATCGCCGGCGACGGACGGGAGGCCGGCGCACCCGCGCGCGACCACGGCACGGTGGAGGCCGTCGCCCGCGCCCACGGGGTGAGCACCGCCCAGGTCCGGCTGGCGTGGACGCTGCACCGCGGCCCCCACGTCCTGGCCATTCCCGGCACCGGCGACCTCGGCCACTTGGAGGAGAACGTGGCGGCCGGCGCGCTGCGCCTCTCCGAGGACGGACTGGCCGCCCTCGACGCCGTCCACCACGCCGCCGCATGAGCCGGGACCGCCGGACCGCCCGGCCCGCCCGGACCGCGCGGATCGGCTACGCGTCCGCGTCCAGTGCGACGCGGGCCAGCACCGGCAGGTGGTCGCTTCCGGTGGCAGGGAGGGCGCGGATCGCGGGCACGCGTCCACCGCGCGCGAGGACCTGGTCGATCCGGGCCGCCGGGAGGGCGGCGGGGTAGCTCAGGGCGAGGCCCCGCTCGGGGGCGTCGAGGCGTGAGGTCAGCGGGGCCAGGCCGCGGTCGTCGACGGTGCCGTTGAGGTCGCCGGCCAGGATCACCCGCGCGGAGCGCTCCGTCGCCAGGATCCGTCCCAGGCGGGCGGCGCTCTCGTCGCGCCGGGCCGACGCGAGGCCGGTGGCCCCGAGGCGTACGGACGGCAGGTGGACGACGTACGCCGCCACCTCTCCGTACGGTGTGCGCACCTCGGCCCGCAGCGCCCGCTGCCAGGGCTCCGTGATGTCCCGCGGTCTGATGTCCAGCGCCCGGGCGGCGCCGAGCGGGTGGCGGGACCAGAGGCCGACCGTGCCCCGCACGGAGTGGTACGGGTAGCGGGGCGCGAGCTCCCGGCGGTAGACCGCCAGGGCCGGGTCGACCAGCTCCTGGAGGGCGATCAGGTCGGCGCCGGAGTCCGCCAGCGCCCGGGCCGTAGCGGCCGGATCCGCGTTGTCGTCGGCGACGTTGTGCTGGACGACGGTCAGCTCGCGCGGACCGGGCGGCCCCGCGGGCAGCAGCCGCGGACCGAAGACGGCGGCCCAGACCACGGCCGGCAGGAGCAGGACGACCAGGGCCGTGCGGGCGCGCCGCACCGCCGCGGCGAGGAGGAGCAGCGCGGTGAGCGGGCCGAGCCAGAACAGGAAGGTCTCCAGCAGACTGCCCAGCCGCCCCGGGGTGTTCGGCACGTGGCGGTGCAGCGCGAGCAGCGCGGCGGTCGCCACGCCGAGAGCGGCGAGCAGCCGGCCGGGCCGGGGCTCGCCCCCCGGCTTCCGCCGCGGCCATCGCGCCCTCGGTTTCCCTGTCCGCCCCGCCACCGCCATCCGTCCTTTCCCCGGTCTTCCCCCGGCACCTCTGATCAGGACGTTTCCGACGGTCGGGCGGTTGCGGGCCGTTTGAGGGCGACTTGGAGTGGGCATGTCAGCGCGCGATCCTCCGGTCCACCGTCCGGCACACGGTGCGACCCCTCACCCCCCATCACCTCGACCCCACCAGGGAGCCGGAGTTGAAGACCTCGCGTCGCGTCACGAAGGGGGCCGCCGTCCTCGGCAGCGCCCTCGCCCTCCTCCTCGCGGTCCCGGGCACCGCCCTCGCCGCCCCGCCGCCGGCGCTGCCCGCGAACGCGTCCGCCCTGGAGCAGACCTACCAGCCGGCGTACGACTACGACACCGACGGCTGCTACTCGACGGCCGCCATCGGCCCGGACGGCACCCTCAACCCCGGGCTCAACCCCTCCGGCACGGTCAACAGCCAGTGCAGGGACTCCTGGGACCTCACCAACACCAACGGCTACTCCCGCGCCCGGTGCGACAACGGCTGGTGCGCGGTCCTCTACGGCCTGTACTTCGAGAAGGACCAGGCGGTCTGGGGCAGCGGCCTCGGCGGTCACCGCCACGACTGGGAGCACGTCGTCGTCTGGATCCAGAACGGACAGGCGCAGTACGTGTCGACCTCGAACCACGGGTCCTTCACCGTCCACGGCCGTGACGCCATCCGCTGGGACGGCACCCACCCGAAGGTCGTCTACCACAAGGACGGCATCGGCACGCACTGCTTCCGCGCCGCCAACGGCAACGACGAGCCGCCGGAGAACCACCAGGGCACCTGGCAGTTCCCCGCGCTCGTCGGCTGGGACGGCTACCCGGCCGGCATCCGCGAGAAGCTCAGCCAGGCGGACTTCGGCAGC
The DNA here is from genome assembly GCF_040633895.1 of Streptomyces sp. NPDC007863. Lineage (NCBI taxonomy): Bacteria > Bacillati > Actinomycetota > Actinomycetes > Kitasatosporales > Streptomycetaceae > Streptomyces > Streptomyces sp. NPDC007863. The sequence continues at coordinate 196,492 of NZ_JBEYEI010000018.1, forward strand.
GCCCACTTCGGCCTGAAGGACGGCAGCTTCGCCGACCACCTGGCCAAGGCGAAGCCGGCCGGCATCGCCTTCGACCCCTACGCGTAGCCGGTGCGGGGGCGTCTCTCAGGTGGAGACGCGGTCCCGCAGCGCGGTCTGCCAGGCGGGCGCCGGGATGCTCGGCGCCCGCTCGGGGCGGCGCCCGCCCTGGGCGAAGAAGTCGACCAGCGGCAGGAGCCCGGCCCCGACCGTCACCGCCTCGGGCCCGAGCGTGCCGAGCGCGATCTCCGTCCGTCCGCCGGGGTGCCGCAGCGCGTACGCGCGGGCGTACGAGGACACGGCCGCGAGGAACCGCGACCCGAGCTGGAGCCCGGCCCAGCCACCCACGAGGATCCGCTCGGGCTGGAACAGGTTGATCAGATCGGCCAGCCCGGCCCCGAGATACTCGGCGGTCTCGTCGAGCACGACCACCGCCGCCGCATCGGGCCCCGCCCCGACTCCGGCCGCACCGGTCCCGGCCCCGGCCGGCTCCGCCCCGCCGGCGGCCCGGTGGGGTCCGGCAGGTGCCGGATACGCCGCCGCGAGCATCGCCGTCAGTGCCGTCTCCTCGTCCGCGCCCGCCGGTGGCCGGCCGCCGGCCTCGCGCCAGCGTTCGAGGAGTGCTTCGGCGCCCGCGTACGCCTCCAGGCAGCCCTGCGCGCCGCAGCGGCAGCGCCGGCCGCGTACGCGGACCGTGAGGTGGCCCCATTCCAGGGCGCGTCCGGGCCCCAGCGGGTCCGTGACGACGCAGGCGCCGACGCCGGAGCCGAAGAGGACGACGACGGCGCTGCGGGCGCCCCGGCCGGCGCCGAACCACATCTCGGCCTGGCCGAGGGTCTTGGCGCCGTTGTCGATGCGGTACGGGACCTCCGGCGGCAGGTCGACCGCCTCGCGCAGCAGCCGTTCCAGCGGGATGGCGTCCCACCCGATGGTCTGGCCGTGCACGACCGCCCCGTCCGCGTCGGTGTGCTCGACGATGCCGGGGACGCCGATCCCGACCCCGAGCAGCCGCTCCGCGGGGACCTCCGCCGCGCGCAGGACCTCCGCGATGCCGTCCCGGAGGTGGGAGACGACGACCCCGACCTCGTACCGCCCCGTCCGTGGTCCCGACGTCGCCAACGGGCGTTCCGTGCGCGCCAGTTCCGTGAGCGCGAGGTCGAACAGCTCGATGCGGACCCGCGTCTCGCCGATGTCGACGCCGATCATGCAGCCGCTGCCCGGGGCGATCCGCAGCAGGGTGCGGGGGCGTCCGCCCGCGGAGTCGACGCTGCCGGCCTCCTCGACGAGCCCCTCGGCGACCAGCTCCGCGACCACGTTGCTGATCGAGCCGGAGGAGAGGCCGGTCGCGGGGCCCAGCATCAGCCGGCTCATCGGCCCGTCGAAGTAGAGCCTCCGCAGCACCGCGGCCCGGTTCTCGCGCCGCAGGTCGCGCACCGTGCGGCCACTCTTCGCGTGCACTCTCGTCCCCGCCCCTCGTAGTCGTCCGCTGCAACATACCCGCACGACAAGCCTTGACGCGACCTTCTCATGGGGTTTAACTCACATCCTAAATTAAGCCGACGCGGCGGAGAGCGGTCCGGGCGCTCCCCCTGTCGGTCCTCCCGCCTTCCCTGAAAGGGACCAGGAGCCATGCGCAGAATCAGAGCCGCCGTCACGGGTGCCGTCACCCTCTCCCTCGTGCTCACCGCGACCGCCTGTGGCGGCGGCGGGGAGGACGGCGGCGGCCAGGCGACGAAGACCCTCACCTACTGGGCCTCCAACCAGGGCTCCAGCCTGGAGGTCGACAAGAAGGTCCTCCAGCCCGAGCTGGACGAGTTCGAGCGGCGCACCGGCATCACGGTGAAGCTGGAGGTGATCCCGTGGTCCGACCTCCTCAACCGGATCCTCACGGCCACCACCTCCGGCCAGGGCCCGGACGTCCTCAACATCGGCAACACCTGGAGCGCCTCCCTCCAGGCCACCGGCGCCCTCCTCCCCTGGGACGCCGAGAACCTCGACGCCATCGGCGGCAAGGACCGCTTCGTCGACTCCGCCCTCGGCTCCACCGGCGTGCCCGGCCAGGACCCGGCCGCCGTCCCGCTCTACTCGATGGCCTACGCCCTCTACTACAACAAGCAGCTGTTCAAGGACGCCGGCATAGCCAAGCCGCCGACGACCTGGGACGAGGTGGTCGCCGCGGGCAAGAAGCTCGGCGAGAAGGGCAAGAACGGCATCGGCGTCGAGGGCTCCAACCTCTCCAACAACATCCACCAGGTCTTCGTCCTCGGCAAGCAGCACGGCGCCGACTTCTTCACCGCCGACGGCAAGCCCGACTTCACCTCCGACGGAGCCGTCGCCGCCGTCAAGCAGTACGTCGACCTCATGGCCACCCACAAGATCGTCGCCCCGGGCAACGCCGAGTACGCCCAGAACCAGTCCCTGAGCGACTTCGCCAAGGACAAGACGGGCATGGTCCTCTGGCAGACCCCGTCGCAGACCTTCGCCTCCCAGGGCATGAGCGAGGACGAGTGGGGCGTCGTCCCCGCCCCCGTCCCCTCGGGCAAGCCGGGCACCGGCACCGCCACCAACTCGATGGTCGCCGGCATCAACATGGCCGTCTTCAAGAACACCAAGAACCTCGACGGCGCCCTGAAGTTCGTGAAGTTCATGACCAGCGACGAGGAGCAGATCGCCCTCAACAAGACCTACGGCTCCGTGCCGCCGGTCAAGACCGCCCAGAAGGACAAGGCCTTCTCCGGCCCGTCCCTCGCCGTCATCCGCGACACCCTCGCCACCAGCGCCGCCGCCCTCCCGCAGGTCCCGGAGGAGTCGCAGTTCGAGACCGTCGTCGGCACCGCCGTCAAGGAGCTCTTCGCCGACGCCGCCGCCGGCCGGCCGGTCACCACCGAGTCCGTCAAGGCCAGGCTCGACAAGGCCCAGCAGCAGATGCCGAAGAAGTAGGCGCCGGTACCATGACCCAGACCGCCGTCACCCCCGCACGGGAGCCGGCGGTGCGCAAGGCCACACCCGGAGGGGCGCGCACCGCACGCCGCTCCGGGCGTCGCCGTCTCGCACTGCCCTACCTGCTGCTCCTGCCCGCCCTGCTCCTCGAACTCCTGGTGCACCTCGTGCCGATGCTCATGGGCATCGCCATGAGCTTCAAGGAACTCACGCAGTTCTACATCCGCGACTGGGCCACCGCTCCCTGGTCGGGACCGGACAACTTCTCGGTCGCGCTCGACTTCGACGCGGCCGTCGGGAAGTCGCTCCTGAAGTCCTTCCTGACGACCTGCCAGTTCACCGTGCTCTCCGTCGGCCTGTGCTGGCTCCTCGGCACGGCCGCCGCGGTCCTCCTCCAGGAGAAGTTCCGCGGCCGGGGCGTCCTGCGCACCCTCTTCCTCGTGCCGTACGCCCTGCCGGTCTACGCCGCCGTCATCACCTGGGCGTTCATGTTCCAGCGCGACAACGGCGTCATCAACCACCTCCTCCACGACCAGCTCGGCATCGGCGACAGCCCCGCCTTCTGGCTCATCGGGGACAACAGCTTCTGGGCCCTGCTCGTCGTCTCCGTCTGGAAGGGCTGGCCCTTCGCCTTCCTCACCGTGATGGCCGGCCTCCAGAACATCCCCCGGGAGATGTACGAGGCCGCCTCCCTCGACGGGGCCGGCGTCTGGAAGCAGATCCGGCACATCACCCTGCCGTCCCTGCGCTCCGTCAACCAGGTCCTCGTCCTGGTCCTCTTCCTGTGGACCTTCAACGACTTCAACACGCCGTTCGTCCTCTTCGGCGAGGCGGCACCGGAAGCCGCGGACCTCATCTCGCTCCACATCTACCAGTCGTCCTTCCAGACGTGGAACTTCGGCACCGGCTCGGCCATGTCCGTGCTCCTGCTGCTCTTCCTCCTCCTCGTCACGGGCGTCTACCTCCTGCTCACCACCCGCGGAAGGAAGACCTCCGATGTCTGACGCCGCCCACGCCCGCACGGCCCGGCCGCGCTCCCCGATGGCCCCGCCCCGCTCCTTCCTCTGGACCCGGCGGATCGTCCTCACCCTCCTCACCGGCTTCGTCCTGCTGCCGGTGTACGTGATGGTCTCCAGCTCCCTGAAGCCGCTGGAGGACGTGTCGGGCACGTTCGAGTGGATCCCTTCCGGGCTCACCGTCGCGCCCTACTTCGACATCTGGGAGACGGTTCCCCTCGCCGACTACTTCGTGAACTCGATCGTGGTCGCGGGAGGGGCCACGGTCCTGTCGGTGATCGTCGCGATCTTCGCCGCCTACGCCGTCAGCCGCTACACCTTCCGCGGCAAGCGGGTCTTCACCGTCACCGTCCTGTCGACGCAGATGTTCCCCGGCATCCTCTTCCTGCTGCCGCTCTTCCTCATCTACGTCAACCTCGGCAACGCCACCGGCATCGCGCTGTTCGGCTCCCGCGAGGGTCTGATCCTCACCTATCTGACCTTCTCGCTGCCGTTCTCCATCTGGATGCTCACCGGATACTTCGACTCGATCCCGCGCGAGCTGGACGAGGCGGCCAAGGTCGACGGCTGCGGCCCGGTCAAGGCGCTGTTCCGGGTGATCGTGCCCGCCGCCCGCCCCGGCATCGTCGCCGTCGCGATCTACGCCTTCATGACGGCCTGGGGCGAGGTCCTCTTCGCCTCCGTCATGACCAACGACACCACCCGCACGCTCGCCGTCGGCCTCCAGGGCTACGCGACCCTCAACGACGTCTACTGGAACCAGGTGATGGCCGCCTCCCTCGTGGTGAGCGTCCCCGTCGTCGTCGGGTTCCTCCTCCTCCAGCGCTACCTCGTCGCCGGCCTCACCGCGGGTGCGGTCAAGTGACGTCCTCCCAGCCCCGTACCGCAGAAAGGCACCCCGTGTCCGACCCCATCGACGCGCCCCTCGACCTGGCGGCCTTCCCGCCCTCCTTCGCCTGGGGCACGGCCACCTCCGCCTACCAGATCGAGGGAGCCGTCGCCGAGGACGGCCGCGCCCCCTCCATCTGGGACACCTTCTCCCGCGTCCCCGGCGCGATCGACAACGGCGACAACGGCGACACGGCCTGCGACCACTACCACCGCTGGCCCGAGGACATCGCCCTGATGAAGGAGCTCGGCACCGACGCCTACCGGATGTCGATCGCCTGGCCCCGCGTCGTCCCCGGCGGCGACGGGCCCGTCAACGCCGCCGGACTCGACTTCTACGACCGGCTCGTCGACGGCCTCCTCGACGCCGGCATCACCCCCTCCGTCACCCTCTACCACTGGGACCTGCCGCAGGCCCTCCAGGACCGGGGCGGCTGGACCTCCCGCGAGACCGCCGAACACCTCGCCGCCTACGCCTCCGTCGTCGCGGACCGGCTCGGCGACCGCGTCACCCGCTGGGCCACCCTCAACGAACCCCTCTGCTCCGGCTGGATCGGCCACCTGGAGGGCCGGATGGCGCCGGGCCTCACCGACCTGACGGCCGCCGTCCGCGCCTCGTACCACCTCCTCCTCGGCCACGGCCTCACCACGGCCGCGATCCGGGCCGCCGCGCCCGGCGCCCGCGTCGGCCTGGTCACCAACCACTCCACGGTCACGCCCGCCTCCGGACGCCCCGAGGACCTCGCCGCCGCCGCCCGCATGGACGGACACAGCAACCGCTGGTGGCTCGACCCGGTGTACGGGCGCGGCTTCCCCGCCGACATGCGCGAGCTGTACGGCGTCGAACTCCCCGAGCGGCCCGGCGACCTGGAGACCATCGCCGCCCCCCTCGACTGGCACGGCCTCAACTACTACTTCCCGGTGACCGTCGCCGACGACCCCGAGGGCCCCGTCCCGTACGCCCGCGAGGTCCGCCTCCCCGAGGTGCCCCGCACCGGCATGGACTGGCAGATCGAGGCGGCGGGCCTGGAGAGCCTGCTGCTGCGGCTCACCGAGGAGTACGGCGTCCGCGAGCTGTACGTCACCGAGAACGGCTCCGCCTTCCCGGACGCCACCGGCCCCGACGGCGCCGTCCACGACCCCGACCGCACCCGCTACCTGGAGCAGCACCTCGCGGCCTGCGCGAGCGCCGTCCGCAAGGGCGCCCCGCTCGCCGGCTACTACGCCTGGTCGCTCCTGGACAATTTCGAGTGGGCCTACGGCTACGACAAGCGCTTCGGCCTCGTCCACGTCGACTACGCCACCCAGAAGCGCACCGTGAAGACCAGCGGCCGCCGCTACGCCGAACTCATCCGCGCCCACCGCGACCTGCGAGGCTGACCCACCACCGACCGCCCGGAAGGCCGCCCCTGCCGTCAGGGGGGCGGTCTTCCGGGCCGGCCCGGCCCTCCGGGGTCAGGCCGACTCCCGTACGACCAGGACCGGTTCGAAGACCCTCGAACCGGTCTCCGGCGTGCCCGCGTCCAGGCGGGCCAGGAGCAGCCGGGTCATCGCCGAGGCCATCTCCTCCACCGGCTGCCGCACGGTCGTCAGCGGGGGAGCGGCCGCCCGCGCCGCCACCGAGTCGTCGAAGCCGATCACCGCCACCCGGTCGGGGACCGCCACGCCCCGCTCCGCGAGGAAGCGGCAGGCGCCCCGCGCCATGAGGTCGTTCGCCGCGAAGACCCCGTCGATCCCCGGGTCGCGCCGCCACAGCCGGGCCATCGCCTCCCGGCCGCTCTCCTCGGTGAAGAGCCCGTGCTCGACCGGCACGTCCGTCACGCCCCGGGCCGTGAGCGCCGCCGTGAAGCCGTCGAGCCGTGCGCGCGCGGCCGGGGCCGTCACGGGCGCCGCGATCGTCGCGGGGCGCCGCCGCCCGGACGTCCACAGGCGCTCGGCGGCCAGCCGGGCGCCCGCCGCGTTGTCCAGGTCCACCCAGCCGTAGCCGACGCCGGCGCCGGGGCTGCCGAAGAGCACCGTCGGGAGTCCGGCCGCGACGAGCATCCCGGGCAGCGGGTCGTCCTCGTCGAGCGGCACCACCAGGGCGCCGTCGGCCCCGCCGCGCCGCAGGTAGTCGACCAGCTGCGCCCGGGCCGGCTCGGACTCCGCGACCAGCAGCACGGGTTGCACGGCGCGCTCGCGGAGCACGGGGAGGACGCCGTCGACGACCCGTCCGAAGAAGGGGTCGGAGAAGAGCCGGGCGGTGAACGAGCCGCCCGTCGCCGACAGCACCAGGGCGACGGCGCCGGTGCGCCGGGTCACCAGGGAGCGGGCGGCCTGGTTCGGCGTGTATCCGGTGCGGTCGATGGCCTCGCGTACCGCCCGCTGGATCTCCGGAGCCACGTTCCGCACGCCGTTGACCACCCGGGACACGGTCGCGCGCGACACCCCCGCCTCGCGCGCGACGTCCTCAAGGGTGGGTCCTCGATTCCCCATCCACGCACTTTATCGGTGCGGTCCGTCCGGTGGTCGGCACGGAGGCGCTCCCCGGCCCCCCTCGGCGATCGATGCTTAATGCAAGTCAAAAGAAAAGTCGTGTCGTATGGCTTGACCGTCAACTCCGGGGCCGTGCAAGGTTTCGGGAGAGCGCTCTCCCACGTGTCCGCCATGTATCACCGAGGAGACTTATGTCCTCCGTTGGGTCCCCGCCGGCTCGCCGGCGCCCCACCCCCACACTCCGCCGCTCCACGGCCGGCGCCCTCGTCGCCGCCCTGGCCGGCACCCTGCTCGCGGTCGTCCCCACGACCGCGGCCCAGGCCGCCGAGGCCCTCCTCTCCCAGGGGAAGACGGCCACCGCCTCCTCCCTCGAAGGGGCCGTCTTCCCCGCCTCCGCCGCCGTCGACGGCGACCTCGGCACCCGCTGGGCCAGCCAGTGGCAGGACCCCCAGTGGCTCCAGGTCGACCTCGGCACCAGCCGGCAGCTCAGCCGGGCCGTCCTCACCTGGGAGGCCGCCTACGGCAAGAGCTACGAGATCCAGGCCTCCGACAACGGCACCGACTGGCGCACCGTCACCGCCGTCTCCGCCGGCGACGGCGGCACCGACGAGGTCGCCCTCTCCGGCTCCGGGCGCTACGTCCGCCTGAACGGCCTGACCCGCGCCACCGGATACGGCTACTCCCTCTGGGAGTTCCAGGTGTACGGCTCCACCGACGGCACCGGCCCGACGCTGCCCGGCGGCGGCGACCTCGGCCCCAACGTGCACGTCTACGACCCCTCCACGCCCGGCCTCCAGGCCAAGCTGGACGCCGTCTTCCAGGAGCAGGAGTCCGCCCAGTTCGGCGCGGGCCGCCACGCCTTCCTCCTCAAGCCCGGCACGTACGACGGCCTCAACGCCCAGCTCGGCTTCTACACTCAGATCGCCGGCCTCGGCGTCCGTCCCGGCGACACCAGCATCAACGGCGACGTCACCGTCGACGCCGGCTGGTTCAACGGCAACGCCACCCAGAACTTCTGGCGCGGAGCCGAGGGCCTCACCCTCAACCCGGTCAACGGCACCGACCGCTGGGCCGTCTCCCAGGCCTCCTCCTTCCGCCGCATGCACGTCAAGGGCAACCTCAACCTCGCCCCGAACGGCTACGGCTGGGCCTCCGGCGGCTACATCGCCGACTCAAAGATCGACGGCCAGGTCGGCAACTACTCGCAGCAGCAGTGGTACACCCGCGACAGCACGATCGGCGGCTGGTCCAACAGCGTCTGGAACCAGACCTTCTCCGGCACCGAGGGCGCGCCCGCGACCTCCTTCCCCGAGCCGCGCTACACCACCCTGGACACCACCCCGATCTCGCGCGAGAAGCCGTACCTGATCTGGGAGGACAACCAGTACAAGGTCTTCTCCCCGGCCAAGCGGACCAACGCCCGCGGCACCACCTGGGCCAACGGCACCCCGCAGGGCGAGAAGATCCCGCTGAGCCAGTTCTACGTCGTCAAGCCCGGCACCACCGCCGCGACCATGAACCAGGCCGTCCAGCAGGGCCTGCACCTGCTCTTCACGCCCGGCGTCTACCACGTCGACCGGCCGATCGAGATCAACCGCGCCAACACGATCGTCCTCGGCCTCGGCCTCGCCACGGTCATCCCGGACAACGGCGTCGCCGCCATGAAGGTCGCCGACGTCGACGGCGTCCGCCTCGCCGGCTTCCTCATCGACGCGGGCCCGGTCAACTCGCCGGTCCTCCTGGAGCTCGGCCCGCAGAACTCCGCCGCCGACCACGCCGCCAACCCGACGACCGTCCAGGACGTCTACATCCGCGTCGGCGGCGCCGGCCCCGGCAAGGCCACCACCAGCATGGCCGTCCACAGCGACGACGTCGTCGTCGACCACACCTGGGTCTGGCGCGCCGACCACGGTGACGGGGTCGGCTGGGAGACCAACCGCGCCGACTACGGCGTCCGCGTGTACGGCGACGACGTCCTCGCCACCGGCCTCTTCGTCGAGCACTTCAACAAGTACGACGTCGAGTGGTACGGCGAGCGCGGCCGCACCATCTTCTACCAGAACGAGAAGGCGTACGACGCCCCGAACCAGGCCGCCATCCAGAACGGCGCCACCAAGGGCTACGCCGCCTACCGCGTCGACGACTCGGTGAACACCCACGAGGCGTGGGGACTCGGCAGCTACTGCAACTACAACGTGGACCCGACCATCGTCCAGGACCACGGCTTCAAGGCGCCCGTCAAGCCCGGGGTGAAGTTCCACAGCCTCCTGGTGGTGTCCCTCGGCGGCATGGGCCACTACAACCACGTCATCAACGACACCGGGGCCTCCACCATCCCCGCCGGCACCTCGACCGTGCCCTCCACCGTCGTCAGCTTCCCGTGACGACCCGCCGGGGTGCGGCGCCCGCCGCCGCGCCCCGGCCCTCCCGCCCCTTCCGGGCGGCGATCCGTCCCGCTGCGCCGCCCGGAAGGCACATCCTCTTCCCCCCCTCGCGCCCGTAAGGGAGCCGTCATGCCCGCGCACACCACCGCCGGACCCGTCCGGCCGATCCGCCCCCACACCCGCACCGCCGCCTCGATCGTCTCGCTCGGCGCCCTGCTCGCCGGCTCGCTGACCGCGCTCACCGCCGCCCCCGCCTCCGCCGCCGAGGCCCTGCTCTCCCAGGGCAGGACGGCCACCGCCTCCTCCACCGAGGGCGCCGGCTTCCCCGCCTCCGCCGCCGTCGACGGCGACCCCGGCACCCGCTGGGCCAGCCAGTGGACCGACGGCCAGTGGATCCAGGTCGACCTCGGCCGCACCGCCACCGTCAGCCGGATCGTGCTGAACTGGGAGGCCGCCCACGCCACCGCGTACGACATCCAGCTCTCCGACGACGGCACGGACTGGCGGACCGTGAAGTCCGTGACCGGCTCCGACGGCGGCACCGACGAGATCGCCGTCTCCGGCACCGGTCGCCACGTCCGCCTCCAGGGCGTCACCCGCGCCGGCGGATACGGCCTCTCCCTCTGGGAGTTCAAGGTGTACGGCGAGGAGGGCGGCACCCCGCCCCAGTCCGGCGGCGCCGTCCGCGTCACCGGAAGCCAGGGGAACTGGCAGCTGACCGTCGGCGGACAGCCCTACACCGTGAAGGGCGTCACCTGGGGCCCGGCCGTCGCCGACGCCGGGCGCTACATGCCCGACGTGAAGTCGCTGGGCGTCAACACCATCCGCACCTGGGGCACCGACGGCTCCACCAAGCCGCTCCTCGACGCGGCCGCCGCCCAGGGCATCCGCGTCATGAACGGCTTCTGGCTCCAGCCCGGCGGCGGCCCCGGCTCCGGCGGCTGCGCCGACTACGTCAACGACACGACGTACAAGACGAACATGCTGAACGAGTTCGCCAAGTGGGTCCAGGAGTACAAGTCCCACCCCGCCACCCTCATGTGGAACGTCGGCAACGAATCCGTCCTCGGCCTCCAGAACTGCTACTCCGGCACCCAGCTCGAAGACCAGCGCAACGCCTACACGAGCTTCGTCAACGACGTCGCCAAGAAGATCCACACCATCGACCCCGACCACCCCGTCACCTCCACCGACGCGTGGACCGGCGCCTGGCCCTACTACAAGCGCAACGCCCCCGACCTCGACCTGTACTCGATGAACGCCTACGGCGACATGTGCGGCGTCCGCGAGGACTGGGAGCAGGGCGGCTACACCAAGCCGTACCTCATCACCGAGACCGGCCCGGCGGGGGAGTGGGAGACCCCGAAGGACGCCAACGGCGTCGCCGACGAGCCCACCGACGTGCAGAAGGCCGAGGGCTACACCCGCGCCTGGAACTGCGTCACCGGCCACCAGGGCGTCGCGCTCGGCGCCACGGTCTTCCACTACGGCACCGAGCACGACTTCGGCGGCGTCTGGTTCAACCTCCTGCCCGACGGCCTCAAGCGGCTCTCCTACTACGCCCTCAAGAAGGCGTACACGGGCAGCACCGCCGGCGACAACACCCCGCCCGTCATCTCGAACATGACCGTCACCCCGTCCGGATCCGCCCCGGCCGGCGGCGAGTTCACGATCCGCGCCGACGTCCGCGACCCCGACGGCGACGCCGTCACCACCAAGGTCTTCCTCAGCGGCAACTACGCCAACGGCGACAAGCGGCTCCTCGAAACACCCCACCGCCGCAACGCCGACGGCTCCCTCACCGTCACCGCCCCCGAGAAGCTCGGCGTGTGGAAGGTGTACGTCCAGGCCGAGGACGGCCGCGGCAACGCCGGCATCGAGACGAAGTCGATGAAGGTCGTCGCCCCGCCCGTCAGCGGCACGAACATCGCCCAGGGCCGGCCCGCCACCGCCTCCTCCTTCCAGGCGTCCTACGGCGACTGCCCCTGCCCGGCCGGCAACGCCACCGACGGCAACCCGAACACCCGCTGGGCCAGCGACTGGGCCGACCCCCAGTGGATCCAGGTCGACCTCGGCTCCGTCCGCGCCTTCTCCCGCCTCCAGCTCGTCTGGGACCCGGCCTACGCCCGCGCCTACGAGGTCCAGGTCTCCGACGACGGCCAGAACTGGCGCACGATCCACACCCAGACCGCCGGCAACGGTGACATCGACACCATCGAGGCAGCGGCCACCGCCCGCCACGTCCGCCTGCACCTGACCGCACGCGGCACCGGCTGGGGCTACTCCCTCCACGAGTTCGGCGTCTACAGCTGACCGGCCCGCACCACCCCTTCCTCCCACCCCACTGAGGAGATCCCCATGAGATCGAGTCCGAAGCGGCTCTCCGTACTCCTCGTCAGTACGGCCCTCATCGCCGGCGCCCTCGGCATCGGCACGATGGCCCAGGCCACCGACCCGGCCGTCGGCATCCCGCCCGCCGTCGCCGCGGCCGAGAACCACGTCGGGCACCAGATGGCCGCCTCCACCCAGGCGTCGGGCGACGACGCCGACGGGGACGGATACATCCCCGCCGTCCCGCCGGTCACCGGCGTCACCCCGTCCACGGACACCCCGCCCCCGGCCTACCACCACGAGTTCCAGGCCGGCTGCTCCGTCACCCACACCGCGCCGGACGACCCGATCGTCTACCCCGGCCAGTTCGGCAAGTCCCACGACCACACGTTCATGGGCAACACCTCGACGAACGCCGCCAGCACCACCGCCTCCCTCTACGGAGGCGCCACCACCTGCAAGGCGCCGGCGGACGCCTCGGCGTACTGGATGCCCTCGCTGTACAAGGGCGACCAGAAGATCCTGCCCGTCGGCCCGCAGGTCATCTACTACAAGGCCGGCGTCACCGACTACCGCAGCGTGCGTCCCTTCCCCAAGGGGCTGCGGTTCGTCGTCGGCAAGCCGACCCAGACCGAGCAGGAGTTCCGCGCCCACAAGGGCTTCGTCGAGGGCTGGGAATGCGGTGACAGCTTCTTCAACACCGACATCCCGGCGAACTGCCCGGCCCGGCCCGACGTGCAGCTCAACCTCCGCATGCAGGCCCCCAGCTGCTGGAACGGCCTGCACCTCGACACCCCCGACCACCAGAGCCACATGGCGTACCCCGTCGTGAAGCCCGGCACCAACGACAACATGTGCCCTGCGTCCCACCCGGTCGCCCTGCCGATGATCGAGTTCAAGATGGCCTGGCCGGTGAACGGCGACATGAGCCAGGTCCGCCTGGCCAGCGGCCGCGGCTACTCCTTCCACTACGACTTCTTCAACGCGTGGGAGGAGCGCACCCTCAAGGCCCTGGTCGACCACTGCATCAACGGCGGTCTCCAGTGCGACACCCGGGGCTTCGACCTGTACCGCCCCGAGCGCGGCACGGTGCTGAACGCCGACCACGTCCTGCCCTGACCCCCTTCCACCCCGTACGGGGCGGCCCGGACGCCCGTCGCGGCGCCCGGGCCGCCCCCGTACCCCTGCCACCGGAGAGCACGCCCATGACCGCCGACGCCCGCTTCCCCGCCGACGACGCCCTGATCGCCCGCCTCCCGCCCGGCTTCCGCATCGGCGCCGCCACCTCCGCCTACCAGATCGAGGGCGCGGTGGCCGAGGACGGCCGGACCCCCTCCATCTGGGACACCTTCTGCCGCGTGCCCGGCGCGATCGACAACGGCGACACCGGCGACACCGCCTGCGACCACTACCACCGCATGCCCGAGGACGTCGCGCTCATGGCGGACCTCGGACTCGACACGTACCGCTTCTCCGTCTCCTGGCCGCGCGTCCAGCCCGGCGGGCGCGGCCCGGCCAACGCGAAGGGACTCGCCTTCTACGACCGGCTCGTCGACGAACTCCTCGGCCGGGGCATCACCCCCTGGCTCACTCTCTACCACTGGGACCTGCCCCAGGAGCTCCAGGACGCCGGCGGCTGGCCCGCCCGCGACACCGCCCACCGCTTCGCCGACTACGCCGCGCTCGTCCACGACCGGCTCGGCGACCGCGTCACCCACTGGACCACCCTCAACGAGCCGTTCTGCTCGGCGGTCCTCGGGCACGTCGAGGGCGTCCACGCGCCCGGCGGACGCTCCCTCGCCGACGGCGTCGCCGCCGTGCACCACCTGCACCTCGCCCACGGCCTCGCCGCCCGGAGACTGCGCGCCGACGCCCGGCACCCGCTCGACCTCGCCGTCACCCACCTGCTCGGCACCAGCGCCCCCGCCGGCGACGGCCCCGCCGACCATGAGGCCGCCCGCCGCGCCGACGCCTTCGGCTTCCGCTTCTACCTCGACCCGATCCTGCGGGGCCGCTACCCCGACGACCTGATCGCCGACCTCGCGGCGCACGGCGTCGAGATCCCGGTCCGCGACGGCGACCTCGCCGCCATCGCCACCCCCATCGACACCCTGGGCGTCAACTACTACCGCTCGATGCGGAGTTCGGGAACCGACGAGCACGGCGCCGGCACCGACGCCCAGGGCCGCCCCGTCACCCGGGGCCTCCCGCACGGCGGGCTGCCCGTCACCGGGCTCGGCTGGGAGGTCATGCCCCACGACCTCACCGCCCTGCTGCTGCGGATCGCCCGCGACTACCCCGGCACCCCCATGGTCGTCACCGAGAACGGCGCCGCCTACGACGACGTCCCCGACGCCGACGGACACGTCGACGACCGCGACCGCACCGCCTACCTCTCCGCCCACCTGGCCGCCGTCGCCCGCGCCCGCGAGGCCGGCGCCGACGTCCGCGGCTACCTCGCCTGGTCGCTCCTCGACAACTTCGAGTGGGCGTACGGCTACGCCCAGCGCTTCGGACTCGTCCGCGTCGACTACCCGACCCAGACGCGCACGCCCAAGCGCAGCGCCCACTGGCTGCGCGACACGGCCCGCCGGGTGCGCGGCACGCCCGGAGCGGAATTGCGGGCGGTCACGGCGGGGCGGACGATGGGGGCAGGGGGCTGAAGGAGTGACGTCATGGCCGAAGAGCAGGGCGACCCGCTCGCCGCCTGGACCGCACGACTGCTCGGCCTCGGTGCCGGGATCTCCGCGGAGGACGCCAGGTCGTTCGTCCGCGACCTCTACACCCACGCCCAGGCCGACCTCGACGAGGAACGCGCCGTGGCCGAGGCCGCCCGCGAGGAGTAGCGGCGCGGGGAGTCAGGCGCGCAGCGCCCGCGTCAGGACGAGCGCGCCGGAGACCGGCACGCCGATCGAGAACACGCCGATCACCAGGAGTTCCACCGGGCCGATCCCGCCGCCGGCGAGGAACAGCCCGCCGAGGAGCAGCAGCACCGGTACGGCCACGGCCGTGGCCGTACCGATCCGCTTGTGTCGGGCGTCCCACAGCGGCGTCTTCCACAGCAGCGCGAGCCCGATCGCGAGGACCAGGGTGCCCGCGTAGGGGGAGCCCAGGATCAGCAGCCCGCCGAGGGCGGGCAGGGCCGCGATGATCCGGGCGGCCTGACGGCCGGCGAGCGGCCCGGCCTGCGCGGCGGTGGCCGCGGGGGCCGGGGTCCCCTCCTCGGCGAGCGCGGAGGCGGCGACCGTGCGGGGCTCGCCCAGTCCGGCGAGGACGGCGCGGACCGCGTCGTCGTCGTGGGCCTCGCTCACCTCGATGTGCTCGCGGAGGTCCGCCAGGAGTTCGGCCCGGCGCTCGGCGGGGAGTCCGGCGGTCTCGCGGGCCACGGCGTCGAGGTAGGCCGCGACGAGCGGGTGGTCGATGGCGTTCATGTGGTGTCCCCCTGCGGGTCGTTGAGGAAATGGTCGACGGCGTCCCGGAAGTGCGGCCACGCCCCGGCGAACTCGGCGAGCGCGGTCCGGCCGAGGGCCGTCAGCGCGTAGTAGCGGCGCGGCGGCCCGCTGGGGGACTCGCGCAGCTCGGTGTCGACGAAACCCTCCCGCCGCAGCCGCGAGAGGAGGGGGTAGATCGTGCCCTGGCTGGTGGTCATCACGCTGACCGAGGCGAGCTCGGCGAGGAGTTCGACCCCGTACTTCGGCTCGTCCCTGAGCAGCGCGAGGACGCAGTGCTCGAGCACGCCCTTGCGGAGCTGGCTGGGGACCCTCCCCCCGGCGTCGTCGTTCTTTGCGTTACCAGGAACCATGCAATGCAAGATACTGCCGCGAGGCGTCGCCGACAAGCCACCACCCGACGGGAACCGGCCGCTCCGGCCGGACGTGTTACGGGGGACGGCGCCGAGACGAGGGGAGACGTGGTGACCGCGAACGCGACCAGGATCGACGGGGACACACTGGTGCTGGGGGACGGGGTGCGGGTCCGCTTCGTGCGGACGCTGCGGCTCCCGGAGAACGGCACCCACCGGCTGCCGCCGGGCCTCGGCACCTTTCCGCTACGCCGGGTCGAGGACTACCCCGACACCGTGCCCGAGCAGTGGCTGGCCAAGGGCGGCGTGATGCTGCCGGTCTACCTCCGCGAGGCGATGTGGCTGAGTTTCGCCGGCAGCCCGGAGCCCACCGCGCTCCAGATCGGCGTCGGCAAGGTCTGCGCCGTCTCCGGCGAGAAGTGGACCGGCAAGCTCTCCCGCCGCCCGCAGAACTACGTGGTGCTGCCCCGCCAGCCGTGGCTCGACGGCATCAACTCCGGCAAGGGCACGGTGCGCCAGTTCGTCGCGGTTCCGCTCGGCATGGGCGCGACCGTCGAGGGCCAGGTCACCGGCGAGGAGACCGTCGGCGGCCTCCAGCTCCAGGCCTTCCCGCTCAACCCGGAGCTCCGCGCCGCCTGGCGCGCGGAGCAGCGGCGCCTCGCCGAGGAGCGGGCCCGCCGGCTCGCGGCCTCGCCCCCGTCCCCGCCGTCGTACGGCGGCTACGGCGGCCCGCCGCCGATGCCGATGGCCGCCCCCGCGGGCCCGCCGCCCGCCGGCGCGGCCATGGGCATCGGCGCCGGCGGCACCATGCGGCAGGAGGTCTACAAGGACGACCGCGCCTCCCGCGACTGGTCGGACACCCCCGAGGCCCGCGTCTTCGTCCACCTGGTGACGCCCCCCGAGTGGCGCCGCATCACCGGCGAGGAGCCCCCGCCGTCGCCCGCCGACCGCGCCGCCTACACCCGCGCGGGCCTCCCCTGGTACGACTACGACGACCCCGACGGCACCGACCTCGCTCCGTCCGGCACCCTCGCCGACGTGAAGCCGGTGGGCGAGTGGCTGGGCGACGACCTCGACCCGTGGACCCCGCCGGCCCCGTGGCAGGTCAAGCCGCTCGGCCCGCCGCCGCCCCCGCCGGGCGCCCCGGTCGCCGACGGCGACTGGTGAACCCGCCGGGCGGGCCCCGGCACGGGACGGCCGCGCCGGCCGCCGCGTAACGGGACCCGCCCGCACGGCCCCGGGCCCGGCACGGTACGAATCGTTCCGTGAACGACACGTCCCGCCCCGCCGCCGCCCCCGCCGCCATCCGCGTCTTCATCGCCCTGGCGCCGCCCGACGACGCCAAGGACGAGCTCGCCCGGGCGCTGGCGCCGGCCTACGCGGCGCACCCCGGGATGCGCTGGAACCGGATCGAGGACTGGCACATCACCCTCGCCTTCCTCGGCGAGCTGCCGGTGACGGTCGTGCCCCGGCTGCGCGCTCCGCTCGCGGAGCTCGCGGCGGAGCGCGGGCCGCTGGAGCTCTCGCTCCGCGGGGGCGGGCAGTTCGACTCCCGCGTCCTGTGGAGCGGGATCGCGGGCGACGTCCCCGGCCTGCACCGGCTCGCCGACGACGTGCGGGGACTCGTCAAGGAGGCCGGGATCGCCTACGAGGGACGTCCGCTGCGGCCGCACCTGACGCTGGCCCGGGCCCGTCGCGGCGACCTCGCCGGCGTGCCGGAGGCGGCCGGGGTGCTCGACGGCTTCGAGGGCCGCGCGTGGCCGACCGCGCGGCTCCACCTCGTCGGCAGCGACGACGCCCGCGGGCCCGCCCCGGTCCGCTACCGGGACATCGAGTCCTGGCCGTTCACCGGAACGGGGCCCGGCGCCGGAACCCGGACCGGAACCGGCGCCTGACGCGCTGTCAGGGGGCGGTGATCAGCCGGCTCAGCCGCGTCGCGAGCCACGGCCGGGGTCCGCCGGCCCGCATCCGGCCCAGCGCGATCGCCTTCCAGATCGGCAGCCGGCCGAAGGAGACGAGCAGGAACGCCGTCGGCGACGCCACGATCCGGCAGTCGTACGCGCGCGGCCCCGCGTCCCGGGTGACGGTGGCCGCCCCGTCCCGCACGTCGACGGCGAGCCGCGGACCGCCCTTGAGGACCAGGTCGAAGGCGATCCGCGCGTCCTTCGCCCGCTCCGGGTCGAGCGCGAGCGGCATCATCGTCACCATCGCCTGCCCGATCACCAGCGAGGCCTCCGCCGGGGAGATCGTCCACGGCCGGCGCGCGCCCCGGGCGATGTCGAGCCCGTGCACGAGCGTCTCGCTGAGCATCAGCCCGGTCGCCGCCGCGAGCGGGACGGTCCGCCCCGGCCCGTACCAGGGCGCGGGGACCGGCGTGTCGGGCGCGAGCCCCGCCGAGTCCCGCAGGTAGGCGGCGCTCCGCTCGGCGAGGATCGCGCCCAGGCGCTTGCGCTCCTCCCCGGCGATGAGCCCGATGGACAGCGCGTTCACGGCGGCGATCCGCTCCCCGAACGTCGCCCCCTCCCGGCCCGTGAGCAGCCCGTCCCAGTCGATACCCCCGTCGTCGGTGACGGCGGAGCGGTACGCGAGGTACACGGCGGCGAGGTGCGCGCCGACGTCCCCCACGGACCACACCGGCACCCCGGACGGCACCTCCCAGGCCTCGATCCCGTCGGCCAGGTCCACGAGGCGCCCGACCGCGCCCTCCAGCGCGGCCCGCGTCCGCTCGTGCTCGGCCACCGGATCGAACGTCGTGACGACACCCATGTGTTTCCCCCAAGGCTGTGGACGGCCCCGCACGTTACCGTCGGGTAGCTCCGGGCGACAGACCCCCGCGCATCACGAACCGGACACCCCGGGGCCTCCGGCGGGCCGGTCGGCTCCCCGTCAGCCCAGCGCGCCGCCGATCAGGGCGAGCGCCCCGGCCCCTGACACCGCGAGGACACCCGTGCGGGCGGCGGCCGGCGCGATCCGGGGGGCCAGCGCCATCCCGGCGGCCGCGCCGCAGACGAGCGCCGCCACGGCCGGCCAGGACGGCGGGACGAATCCGAGGACGGCGGCGGTGGCCACGTTCTGGATGAGGAAGAAGGCGTGCAGGGTGGCCCGGGACTCGTGCCCGGGCCAGCCCGCGTTCGCCGCGTAGAGGCCGATCGGCGGGCCGCCGACCCCGCCGAGCACGTTGAGCCCGGCGCTCGCCAGCCCGGCGCACCACGCGCCCGCCGGCCGCCGCAGGAACGGCGAGCGCACGCCCCGGGCCAGCAGCGCCACCCCGACGAGGACCGCGCAGCCGGTGGCGACCGCCAGGACCCGGGTGTCCACTCCGCGCAGCAGCCACGCCGCCACCGGCATCCCGAGCAGCGCCGGGACGAGCAGCCGCCCGGCGTCCCGGAGGCGGGCGTGCCGCCGGCCCCGGGACAGCGGCAGCAGCGAGGCGAGCACGGCGAGCAGCAGCACCGTCGGGACGCCCCGCTGCGGCCCGAGGAGCGCCACCAGCGCCGGGGCCGCCACCAGCGAGAACCCCATCCCGGTCGCCGCCTGCGCGAACGCGCCCACCGCCACGGCCGCGACCGCGAGCACCTCCATCCCGGTCACGCGGCGGGGTCCAGGGTGTAGCGCCGCTGGAACCGGAGGGCCACCGCCATCAGCACCGCCGGCAGCACGGTGAAGCCGGCGAGCTGCGCGCCCAGCGCCGTACCGGACTGCGCGACCGGCTCGGCCTCCGTGCTCGCCGCGAAACCGCCGAGCGCCAGCACCGCCGAGTACAGGTACGGCCCGACCGCCGTGCCCGTCGCCTCCGTCGCCGTCCACACCCCGGTGTACGCCCCCGCCTTCGACGAACCCGCCGCCTCCGCCGCCGCGACCGCGTCTGGCACCATCGAGAACGCGAAGAGCTGGAGCCCCGCGAAGGCCACGCCCATCACCATCACCACCACGGCCGTCAGGATGACACCGGCCGTCCCGCCGAGCGAGGCCCCCGGCAGCAGCGCCAACGAGCCCGCCGCGAACACCGCCTGCGACAGCAGCAGCCCGCGCTGCTTCCCGAACCGCCGCGACCACGCCGTCCACAGCGGGCTCGCGAACAGCGCCGGAGCGAGGAACAGCCCCATGAACAGCGCCGTCAGCCGGGTGTCGTCGAAGACGTACGCCGTCATGTACGGCAGCGCCGCCAGGAACAGGTGCGTCGTCGTGCCGGTGAAGAGGTACGACACCACCAGCGCCCGGTAGTCCCGGTCCCGCCACGCCACCCGCAGGTCCGCCAGGGCCGCGTGCCCGGCCCGCCCGTCCGGCACCCGGAAGCCGCACGCCCCGGTGAGGCGCCGCACCCCGACCAGCGCCACCGCGGCCGACACCCCCATCACCGCCGCGAGCGGCAGCGCCATTCGCGCGTAGTCGCCCCGCCCGCCGGCCGCGACCAGGGCGGGCGCGGCCACCCCGGCCCCCAGCAGCCCCAGCGTCAGCAGCACCATCCGGAACATGAAGACCCGGGTCCGCTCGTGATAGCCGACCCGCAGATCCGAAGGGGTCGTCAGATACGGCACCTGGAAACCCGCGAAGAGCAGGTTCCCCACCATGAACCAGCCGCCCACCCAGAGCGCCGCCGGCGCCCCGGACAGCGCCGCCGGCACGCTGAACATCGCCGCCATCGCCATCCCGAGCAGCAGCCCGGCGCGCATCATCCGGCGGCGGTGCCCGAGACGCCGCGCCTCCCGGTCGGACCGCGAACCCAGCAGCGGATGCACGACGACGTCCACCACCTTCGGCAGCAGCAGCGTCAGACCCGCCAGGAAGGCCGGCACCCCGAGGACGTCGGTGAGGAAGTAGAGCAGCAGCAGACCGGGCACGGTCACCCACACGCCCATGCCGACCGATCCGGAGGCGTACAGCGCGAGCGTCCCCCGGCCGGCGCGCGCCAGGGGCGGGGACCCGGCCGGGGCGGTCACGGCCGGCCCCCGTGCCGCTCCACCACTCCCGCCGCGAGCGCCGCGCCCGCGAAGGCGCCGCCCGCCGCCCGCGCGGCCAGCGTCCGCGCCACGATCCGGTCGGTGAGCGACGGCAGGTGCCGGGCGAGGAAGAACTCCACCGCGCCCTTCCGCGTCGTCGTCACGTCCCGCCGCGCCCGCACCGCCAGGACCGTCCGCTCCAGCGCGTCGACCACGCCCTCCAGCGGCTCGTACACGCTCATCCCCTCCAGCGAGAGCCCCGCCGCCCGCGTCGAGTCGTGGATGGGGCTGCGCACCGCGGACGGGTACACACAGCTGACCGACACGTGCGTGCCGAGCTCCAGGCGCAGCGCGTCGGCGTAGGCCACCATCGCCCGCTTCGACGCGCCGTACGCGGCGGCCAGCGGCAGCTGCATCACCGCCATCCGGGAGGCCACCATCACGACCCGGCCGCGCGCCGCGACCAGCGCACCGACGCACGCCGCCGTCACCCGCCAGGTGCCGAGCAGATTGAGCTCCAGCTGGCGCCGGACCTCGTCCCCGGGCGCGTACTCGGCGGGCGCGGGCCCGCCGGTCCCGGCGTTGTTCACCAGCACGTCGAGCCCGCCGAGGAGCTCCAGCGCCTCGGCGACGGCCGACGCCACCGAGGCGTCGTCGGTGACGTCGCAGCCGATCACCGGGAACGGCTCGTCACCCGTCGGCCGCAGATCGAGCCCGACGACCCGCGCACCGGCCCGGACGAGCCGCTCGCCGAGCGCGCGCCCGATGGTGCCCGAGGCGCCGGTGACGAGGACGCGCCGGCCGCGCGGCGAGTGGAGCCCGCGGGGAAGGGAGAGGGAGGTCATGCGGAAGCCTGCGCCTTCGTGGCCGGGGTGTGGACGGCGGCGCCGCGGGCGGCCCGGCGGACCCCCGCCCGGAGCTCGCGGGGCAGCGCGGCGACGTACCGGTCGAAGTCGACCCGCATCATCGGCCGCCGGTTCCCCCACCGCCGCACGGCGGCGGCGCGGGCGCGCGCGACGGCCGCCCGCCGCTCCGCGGGCGACGGCAGGGCGTACCGGCCGCCGAGGCAGGCGGCGGCGAGCCTGGCCTGCGCCTCGACGACGGGCAGCGCCGCGCCGGTGGACTGCATCAGTCCGACGAACGCGAGCGTCGGCTCGTCGAGGTGGAAGACCCGCTGGTAGAGGGGGAGTTCCTCGGGGTCGTCGCCGGTCCACTCGGGGCCGAGGAAGGGGAGGGTGACGCGGTAGCCGGTCGCCCACACGACGGTGTCGACGGGCTCGGCGGAGCCGTCGGTGAAGACCACCCGGCCGCCGTCGAGCCGTTCGACGCCCGGCCGGGCGACGACCTCGCCGTGGGTGAGCCGGTGCAGGATCGTGTCGCTGATCGTCGGATGGTCCTGGAAGAGCCCCTCGGCGGGGCGCGGCAGCCCGTACCGCTCGGGCGTGCCCACCGCGAGCCGCAGCACCGTCTGCGCGACGGTCTGCCGCAGCCGCCAGGGCAGCACGGCGAGCGCGCCGCCGGTCGCGTCGGCGGGCCGTCCGAAGAGGTACTTGGGGACGATGTGGGTGCCGCGCCGGGCCGACAGCAGCACCGGCCCCTCGGAGACGTACGAGGCGTCGACGGCGAGGTCCATGGCCGAGTTGCCCATGCCGACGACGAGCACCCGCCGCCCGGCGAAGACCTCGGGGCTCCGGTAGTCGTGCGCGTGCATCTGGACCCCGTCGAAGGACCCGGGGTAGGCGGGCGAGGGCCACTTCGGGTCCCGGTTGTGGCCGTTGGCGACGACCACGGCGTCGTACGCCTCCGTGACACCGCCGGCGGTCACCTCCCAGTGCGCCCCCGCCCGCCGCACGGAGGTGACCTCGGCGCCGAACCGGGTGCGGGCCGTGACCCCGAACGTGTCGGCGTACTCGGCGAGGTATTCCGCGACGAGCGCGGCCGACGGGTAGTCCGGCCACCGCTCCGGCATGGGGAAGTCGGCGAACTGGGTCCGGCCCTTGCTGGTGTTGAGGTGCAGGCTGTCGTACGCGGGGGACCCGCCGGCCCCCGCGCCGTCGCCCGCCCACAGGCCGCCGGGGCGCGAGCCCCGCTCCAGTACGGTGACGTCCAGCCCCTCGTCGAGCAGCGCCTTGGCCGCGGCGAGTCCCGCCGCCCCGGCGCCGACGACGGCCACCCTCGTCGAGCCGCCGCCCGTACCGGTGCTTCCTCCCCTGCCCATGGACATGCCCATGAGAGCGCCCTCCCTTCCTTCGAGGGCGCTCATTCAATCGAATGATGGAGAGCCGCGCAATCGTCTCTGACCTGCTCTTTTCTTCTCCAACAGCTGATTGAACGGCTGCGGACACGTACGGTAGCCTCGGGCGCATGAGCAGCCAGCCCGACGACGGCCACAGCCGCGAACGCATCCTGGCGGCCGCCACCCGGCTGTTCGCCGAGCGCGGTTACGACGCCACCAGCACGCGCGCGATCGGCGAGGCCGTCGGCCTCAACATCGCCACGGTCGCCTACCACGTCGGCGCCAAGCCCGAGCTGTACCGGGCCGTGATGCGCCGCGCCCACCTGGCCCAGCGGGAGGCCGTCACAGCAGCCCTGCACCGGCTGTCCGCGTGCGGCCCGACGCCGGAGGAGACCCGCGCGGCGCTCCTCGGCTTCGTCGACTCCTACCTGTCCTTCTGTCTCGACCACCCCGAGGTCCCGGCCCTGTGGACGCGCCGCTGGCTCGCGGAGGGCGGCGAACTCGCCGAGATCGAGACCGAGTTCGCCGGCCCGCTGGTGGCCGAGGTCGCCGCCGCCGTCCGCACGGTCCTCGACCGCGCCGGTCTCGGCGCGGGAGCCGACGTCGAGCTGCTGGTCTTCACCGTCGTGTGGACCGCGCACTCCTTCGGCCAGGCCGGCGTCCTCGACGCCTCGGGCCGCCGCCGGGGCGCCCACGACCTGCCCACGCTCGACCGCTTCCGCCGCCATCTGCACGCCGTCGTGACCGGCGTCCTGGACCGGCCGGCCTGACCGGCCGGCCGGACCGGCCGCAGGCGCGGGCTCAGCGGACGGCGGCGAGCAGCCCGGCGATCTCCGCGAAGCCGCGCCGCTCGGCGTGCCGCAGCGGGGTGACGCCGTCGTGGTCCGGGAGGTGCGGGGCGGCCCCCGCGCTGATCAGCAGCTCCACGATCTCCTGGTGCGCGGGGCCGCCGTCGCCGAGGATCACCGCCTCCAACAGGGCGGTCCAGCCGAGCCTGTTGACGTGGTCGACGTCGGTGTCGGTGGCGCGGAGCACGGCCCGTACGTAGTCGACGTGGCCGCGTTCGGCGGCCGGGATGAGGCTGGTGCCGCCGAAGCGGTTGGTGAGCGTGACGTCGGGGGCGGGGCGGGCCGTGAGCAGCACCCGCATCATCGGGACGCTTCCGGTGACGCCGGTGACCAGCCACGGGGTGTCCTCGCGGTCGTCCCGGGCGTTCGGGTCGGCGCCGGCGGCGACCAGCGCCGCGGCGGCCGTGACCCGGTCCTCGGCCGCGGCGAGCAGCAGCGCGGTGCGGTCGTGCTCGTCGCGGTGCTCGATCCCCGCGCCGCCGGCGAGCGCCTCGCGCACGGCGTCGGCGTCGTCGGCGCGTACGGCGGCCCGGAGGGCGAGGTCGGCGGCGGTCATGGGGTTCCTCCTCGGGAAGGGCGGGCGGCGCAGCGCGTGCGCGGCGGTCCTGATGCCCGTCCGCACGGCCACCGCGAACCCGGCCCGGACCCCGGCACGGAGCCGGGCGGGGTCGAGCAGCGGGGGCCGTGCGGGGGTGGGGGTGCGCATCGGTGGCCCGGTGGTGTTACTTGGCGAGGGCGTCGACGCCGGCCTGGGCGAACTTCTGGTCGAGGTCGCCGGAGGGGGCGCCGGCGACGCCGATGCCGGCGATGGGGGCGTTCTTGCTCGTGACGGGGGCGCCGCCGCCGAGGAAGAGGGTGCCGGGGATGTCCTTGAGGTTGGGGGCCTGCTCCAGGCGCTTGACCAGCTCGGTGGTGGGGGCGTTCCAGGAGACGGCGGTGTAGGCCTTCTTCTCGGCGGACTCGTAGGACTGCGGGCCGGCGCCGTCGCCGCGGAGGGTGACGATCGTGTTGCCGTTGCGGTCGACGACGGCGACGGAGACGCGCTGGTTCTC
>NZ_JBEYEI010000019.1:0-201633 GCF_040633895.1 Streptomyces sp. NPDC007863
ACGGACACTCCTCCGACTCGGTGGGAGGCACGGTCGCCGTCCCGCTCTGCCTCCATCCTGGGTCCGGCACACGACCCGGACGGTCGACCCGGCGGGTACGCGATGACGGCGGACGGCTGAGGCGGGGGTCATCCGATCGGTGGATAAGCCCACCCGGTCCCCGGGCTCGGACACCGACGTGCCATAGTCCGTCCGCCGCCACCGAGAAGGAGACGCATGACCCTCGTCGCGCTCGTCAACCCCAACACCGACCGGGCCACGACCGCGATGATGGCCGCGATCGCGCGCCGCACCCTGCGCCCGGAGGACGGCTTCGACGTCCGCGGCGTCACCGTCGCCGCCGGCCCGCCGATGCTCGTCGACGAGGCGGCGCTGCGCGCCTCGGTCCGGCACGTCCTCGACGCGGCGGACGCCCTCCTCGCCGGCCCGGACGGCCCCGAGGCGGCGGCCCTCGTCGTCGGCGCCTTCGGCGACCCCGGCGTCGAGGAGCTCCGCGCCCGCACCGCCGTCCCCGTCATCGGCATCGCCGAGGCCGCCCTGCGCGAGGCCGGCGCGGACGGCCGCCGCTTCGGCATCGCCACCACCACCCCCGGCCTGGCCGCCGCGATCGACGCCCGCGTCGCCCGCCTCGGCCGGTCCGCCCGGTACACCGGCGTCCGTCTCACCCCCGGCGACCCGAACCGGCTGGCCGCGCGCCCCGACGAGATGACGGAGCGCCTCGCCGAAGCCGTGGCGGCGTGCGTGCGGGAGGACGGCGCCGAGGCCGTCGTCATCGGCGGCGGCCCCCTCGGCGAAGCCGCCGAAGCCCTCCGCGACCGCTTCCCTGTCCCGGTCATCGGCCCGATCCCCGCCGCGAGCCGCGAGGTCCTGCGCCTCCTGAAGCCCGCCCGCTGAGCGCCGCCGCCCGTTCCGTACCCTCGGACGACCCTCCGAACAAGGAAGCCCCGCATGCGCACCCTCGTCACCGCGAGCCACGTCATCGGCTACGACCCCGAGGCCGACGACCACGTTCTGATCCGCGACGGCCAGGTCGTCTACGAGGGGAACAGGATCGTGCACGTCGGCCACGGCCACGACCCCGCCGACTGCGACGTCGTCATCGACGCCGGACTCGCCCTGGTGGGCCCCGGCTTCGTGGACCTGGACGCCCTCGCGGACATCGACCACGCCCTCCTGGACACCTGGCACGCCGACGGCCGGGGACTCCAGTGGTCGCAGGAGTACGCGAACGGCGGCCCGGCGGCGGTCTTCGACGCCGACGACCGCGCCTTCCTCCGCGCGTACGCCCTCGGCCAGCTCCTCCGCAACGGCATCACGACCGCGATGCCCATCGCCGCCGAGACCCACTCCGACTGGGCCGAGACCTACGACGACCTGATGAGCGTCGCCGACAGCGCCGCCCGTCTGGGCCTGCGCATGTACCTGGGCCCGAGCTACCGCAGCGCCGTCCCCGTCGTCACCGCCGACGGGAACCGCACCCTCCACTGGCGCCCGGAGCGGGGAGAGGCCGGTCTGGCGGACGCGATCCGCTTCGTCCGCGACGTCGACGGCGCGCACGACGGCCTGATCCGCGGCGCGCTGCTGCCCTGTCGCATCGAGACCCTGACACCGGAGCTGATGCGCGCCACCGCGCGCGCCGCCGAGGACCTCGACTGCCTGGTACGCCTCCACTGCCTGCAGGGCACCGGTGAACTCCGCGAACTGGCGGACCGTCACCACACCACCCCGCTCGGCCTGTTGAAGGAGACGGGCCTGCTCGGCGGGCGGCTCCTCATCCCGCACGCGATCTACATCGGCGGCCACGGCGAGGTCGACACCCCGTACGCGGGCGAGCTCGACGACCTGGCCACGATCGCCGGCATCGTCCACTGCCCGCACACGATGGTCCGCTACGGAGCGGCCCTGGAGGACTTCGACCGCTACCGCGCCGCCGGAGTCACCATCGCCATGGGCACGGACTCCTTCCCGCCGGACATGATCCGCAACATGGACTACGGCACCAACCTCTCCAAGCTCACCACCGGCCGCCTGGAGGCGGGCTCCGCCGCCGACTACCACCGCGCCGCCACCCTCGGCGGGGCGAGGGCCCTGGGCCGCGACGACCTCGGCCGCCTCGCCCCGGGGGCCCTCGCCGACCTGGTCGTCGTCCGGCTCGACGGCCCGCGCACCGGCCCGGTCGACGACCCGGTCCGCACGATGCTCATGAACACCTCGGGCGCGGACGTCGACACCGTCGTCGTCGACGGCCGCACCGTCCTGCGCGGCGGCACCCTCCCCGGCGTCGACGAGACGGCCTGGAGGCTGCGCGCCCAGGGCCTCTTCGACCGCATGAAGGACGCCTACGCGGGCCGCGACTACCTCCACCGCACCACCGCCGAGCTCTTCCCCGGCTCCTTCCGCTCCGGGGATCAGCCGCCCAGCTGCTCCTCCAGCGCCGCCAGCGTGCGGTAGCAGGCAAGCACCTGCGCGACGGAGGAGTTCGGCTCGCGGCCCTCGCGGATCGCGGCGACGAACTCGCGGTCCTGGAGCTCGATGCCGTCCAGCGACACGTCGACCCCGCTCACGTCGATCGGCTCGTCCCTGCCGGTGAAGAGGTCGTCGTACCGGGCGAGGTAGGTTCCGGTGTCGCCGATGTAGCGGAAGAAGGTGCCCAGCGGGCCGTCGTTGTTGAACGACAGCGACAGGGTGCAGATGGCGCCGTTCTCCGCCCGCAGCTGGATCGACATGTCCATCGCGATGCCGAGCTCGGGGTGGATCGGCCCCTGCACGGCGTTCGCCCGCACGATCGGCGAGCCGGTCTGGTACGCGAACAGGTCGACCGTGTGCGCCGCGTGGTGCCACAGGAGGTGGTCGGTCCAGGAGCGCGGCTGCCCCAGCGCGTTGAGGTTCGTCCGGCGGAAGAAGTACGTCTGCACGTCCATCTGCTGGAGGTGGAACCCGCCCGCGTCGATGCGCCGCTTCACCCACTGGTGGCTGGGGTTGAAGCGCCGGGTGTGGCCCGCCATGGCGACGAGCCCGGTGCGCTCCTGCGCCGCCACGACCCGCTCGGCGTCGCCGAGGGAGTCGGCGAGCGGGATCTCGACCTGCACGTGCTTGCCCGCCTCCAGGCAGGCGAGGGTCTGCGCGGCGTGCAGCTGGGTGGGGGTGGCGAGGACGACGGCGTCGACGTCGTCCATGGCGAGCACCTCGTCGAGGGAGCCGGCGGCGCGTCCCACGCCCTGCTCGGCGGCGAACTTCCGGGCGCGTTCGAGGCTGCTGCTCACGACGGCGGCCACCTCGACGCCCTCGATCCGCTGCAGCGCGGCCGCGTGCTTGGCGCCGAAGGCGCCGCCGCCGGCCAGGGCGATCCGCAGGGTCCGGTCGTCAGTCATGTCACTCCTTCTCGGCGGGCTCTTCGGCCCGGGGGCGGTTGTCCAGGATCAGGTGGCCGACGGCGGTGTTGGACGCCGGCACATGGTAGAAGCGGTGCTCGACCGCGACCTCTCCCGAGCCGTCGACGTCGCTCAGCGCGCCGCGCGCGATCAGCCACATGACCAGCTCGATGCCCTCGGAGCCGGCCTCCTCGACGTACTCCAGGTGCGGCACCCCGGCCAGGCCGGCCGGGTCCTCGACCAGCCGGTCGAGGAAGGCGTTGTCCCAGGTCCGGTTGATGAGGCCGGCGCGCGGTCCCTGGAGCTGGTGGCTCATGCCGCCGGTGCCCCACACCTGCACCTTGAGGGGGCGGTCGTACGACTCGATCGCCTTCCGCAGCGCCTGGCCGAGCCGGAAGCAGCGGGCGCCGGAGGGCACCGGGTACTGCACCACGTTGACGTGGAACGGGATGACCTTGCACGGCCACTTCTCCACCTCGCCGAACATCAGCGACAGCGGCACCGTCAGCCCGTGGTCGACGGCCATCTCGTGGGCGAGGGTGAGGTCGAAGTCGTCGCGGATGAGGGAGTGCGCGAGGTGCGCCGCCAGGTCGGGGTCGCCCTCGACGGCGGGCACGGGCCGGGGGCCGTACCCCTCGTCGGCGACGGGGTAGGAGGCGCCGGTGCCGAGCACGAAGGTCGGGACGAGCGACTGGTCGAAGGCGCTGGCGTGGTCGTTGTAGACGAGGACGACGACGTCGGGCACGTTCTCCCGCAGCCAGGCCCTGGAGTGCTCGTACCCCTCGAACACCGGCCGCCAGTAGGGTTCTTCGGTCTTCCCGTGGTCCATCGCCGCGCCGATCGCGGGGACGTGCGAGGTGAAGACGGCGCCGGTGACCCTCGCGTGCTCGGCGGGGGCGGCGGGGGCGTGGGCCGCTTCGAGGACCGCGTGGTCGATGCGGTTGCCCTCCACGGAGCGGCCGCCGCCGGCCATCATGGCCCGGTACTCCTCCTCGGTCATCCCGGTCATCGAGCCGGCCATCTGCTGGAACGAGAAGCCCAGCGTGGCGCCCCACTTGGCGAGGAAGTAGATGTTGCCGCCCTCGCGCATGGCGGCGTTGAGGTCGCGGTCGAGCAGCGCCCGCTTCTGTTCCTCGCGCAGCGGCCAGGCGTCCAGGTAGGCGCGCTCGTCGGCGAGGTACGCGGCGCGGTTCTCGGCCGTCATCAGCGACATGCAGAACTGGTTGAGGTGGTATCCCTTGGCCGACTGCTCGGCGTCGAAGATCGTCGTCCCCGGAACCAGCTTGTAGGTCTTGTCCAGCGGCATGGCCGGAACTCCAATCGTGGTGCGGGTCAGTCGGCCTCGGGCCAGTACAGGCGCGTCGGGTTGTCGACGAGGAGCTTGTGCCGGAGTTCCGGCGTCGGCGCGATGTGCGGGACGAAGTCGACGAGCAGCCCGTCGTCTGGCATGTGGTCGGTGAGGTTGGGGTGCGGCCAGTCGGTGCCCCACAGCACCCGGTCGGGGAACTCCTCGACCACGCGCCGGGCGAAGGGGACGACGTCCCGGTAGGCGGCCCGCTCCCCGTCGAGCGCCGGCGGACCGCTCACCGTCAGCCGCTCCGGGCACGTCACCTTGCACCAGATGTCGGTGCGGGCCCGCAGGAGGTTCAGGAAGGCCTCGAAGTCCGGCCCGTCCGGGTCCTTCGCGGTGTCGGGACGGCCCATGTGGTCGACGACGAGCGGCACGGGTATCGACAGGAGGAAGTCCCGCAGGTCGGGCAGGTCGGCCGCCTCGAAGTAGACGACGACGTGCCAGCCGTACGGCGCGATCCTCTCGACGGTGTCCAGGAGGTCCTGCCGGGGCGACGCGTCCACCAGCCGTTTCACGAAGTTGAACCGCACCCCGCGCACACCGGCCTCGTGCAGCTCCCGCACCTCGGCGTCGGTGATGTCGGGCCGCAGCGTCGCCACGCCCCTGGCCAGCCCGCCGGAGGCCCGCAGCGCGTCGACCATGGCGGAGTTGTCGGCGCCGTGACAGGTGGCCTGCACGACGACGTTGCGGGTGAATCCCAGGTGGTCGCGGAGCGCGAAGAGCTGCTCCTTGGACGCGTCGCAGGGCGTGTACTTGCGCTCGGGCGCGTACGGGAACTCCTCGCCCGGCCCGAAGACGTGGCAGTGCGCGTCGACGGCGCCCTCGGGGAGGCGGAGTCCGGGGCGGCTCGGGCCGGCGTACCAGTCCAGCCAGCCGGGGGTCTTCTCGAAGTCCGTGGTCATGGCGGGTCCTCAGTCCTCGTAGCGCAGTCCGAGCCCGGCCAGCGGGCCGCGCATCCCGTACAGGTCCAGGCCGAGCTTCCCCGCGCGGAACTGCGCGCGCTTGCCCTCCTCGTTCGCCTCGCGGGCGGCCGACGCGGCGGCCACCTCGGCGGCCCGCTCGCGCGGCACGACGACGACGCCGTCGGCGTCCGCGACGACCACGTCACCGGGCCGGACGAGGGCGTTGCCGCAGACCACCGGCACGTTGACCGAGCCGAGGGTGGCCTTGACCGTGCCCTTGGCGTTGACGGCCCGGGAGAAGACCGGGAAGTCCATCCCCTCCAGGTCGGCGACGTCCCGCACGCCGCCGTCGATGACGAGGCCGCGGCAGCCGCGGGCGCGGAAGGAGGTGGCGAGCAGCTCGCCGAAGAAGCCGTCCTCGCTCTCCGTCGTGCAGGCCGCGACGACGACGTCGCCGTCCCGGATCTGCTCGGCCGCGACGTGCAGCATCCAGTTGTCGCCGGGCTGGAGGAGCACGGTCACGGCCGTCCCGCACATCCGGGCCTTCGGATAGACCGGGCGCAGGTAGGGGCGCATCAGCCCGACCCGGCCCATGGCCTCGTGGACGGTGGCGACGCCGTACTTCGACAGCGCGGCGACGGCCTCGGGGTCGGCCCGGTCGATCGTCGTGCGCACGACGCCGATCTCGGTGTGTTCCATGGGTGCTTCTCCTGGGGTCAGCGGCCGGCCGCGGCGAGGCGGGCGGCGAGTCGGGGGTAGACGCGCAGGGCGTTGCCGGAGTACACGGCGGCGCGTTCGGCGTCCGACAGGTGCGGGGTGGCGTCGACGTACCGCTTCGTGTCGTCGAAGTGGTGGCCGGTGCGCGGGTCGACGTCGCGGACCGCGCCGATCATCTCGCTGGCGAAGAGGACGGACCGGCCGGGGATCACCCGCGTGAGCAGGTCGACGCCGGGCTGGTGGTAGACGCAGGTGTCGAAGAAGACGTTGTCGAGCAGCGCCTCCGGATCCGGCCGGCCCAGGGCCATCGCGAGGCCGCGGAACCTGCCCCAGTGGTAAGGGACGGCGCCGCCGCCGTGCGGGATCACGAACCGCAGCGTGGGGAAGTCGGCGAACAGGTCGCCCTGCACCAGCTGCATGAAGGCGGTGGTGTCGGCGTTCAGATAGTGCGCGCCGGTGGTGTGGAAGGCCGGGTTGCAGGAGGTGCTGACGTGGATCATCGCCGGGATGTCGTACGCGACCATCGCCTCGTACAGCGGGTACCAGCTGCGGTCGGTCAGCGGCGGAGCCGTCCACCGCCCGCCCGACGGGTCGGGGTTGAGGTTCACCGTGACGGCGCCCAACTCCTCGACCGCCCGGGTCAGTTCGGGCAGACAGGTCGCCGGGTCGACGCCGGGGGACTGCGGCAGCATCGCGCCCGTCGCGAAGCGGTCGGGGTACAGGTCGCAGACGCGGCGCACCAGGTCGTTGCAGATCCGCGCCCACGCCGAGGAGACGGCGAAGTCGCCGATGTGGTGGGCCATGAAACTGGCGCGCGGCGAGAAGATGGTGAGGTCGCTGCCGCGCTCGTCCATCAGGCGCAGCTGGTTGCCCTCGATCGCGGCGCGCAGCT
Source organism: Streptomyces sp. NPDC007863 (assembly GCF_040633895.1). Classification (NCBI taxonomy): domain Bacteria; kingdom Bacillati; phylum Actinomycetota; class Actinomycetes; order Kitasatosporales; family Streptomycetaceae; genus Streptomyces; species Streptomyces sp. NPDC007863. The sequence continues at coordinate 7,234 of NZ_JBEYEI010000019.1, forward strand.
CGTCGTCGGTGATGACCAGCTCGGCGGGGTCCGGGACGGGGCCGCGGCCCTCGGCGGCGGCGATCTGCCGGTCGCGCCACGCGGCGAGTTGCGGAGGGGCGGTGGTGAAGTGGCCGTGACAGTCGATGATCATGGGAAGGCCTCGGGGTCGTCCGGTGCGGTGGTCGGCGGTGCTCGGCGGTGGTCAGTGGTCGCGGGTGGGCCAGCCGGTGTACTGCTCGGCCAGATACGTCCGTCCGGCGCGCGTCCCCACCACGTTCTCCAGCTCGCCGAGCCGGCGCCGCAGGTCGAACCCGGAGGCGCCGGGCGGGGTGTGCAGCATCCGGGTCATCCAGTACGAGAAGTTCTGCGCCCGCCACACCCGTCGGAGCGCGCGCGGCTGGTACGTGTCCAGGGCCGCCTCGCCCTCGCCGCCGAGGGCCCGCGTCAGCACGTCGGCGAGCACCTTCACGTCGTGCAGCGCCAGGTTGAGCCCGCGGGCCCCGGTCGGCGGCACCGTGTGCGCGGCGTCGCCGGCCAGCAGCAGCGAGCCCCAGCGCATCGGCTCCTGCACGAAGGAACGGAACCGCAGCACCGTCTTCTCGGTGATCGGCCCCTCCTTCAGCCGGAAGCCGTCCTCGCCGGCCACCCGCGCCTGGAGCGTCTCCCAGATCCGGTCGTCGGACCAGGCGTCGGGCGCGTCGTCGGGGGAGCACTGGAAGTACATGCGCTGGACGGCCTCCGTGCGCTGGCTGACCAGCGCGAAACCGTGCTCCGAGTGCGCGTACACCAGCTCGGGCGCGCTCATCGGCGCCTCGGCGAGGATCCCGAACCAGGCGAAGGGGTACTCCTTGCCGTACCGCACCCGCCGGTCCTCCGGCACCAGGTCGCGGCACATGCTCCGCGAGCCGTCGGCGCCGACGACGTACCGCGCCCGGATCTCGTGCCGGGTCCCGTCCGGCGCCGTGTAGCGCACCCGCGGGGCGTCGGTGGTGACGTCGAGGACCTCGGTGTCGCGGACCCCGAAGCGGACCGTGCCGCCGTCGCGCTCGCGGGCGTCCGCCAGGTCGACGAAGACGTCGGTCTGCGGGTACAGCCACACGGACGCGCCGACGAGCTCCCGGAAGTCGATCCGGTACGAGCGCCCCGCCGACCGCAGTTCGACGCCCTCGTGCTCGTACCCGTCCCGCAGGATCCGGTCCGACACCCCCGAGTCGACCAGGTCCCGGGCCACGTCGGCCTCCAGGATCCCGGCCCGCTGCGTCGTCTCGATCGCGTGACGCGTACGGGTGTCGACGGCGACCGCCTCGATCCCGGCGCGGCCGAGGAGGTGCGTCAGCATGAGGCCCGCGGGCCCCGCACCGACCACCGCGACCGGGACCGAGACGACGGAGTCGACGGGGGCGTCGGCCATGGCATCTCCCAAGCAGCTGTGAGCGATCCGAACGGTTCGGAACGGCCCGAACGCTGCCAGCCCGGCCCGCCCCCGGTCTGCGGCGTTTCCGTCAGGCGGAAGCCGGTCCCGAACTCACTCCGTCGTCCGCGTCCGCCTGCCGAGTTCGTCGGAGATCCCGTACGCGGCCCGCAGCAGCGGCTCGCGCAGCTGGTGCGCCCGGTCCGCGCCCTGCGCCGTGACCACGATCCCGAGGGCCGCGCTCACCGGCCCCGACCGCCCGATCCGCACCGGCGCGGCCACCGCCACCGTGCTCTCCGACAACTGCCGGTCGCTGACGAAGACCTGCTCCCGGCGGATCCGGTCCAACTGCGCCCGCAGCGTCTTCGGATCGGTGACGGTGTGCGGGGTCCACGCCCGCTGCGGCGCGCCCAGGACCTCCTCCTGGAGGTCCCTCGGGGCGTGCGCGAGGAGCACCCGCCCCATGCCCGTCGCCCCCACCGGGAACCGGGTCCCGACCCCGGTGAGCAGCTCCACCGACCGGTGCCCGGCGATCCGCTCCACGAACACCAGCTCGGTGCCCTCCCGCACCGCGAGCTGCACGTTCTCGTGCGTCGCCTCGTACAGGTCCTGCATGAACGGCAGCGCCACATCGCGCAGGATCTGCGTCCGGGGACAGCCCGAGGCGATCTCCCAGAGCCGCAGCCCCACGTGCCACGCCCCGTCCTCGCCCCGCTCCAGGGCTCCCCACGCGGCCAGCTCGCTCACCACCCGGTGCGCGGTGCTCAGGGCCAGGCCGGTCCGCTGGGCGATCTCGGATAGTGTCTGCGCCGGGTGCTCACGGTCGAAGACCGCGAGGACCTCCAGCACCTTGCCTGCCGCCGTGCTCCGGGTCGTGCTCACGCCGCCAGTCTCGCAGACCCGCCCGAGCCGCCGGCCGCGCTCCTCGCTTGACCCCCTCCCCCTCCCCATCCCGATCCCGACGCGACGACGTGAGGCCTCGACATGCACCGAGAACTCGTAGGACTGTCCTCGATGGCGACCCGCCCGATCCTCGCGGAGCTCTGCGCGCACCTCCGCCTGGCCGACGGGACGCGGATACGCTTCGAGTCCGCCGGCGGCGTGGAGATCGCCCGCCGGGTGCGCGAGGGTGCCGAGGCGGACCTCCTCGTCCTCGCCGCCGACGCGGTGACCGCACTGGAGCGGGCCGGACACGTGGTGCCGGGAACGGCCCGCCCCCTGTGGGTCTCCCAGGTCGTCGCCGCCGTGCCGGCGGACGCCCCGGCCCCCGCCCTCGACACGGTCGACGACCTCCGCGCCGCCCTCACCTCGGCGACCGCCGTCGCCTACTCCACCGGCCCCAGCGGCACGGCCCTGCTGGACCTGCTCCGCCGCCTCGCCCTGGCCGACACGCTCGCCGACCGCCTGGTCCAGGCCCCGCCCGGCGTCCCCGCCGGCAGCCTCCTCGCCTCCGGCCGGGCCGATCTTGCCTTCCAGCAGCACAGCGAACTGATGGACCTCGCCGGCGTCGCCGTCCTCGGCCCCCTGCCCGGCGACACGGCCATCACCTCGCTCTTCGGCGCCGCCGTCCTCGCCACCACCACCGCCCCGGCCCGCGCCCGCGAGGCCCTGGCCCTCCTGACCGGCGACGAGGCGACGCGGCGCGCGGCGGCCCGGGGAATGACCAGGGCCTGACGGGCGGGCCCGGGAGACCGCTCGCCTCACCGGCGGCTCCGGAGGACCCGGAGTTCCGCCACCTCGAAGGACATCTCGGTCGTCCCGGGATCGGGCGCGGGGTGGTATCGGCCCGCGCAGACGGAGAGGTTGACGATCAGACAGGCGTGCCAGGAGCGCCCGACGCCCCGGCCGTCGGCGAAGACCTCGGTGCCGTTCACCCACCACACCACGGACCGGGCCCCGAACTCGGTCCGCAGCTCCACCCACTCCCCGGGCCGGACGTCGGGCGAACGGTGGTAGTGATGGGTACCCCGCACCCGGTTGGAGAGCTCCAGCAGATCGGGGTTGTCCGGGTGGTACTCGAAGACGTCGACCTCCTGCCCGCCGTCGCGCCAGGTCCAGATCGCCGGCCAGGCCCCCGTCTCCGAAGGCAGCCGCACCCGGGCCTCCAGCACGTCCCCCGCCCGGACCTCGAACCCCTCCTCGCTGCCCTCCGTCGTCAGCAGCCCGCTGTCCCACAGGCCGTCGGGCCGCCGGGTCGCCCGGAAGACCCCCGAGCGGCAGTAGGCGGGATCGTCCACGAGGTGGTCGAGCTTGTTGTCGAGCGGGTTGACCGGCCCGCCGTCCGGATAGGCCCAGGAACGCCCGGCGACCCACTGCGAGGGCGAGCCGAAGTCGGCGGCGAGGATGGGCTCGTCGGGCGACGGGGGATACGGCACGGACATGGCGGCTCCTCGTGGGGTGAATCGGCCGACAACGGACACCGGCATGGCTCCCCGCTCCCGCGCCCCCCATGCGGAATCACGGCTTCCTGTCCGGAACTCGTCACGGCCCGCCGGCCCCGCGCACGCCCCGGGGACCGGCGCGCTCAGTCCCGCACGAGGCAGAACGGATGCCCCGCCGGATCCGCGTACACCCGCCAACTCCGCTTCCCGTCACCGCCGTCGAGGAGCGTCGCCCCCAGCGCGAGGACCTCCGCCCCGGCCCGCTCCAGGTCCGCCACGCCCAGGTCGAGGTGGACCTGCTGGGGGTGGACGGGATCCGGCCAGCGAGGCGGCCGGTACGGGTCCACCCGCTGGAACGCCAGCACGAGCCCGCCGTCGCCGTGCAGCGTCGCCCAGGCGTCGTCGAGCGACCACCGGGGATCGGGCCGGTTGACCTCGCCCCCGAGCAACGAGGCGTAGAAGCGGGCGAGTTCCCTGACGTCAGGGCAGTCCAGTACGACGCATTGCAGCTTTCCGATCATGCGGAGCAGACTAGGGGACCGCCGCGGTCGCGGCGGCCTGACCGGGGGTGGGGGAATGGTACGAGGGTGGAGAGCCGGCGCTCTTCTGGCATGCGCGGTGCTGGCCGTGACGTCCTGCGTGGGGGCGGAGGGACCGCCGCGGACGCCGAAGGCGGCGGCGGGCGGAACGGCGTCGCCGAGCCCCACGCCGTCCGCCACCGCCACCGCCACCGCCACTTCCACCGGGAGTGTGGAGGACGCCGTCGCCGTGGCGGGCGAGGCGGTGCGGGCCGCCGCCGCCGGACGCAACGCGCCCGGTTCCCAGGGACTGCTGGTCGCCGCCGAGTCGACCGGCGGGGCGCTCTTCGTCTGGGAGACCGCGGACGGGCGGTTCTGCCACGGTGCCTCCGGCGGGATGACCATGGTGGCCTGCGTCTCGGCTCCCCACAGGCCCCCGGTGGGGGAGAAGCCCCGGCTCGTCCGCCTGGTCGCCATGATGGCCGTCGGCTGGAACGTGGTCTTCGGCGCCGAGCACGAGACCGTCGAGTCCGTGACCTGCGACGGCGTACCGGTCCCCGTGAAGGACGTCGGCGTCATGGCGGACGGCCGTCGTCGGGTCCACGCCCTCGCCTTCCCCGACCTGACGGTCGGAACGGTCGACGTACGGGTGCGCAGGGGCTCGCGCGTCGTCACCGAGTCCCTCACGCTGATGACCCCCGGGAAGGGGGACACGGCGCAGGTCGCGTCCTGCGGAAAGCCCTAGTCGGTCGTGCCCGACCGGAGCGCGTCCGCGAGGTAGGCGGGGAGGTCCGGGGCGTCGGGGGCGAGGACGTGGCGGATCCAGGCGGCGCGTTCGTGGGCGAGCGGCGCCAGCTCCCAGACGCAGCCGATCCACGAGCGGTCCCGGTCCGTGCCCGTGAGGGGGACGAAGTGCGTGGGGTCCGTGTCGGGGCAGTCGAGCGCCGGCTGGCCCGCCGCCGCGCCCGCGAAGTGGAGGACGTTGTCCCACGCCCAGCTGTAGACGTTCAGGTACGCCCCGGTGTCGCCGCCCCGGTGGAGGACGGCGAAGCCCGCCGCCGGGGTGCCGTCCGGCTCCGGCAGGAGCTCGGGGAGCAGGGCGTAGGCCGCCTTCTCCACCTCCGGTTCGATGCCGGCCGGGTCGGCCGTGACGTGGTAGCGCTTGACGTGCCGGCCGCCGATCTCGACGGCCTCCAGGGCGATGAGATGCTTCTCCGTGTAAGCCATGGCTGGACTGTAGGAGGACTTCACTGACACCTTGTGTCAGTGAAGTCGAGCCGAATGCTGACGATCCTGCTGCTCCTGGAGACCCGCGGCCGGATGACCGCCACCGAGCTCGCCGAGGAGCTGGAGGTCTCCGTCCGCACCGTCTACCGGGACGTCGAGGCGCTGCACACCGCGGGCGTGCCGCTGTACGGCGACGCCGGGCACCGCGGCGGCTACCGGCTGCTCGCCGGCCACCGCTCCCGCCTCACCGGCCTGTACGCGCGCGAGGCCGAGGCGCTCGTGCTCGCCGGGCTGCCCGGCGCGGCCGAGGAACTCGGCCTCGGCGCCCACTTCGCCGACGCCCAGCTGAAACTGCGCGCCGCGCTGCCCGCCCCGCTGCGCGAGCACGTCGACCGGCTGCGCGCCCGCTTCCACATCGACGCGCCCGGCTGGTACGCCGAGGACGACGACACCCGCTTCCTGCCGCAGGTCGCCGAGGCGGTCCGCGCCGGGCGGGTGCTCGCCGTCCGCTACCGGCGCTGGAAGGAGCCGACCGACGTCGACCGGCGCCTCGCACCGTACGGCCTGGTGCTGAAGGCGGGCCGCTGGTACCTCGTCGCCGGGCCGGGACCGCGGACGTACCGGGTCGACCGGATCCTCGGCCTGACCGTCACCGACGAGGAGGCGGACGTCCCCGCGGGCTTCGACCTCGCCGCGCACTGGCGGGCCTGCCAGGAGGACTTCCACGCCCGCCTTCACCAGGGGGAGGCCGTCGTCCGGATCTCCCCGCGCGGAGCCGCCCGCCTCACCGGCGCCGCCGCCCGCGCCCTCGCCGAGAACGGCGTCCCCGAACCCGACGGCTGGACCCGCGCCACCCTCCCCGTCGAGACCCCCGACCACGCCCACGCCACCCTCCTCGCCCTCGGCACGGACGTCGAGGTCCTCGCCCCGCCCGCCCTCCGCGACCGCATCGCGGCCACGGCCCGCGCCCTGGCGGACCGGTACGGCTGACCCGGCTACTCCGGGCGGCCGAAGCGGCGGGCCGCCCAGAGGAGGGCCGTCACGCCCACCGCCAGGAGGAGGCCCGCTTCGAGGAGGAGGGGCGGCTGGTGGCCCGCCCAGGCGAGGCCGTCGGCCGCCGCCTGGTCCGGCGCCCGGAGGGCGATCGACCGGCGCAGCACGTCCACGCCGTACGCGAGGGGGTTCGCGGCCGCCAGGGCCTGCGCCCAGCCGGGCAGGGACGTCAGGGGGAAGAAGCCGCCGGAGAGGAAGAGGAGCGGCATCATCACCAGGCCGAGCAGCGTGTGGAAGGTCTCGGGAGCGCGCAGGCCCACGGCCAGCGCCAGGGACAGCGCGGTGATGGCGAACGACGCGAGGACCATGCCGCCGAGCAGCAGCGCGAGCAGCACCGGGTCGTACGGGAGCCCCACCGCGCCCGCCAGGAGGAGGAGGACCGCGCCCTGGACCGTCGCCACCAGCGTGCCGCCGGCGCAGCTGCCGAGGAGGAGGGTGGCGCGGCCCACGGGGGCCATGAGCAGTTCGCGCAGGTATCCGCTCTGCCGGTCGGTGATCAGCCGGATCCCGACCATGATCGCCGGAGTCTGCACGGTCATCATCAGCATCCCCGGGAAGAGGTACGTCCGGTAGCCGACGCCGAGGGCGGCGGCGGGGATCAGCGCCGCCAGGCCGCCGCCCAGGATGAAGAGGTACAGGACCGGGTGGAGCAGCATCAGCGCGGTGGGGACCCGCTGGCAGGCGAGGCGGAGCAGATCGCGGTGGACCAGGGCGTGCACCGCGCGCAGTTCGTGCCGGAGCCCGGTGCCGGGCCGGGCGGCCGTGGCTGTGCCGGTGTCCTGGCCGGCGAGGGCCGTCATCGGCCGTCCCCTTCCCCCGGGGTCATGCTGCGGCCGGTGTGGTGGAAGAAGACGTCGTCGAGGGTGGGCGGGGTGGCGGAGGCGGCGTGGACGGCGATGCCGTGGGAGCCGAGCGCCGCGCACAGGCGGGGGATCCAGGTGCTGCCGTCGGGCACGCGCAGCCAGAGGCCGTCCCCGTCGACCGTGACGGGCCGGCCGGGCGGCGCGAGCGCGGCGACGACCCGCCGCGCGCCCGCGTCGTCGCTCGTGCGCAGCGCCACCCGGTCGTCCCCGATCGCGGCCTTCACCTCGTACGGCGTCCCCTGCGCCACCAGCCGGCCCCGGTCGACGATGGCGAGACGGTCGCAGTGCTCCGCCTCGTCCAGATAGTGGGTGGTGACGAAGAGCGTGCTGCCGTGCCGGTCGCGCAGCGTCCGCAGGTGGTCCCGGACGAGGACGCGGGCGTGCGGGTCGAGGCCCGTGGTCGGCTCGTCGAGGAACAGCACCCCGGGCGAGTGCAGCAGCTGGCGGGCGAGCTCCAGACGCCGCCGCATGCCGCCCGACAGGGTGCGGACGGGCGCGCGGCGCCGGTCGGACAGGCCGGCGACGTCGAGCGCCTCGGCCGTGCGGCGGCGGGCCTCGCCGCGGCGGAGCCCGTACAGGCGCGCGTGGACGCGGAGGTTCTGCTCTGCCGTCAGGTCGGTGTCGAGGGCGCTGTGCTGGAAGAGCAGCCCGACCCTGCTCCGCACCAGGTCGGGCTCGGTGAGCACGTCGGCGCCCGCCACCGTCGCGCACCCGGAGGTGGGGCGGGTGAGGGCGCAGAGCATCGCGATGGTCGTGGACTTCCCGGCGCCGTTGGGGCCGAGGAAGGCGAACGTCTCTCCCTGGCGCACGTCCAGATCGAGCCCGCGGACCGCGTGCGTGGAGGTGCCGTCCGGTCCCCGGAAGCTCTTGACCAGACCGCGCGTGCGGATGGCGGAGGGGACGGGTGAGGCCGACGGTACGGGACGCGCGGCGGCGGTGCGGGGGGAGTCGTGGTCACCGGGGTGCAGCGGCATGGTCGGTCCTCGTCGGTGGGGCCGGGCGGGCGGTCCGGGGCCTCGCCCCGGCCGGTGGCTGCCCCGGGACAGCCACCGGCCGGGGGAGGCGTTGCGGCTACGCGCAGCTCACACCGATACAGACGGTGTTGAGGAGCGTGAGCAGGCCGACGCACTCGCACGTGGCGGCGAAGGGCGCGCCGTCGACGCCGACCGGGTCGGTCTCCGGGAGGGCGTGCAGCCGGGCGAGGAGGTCGAGGTCCTTGTTCTCCATGGTCTTCTCCTTCTTCGTGGTGTGTCGTGTCGTTCGCTGCGCTGTTCCTCGGCGTGCGGCGGCGGGCCCGCCGCCGCTCATACCGGCGGCTGGACCATCCAGTGCCGGGGCTGTGTGTGGCGCACCCGCAGGAGGAACGCCAGGATTCCGACGGAGCCGTCGCTCCAGCCCGTCGAGACCTCCCCGTACTCGTTGGGGAAGACGACGTGGCCGCCGCGTACGGACCGTTCGGCGACGAGGAGGCGGGCCAGGTCGCCGGCCCGCGCGCGGTGGACCGGGTCGCCGGTGGCGTCGGCCAGGTCGAGGAGGAAGTCGCCGTTGCCCGCCAGGCCGTGGCACTGGGTGAGCGCGGCGCGGGAGGCCCGCTCGACGACGGCCCGGCCGGCGGCGCGGGCGAGGTCGCCGTACCGGTCGTCACCGGTCGCGCGCCACAGCCGGACCAGGAACGACCCGATTCCGGCCGAGCCGTGGCACCAGTACGGAGCCGTCGGCACGTCCCCCGTCTGGGACGGCCACTGGGCCGCGCCGCCCACGTCCACGGCGTGCGCCACCAGGTGCTCGCCCGCCGCCACGGCCAGCTCCCGGTGGTCCGGGCGGCCGGTGACGGACGCGGCGGCGAGGAGGAAGCAGCCGATGCCCGACGAGCCGTGGGCGAAGCCGAGGTAGCGCTTGCCCGCCTCCTGGGCGACGGCCTCCGCCGGTACCGGCCAGCTCACCCCCGATCCCTCGCGCCGGGCCGCGCCGGCCAGCCGGTCGGCCGCCTCGCCGACCAGCGCGGCGAGACGCGGATCGCCGGTGCGCCGCCACAGGTGCGCGCGCGCCATGCCGCTGCCGGCCGTGCCGTGGGTGATGTCGTGGCTGGGTGTCGGCCGCTGCGGGGCCGATGCCAGGGCCAGGGCGTGGTCGACGAGCTCCCGGTCCTCGACGGCCCGTCCGGCCTCGTACAACGCCCAGGCGGTGCCGCCGGTGCCGAAGTGCAGCCCCGGGCGGGCGGACCGGGGGTCGCTGCGGTCGGCGATCCAGCGTCCCGCCGCGGCGAGCGGTCCGGGCAGCCGGGGGTCGCCGGTCAGCTCGAAGTACCGGGTGAGCACCGCGAGGACACCGGCCGCGCCCTGCTGCACCGTGCACGGGTCGGTCTCCCCGGCGAGGGTCGAGACGGGCCACAGCCTCCGGTCGTCGTCGGGCGTCATCGTGTCGACGAGGTGCCGCACGATCCCGTCGACGGCGCTCCCGATCACGTCGTCGTCGGCGCGGGCGGTGGCCGGGGCGGACCCGGCCGGGGACGGCCGCGAGGGGCGCGCCGCCGGCCCGCCGGCGGTCCGCCCGAGGGCCTCGCGGGCCCTGGCCGGATCCCAGCGCGCGGCCGGATCGTCGCGCATGAGCCCGAGGATCGACTCCCGCATCCCGTCAGGGAGTCGTACGGAGACGAGGCAGGCGTCCAGCCACTCGGCGAGCCGCTCCTCCGCCGGCCGGCCCTGCGGCTCCTCGGCCAGCAGGTTCGGCACCTTGCCCGCGAGCACGAAGCACACGGTCGCGCCGAGGCTGTAGTAGTCGGCCGTCGGGGAGACGGGCGCGTCGAGCAGGCGCTCGGGGGCGCTGAAGCCGGGCGTGCCCACCCGGGTCGGGAGCGCGGCGTCGTCCGCGAGGACGGCCAGTTCCAGGTCGATCAGGCGCAGGTCGCCGTCCGGGCGGACCATCACGTTGCCGGGCGTGAAGTCGCGCAGCACACAGCCGTGTGCGTGGGCGGCGGCCACCAGGTCGACGAGCCGGGCGACCTGGGCCGTCGCCTCGGCCCCGTACCGCTCGCCGCCGGCGTCGCGGAAGCGCTCGGCGACCCAGGTCCGCAGCGGGACGCCCGGCACCTCCTCCTGCGCGAGGAACAGGTGCCCGGCGTGCTCGAACAGCGCCAGCGGCTCCGGCGCGAGCCCCGAACCCCGCAGCTTCTCCAGCGTCCGCGCCTCGGCGCGCAGCCAGTCCCGGACGTCGCTGCCGGAGGCGTCGGCCTCCACGTGCGGGCGGGTCTCCTTGATGACGACGGCCGCGCCGGTGCGGACGTCGCTGCCCCGGTACACGCCGCCCTTGTTGGTGTGCCGGATCGCCTCCCGCACCGCGAACCGGCCGCCGACCACCACGGGGCGCGGCGCGGCGGGAGCCGGGGCGGGGGAGGGGACGTGGGCCGGGGCGGGGAAGGGGCTCACGGCCCACTCCGGGGGCGTGTACCGCCCGGTGCGCCGGTCCTCCACCGGATTGCCGTCGGGGTCCTCGAAGTACCAGACCAGCAGGCCGTCGTCCGAGAGCCGCCGCCGGCCGACGAAGGCGCCGTACCGGTAGTGGACCAGACTGTCGGCGGCGTACTGCTGGTCGGAGAGGATCCGGGGGCCGGCGAGCCCCGCCGTCGCGCGGTGCAACTCCGCGGCGATGCGGGCCGCGTCGGCGTCCGAACGCGGGTACACCGTCAGGAACTTCCCGGAGCTGCCGCGCGGTGTGGCACGCGAGTTGAGCGCGCCGACCCGCTCAAGGGAGCGGGCGAACTTGAAGCCCGACGCGTCCGGCAGCAGCACCTCCAGGGACTTCAGGAGGACGGCGGGCGCGGAGGCGGCCGTCGCCGACACGTGCAGCTTCCAGCCCTGCGGGCGCTGCTCCCCGTCGAGGGGCGTCACCCGGCACCACATGTCGTCGGACCCGGTCGTCCAGCGCTCGCCCGTGTCCGTGGCGAGCAGGGCTCGGTGGAGGAGGTCTTCGAGTAAGGCTTCGGTGGCGTGGCTCGTCATGCCCATCCCTCTCGACGGCGAGAACCGCTGGCGGGAACGTGCCCGGCGCACGTGTCGGACCCACATACCCGGCGCCGGATTCACCGGTTCCGCCGAGCGCGCGGCGAAGTTGTCCCACCATGAGGTGCGACCGGCGCGGAAGGGCGCACAGCGGCTCACCAGGGGGTTTCATACGATCCTGACCAGGCCTTCGGGGCCCGCGAGCCGGGTGCCGGACGTGCCGGGGAGGGGTCCGCGGACATGCCCCGGGAAAATCTCCCGCGAAAGTGCCGCACCGGATGTAGAGACCGCCTTCGCGGCTCCGACCCAAGGGCGACGGTGTCGCAGGGGCACCGGCGTCCACGCGAGGATCGGTCGACATCATGGGCAAGCTCATCCACTTCGTGCACCAGTCCCTCGACGGCTACATCGAGGGCCCGAACGGCGAGTTCGACTGGCCGGCGATGGGACCCGAACTCTCCGCCCACTCGCGGGAACTGACCCCGGAGGGCACGGTCTTCCTCTACGGCCGCAAGGTGTGGGACCTGATGTCCGGCTTCTGGCCGCAGGCCGAGCGGTACTCGCAGGACCCGCACGACCTGGCCTTCGCGCCGCTCTGGCGCAGGGCACCCAAGATCGTCGTCTCCCGCACCCTGAGCGAAGGTGCCCTGGGCGAGGGCTCCGCGGGCGAGGCCGGGCTCGACGCCCGCGTCATCTCCGAGAACGTGGCGGAGGAGCTGACCGCCCTGAAGGAGGCCGGCCACGACCTGGTCCTCTTCGGAGGCTCGGAACTCGCCGCCCACCTCACCGAGCACGGCGTGATCGACGAGTACCACGTCGTCGTCCACCCGGTCCTCCTCGGCGGCGGACGCCCCGCCTTCCACCCGGCCCAGGCCCGCACCCCGCTCGCCCTCGCCGGGACGCGCACCTTCGACGCGCGCGCCGTCCTCCTCGTCCACACCCGCACGGCATGACGGAGGACGGCGAGGGGCACGGCCCCGTCAGCCCGCCAGGTGCTCGGCCAGCAGCAGGGCGCCGATGGCGATCATCATGACGCCGGAGACCCGCGTCACCGCGCGCGCGGCGGTGGGCCGGCCGCGCAGCACCGTGCGGGCGAGGACGCCGACGCCGAGGTAGACGACGGCGCAGGCGGTCATGTGGAGGGAGCCGAGGAGACCGGTCTGCGCGGCCACCGGCCAGCCCGTCGCCGGGTCGATGAACTGGGGGAAGAGCGAGAAGTACAGCAGCAGCGCCTTCGGGTTGAGGCCGCTGATCCCCATGCCCCGCAGCGCGAGCTGGGCCCGGGACGCCCCCGCGGCCTCGTCGGAGGCCGTCAGGACGGCCGGCTGCCGGAGCACGCCGATGCCCAGCCAGACGAGGTAGCAGGCGCCGGCCAGGGTCAGCGCGGTGAGGACGGCCGGTGAGCTCGCGACGAGGACGACCAGGCCCGCGACGGCGAGCAGGGTGTATCCCGCGTAGCCGGCGACGAGCCCGGCGACGGCGGGCACGACCGACCGTCCGCGCAGTCCGGCCGAGATCGCGTACGCCCAGTCCGCGCCCGGCGTGAGGACCAGCAGCAGGTCCACGGCCAGGAAGGCCGCCAGCGTCGTCGTGTCCAATGGTTCGAGCCCTCTCACGTGCCGTATGACGTGAGGAAGGCTAGGCGGGATATGCCCGAAAGTGTTCCCTTCTTTACCCCGCTGAGAAGAGATGCGGGGGAGAATCTTCTCCATGGATGCCATGGACCGGAAGATTCTTGCCGAGCTGCAGCAGGACGGCCGTCTGACCGTCACCGAGCTCGCCGCCCGCGTGCGGCTCAGCGTCTCGCCCTGCCACCGCCGGCTGCGCGACCTCGAACGCGCCGGAGCGATCCGCGGCTACCGCGCCGTGGTGGATCCGGCAGCCGTCGGCCTGAACTTCGAGGCGCTCGTCTTCGCCACCCTCCGCTGGGAGGACCCCGACACCGTCACCGCCTTCGAGGAGGCCGTCGCGGCCGTCCCCCACGTCCTCCAGGCCCAGCGCCTCTTCGGCGAGCCCGACTACCTCCTGCGCGTCGCCACCGCCGACCTCCCCGCCTTCCAGGAGCTCTACGACCAGCGGCTCGCCCGCCTCCCCGGCGTCCAGCGCCTGACCTCCACCCTCGTCATGAAGCACGTCGTCGACGACCGCCCCCTGCCCCAGTGACCGGCCCCCGGACCGGAAGGGGCCGGTGGCGCGCTTGACCTTGACACGGTGACAAGCCTTTGACTGCCGGGCGAGGAGGTGGTCCCCATGACCACGACGTACCAGGACCCGGAGGTACGCCGCGCGCTCCGGGCGCTCGCGGACGACCGTCCGTCGGTGCGGCTCAAGGCCGCCCTGGCGGTCGGCACCACGCCTGACGCGCGATTCGTCGACGCGCTCGTCGAGCGGTGCGCCGTCGAGCCCGAGTTCTTCGTCCGCGACATGCTGACCTGGGCCCTGACCCGGCACCCCGAGTCCCTGACGCTGCCCCGCGTGCTCGGCGAGCTCGGCTCGGAGCGGGCCAGGGCACGCAGCCAGGCCCTGCACACCCTGTCCAAGATCGGCGACCGTCGGGCCTGGCCGGCGATCACCCGCGCGCACCTCGCCGACCCCGACGACGAGGTCGCCAGGGCCGCCTGGCGGACGGCCGTCCTGCTCGTCCCGGACGGCGAGGAGCCCGCCCTCGCCGCCGTGCTCGCCACCCAGCTGGGACGCGGCGGGCAGGAGACGCAGCTCAGCCTGAGCCGGGCCCTGATCGGGCTCGGCGACGTGATCCTGCCGGTCCTGGACACCGCGGCGGCCGCCCCCGACCCGCAGGCGCGCGCCCACGCCCTCGCCACCCGGCGGATCCTGCGCGACCCCGACACCGGGTTCGCGTACGCGATCGAGGAGGCGAAGCGGGTCGTGGCGCTCGACGGGGCCCCGGGGGAGGGACACTAGGGCGTGTTGATCGGTGAGGTGGCGCGTCGCTCCGGCGTCAGCGCCCGCATGCTCAGGCATTACGAGAAGCTCGGCCTGGTGCGGCCCTCGGACCGCACCGGCTCCGGCTACCGGGAGTACCGCGACGAGGACATCCGGCGGATCTTCCACATCGAGAGCCTCCGCTCGCTGGGGCTGTCGCTGCGGGAGATCGGCCGCGCCCTCGACGACCCCGGCTTCACGCCCGGGCGGCTCGTCGGCGACCTCATCGAGCAGACCCGTGCCCGCATCGCGGCCGAGACCGAACTGCTCACCCGGCTGCGCCGCATCGACGCCACCGAACCCGCGGGCTGGGACGACGCCCTGCGGGTCGTGGCGCTGCTCCAGGCCCTCGGCTCGGCGAGCAAGGACACCCGCCAGCGCGCCGCGCTCGCCGCCGCCGACGGTGTCCCCGTACCGGTGGAGGCGCTCGTCGAGGCCGCCCTGGGCGAGACGGAGACCAACGTCGCGGGCGCCCTGCGCTGGGCGCTCGCCCGCTCCGGCGACGGTGGGCCCGCGCTCCTGGCCAAGGGCCTGGACGCGCCCGAGGCGGCGGTACGCGAACGGGCCGTCCGCGCGCTCGCCGGGCTCCCCGGCGAGGAGACGACCGCCCTGCTCCGCGCCGCCCTCGCCCACCCCGACCCGGTGGTCGGAGGCCAGGCGGCCCTCGCGCTCGGCAACCGGGGCGACGCCGACGCGATCCCCACGCTCGTCGAGATGGTCGTCGACGGCCGCAACGACACCGACGCGGCCGACGCGCTCGCCGCCCTGGCCACCGACGACACCACGGGCGACGCGCTCGCGGCCGGACTCCTCGCCCGGCTCGCCGACGCCGCCACCGGGCCCGCCGCCCGGGGCCGGCTCACCCAGGCCCTCGCCGACATCCCCGGCCCCGCCGCCGGCCGCGCCCTCGCCGGTCTCACACGCGACGTGGACCCCGCGGTCGCGCTGACCGCGGCGTACCTGCTCCGCCTCCGCGACAGCCGCTGACCCGCCGCGCCCGACCGCCCGGCGGGGGCTTCGGCCGTCCGGCCCAGCGGGCCGTGTCGGTGCCCGGCGCGCGGCCCCGGCGACGCTGCAATGCCGCTACGAAGGCGGCCCGCGCCCCGCCGGCCGCCGCGAACGAGCCGGGAGAGTCCGTGAAGAGATCCACGCCGGGTGTACGCGCCGCGGCCTGCGGCACCCTGATGGCGATCGGCCTGGGCCTCGGCTTGGCCGTCCCCGCGCAGGCGGCGGGCGACGCCCCCTGCCGGTCGGCGGCGTGCGCCGCGCCGGCGACGAACGACGGCGTCGCACCCCAGAACGTGGTCACGACCGCGCACCTGACGGAACGGGCCGCCGAGAAGGCCGCGCGCGCCGCGCTCGCGGCGGCGACCGCCGCCGGGCAGCGGGTCAGCGTCGCCGTCCTCGACCGCGGCGGGAACGCGATCGTCGTGCTGCGCGGCGACGGCGCCGGACCCCACACGTACGAGTCCGCGCAGCGCAAGGCGTACACGGCGGCGTCGTTCAACGCCCCGACGTCGGTGCTCGTCGGCCGCCTCGAACAGAACCCGACGCTCGCCGACATCCCCGGCACCCTCTTCCTCGCCGGCGGCCTGCCCATCCGGTACCAGGGCTCCCCGATCGCCGGCATCGGCGTCGCCGGCGCGCCCAGCGGACTCCTCGACGAGGAGTTCGCCCAGGCGGGAATCGACGCCCTCGGCCACTGACCACCACGGGGGCGGCACACGGTGCGCGCGTGCCGCCCCCCGGCGGGTCAGTAGGTGAGGATGCCCGGGTCCGTCACGCCCTCCGCGCCCGTCTCCACGTGCCCGGCCAGGCGGCGGACGTAGTCGGTGTGGGCGGGCGAGGTGACCGTGACGTCGTACCACCGGCCGGAGTCGGCGAGCGGCACGGTGTGGGTGACGGTCGCGCCGCGGGCCACCGTCAGCGTCTGCGGGCCGCCCGCGTAGGCGTTGACGACGGTCACGGTCGTGGTGGCGCCGGCGTTGGTGAAGGTGAGGCGCAGGGTGCCGGTGGCGGCGTCGTGACGGGCGCTCACCTCCGGGACGGCGGTCTTCCCGGGCGAGCGGAAGCGGCGCAGGAAGCCGTTGGGGCCGTGCACGGTGAGGTCGGTGGTGCCCTTGGAGTACTTGGTGTTCCAGGTGTCCGCGATCGACTTGCCCGCCTCGGTCGTGTACGTCCAGGGGGCGTCGGTGCGGTTCGCGGACGTCACGTAGAACTGGGCGCCGGCGGACGGGCCGCCGCTGAAGGCGAGGCGGAAGGTCCCGGCCGTGGTGTCGGCGGCGCCGTCCACGTACGGGGCGTACTTGAGCGGACGCGTCGGCTTCGCCCCGGGCTCCTGGCGCGGCATCGTGCCGACGGCCGGCGCGGTGGCGGGGAAGTCGGGGTGACGGTCGCGGTCCGGCGGGTAGTAGCCGGCCGTGGACGGCAGCGCGACCGGCTGCGGCTGGCTGCGGCCGAAGTCGAAGGCCGAGGTCAGGTCGCCGCAGACGGCCCGCCGCCAGGGCGAGATCTGCGGCTCCTGGACGCCGAAGCGGCTCTCCATGAAGCGGATGACCGAGGTGTGGTCGAAGGTCTCGGAGCAGGTGTAGCCGCCGGTGGACCACGGGGAGACGACGATCATGGGGACGCGGGGGCCGAGGCCGTAGGGCCCGGCGACGTACCCCGTCTTCCCGGGGAAGTGGTCCAGGGCGGTCGGCGTGGTCGACAGGCCCTGCGCCGCCGAGGCCGGGACGTACGGCGGGACGACGTGGTCGAAGAAGCCGTCGTTCTCGTCGTACGTGATGAACAGCGCCGTACGCGCCCACACGTCAGGGTTCGAGGTCAGCGCGTCCAGGACCTGGGCTATGTACCAGGCGCCGTAGTTCGAGGGCCAGTTGGAGTGCTCGGAGAAGGCCTCGGGGGCGGCGATCCAGGAGACCTGCGGCAGCCGCCCGGCCTGGACGTCGGCGCGCAGCCGGTCGAAGTACCCCTCGCCCGCCTTGGCGTCGGTGCCCGTGCGGGCCTTGTCGTAGAGCGGGTTCCCGGGCTGGGCGTTGCGGTAGGTGTTGAAGTAGAGCAGCGAGTTGTCGCCGTAGTTGCCGCGGTAGGCGTCGTTGATCCAGCCCCAGGAGCCGGCCGCGTTCAGGCCGTCGCCGACGTCCTGGTAGACCCGCCAGGAGATCCCGGCCGCCTCCAGGCGCTCGGGGTACGTCTTCCAGCCGTACCCGGCCTCGGCGTTGTTGAGGACCGGCCCGCCGCCGGTGCCGTCGTTGCCGGTGTGACCCGACCACAGGTAGTAGCGGTTCGGGTCGGTCGAGCCGATGAACGAACAGTGGTACGCGTCGCAGAGGGTGAACGCGTCGGCGAGCGCGTAGTGGAAGGGGATGTCGTCCCGGGTCAGGTGCGCCATCGTCGCCTTGGTCTTGGCCGGAATCCACTGGTCGTAACGCCCGTGGTTGAACGCCTTCTGGCCACCCGCCCAGTCGTGGTTGAGCCCCTGGAGGAACTCCATCCCGAGCTTCGCGCTCTCCGGACGGAAGGGCAGCGTCACCTTGGAGCCGTCGGCCTGGTTCCACACCGACTTCCCGCTCGGCAGCGTCACGGGGCGCGGGTCGCCGAAGCCGCGGACGCCCTTCATCGCTCCGAAGTAATGATCGAAGGAACGATTCTCCTGCATGAGGACGACGATGTGCTCGACGTCCTGGATCGTGCCGGTGGACCCCTGCGCGGGGATCGCCGCGGCCCGGGCGATGGACTCGGAGAGCGCGCTGAACGCGACGGCACCACCTGCGAGCTGAAGGAACCTGCGACGATCGAGATCGGCCATGGGGGAAGCCTCCGGAGGACGAGCGGATACGGGAACCGAGCGCCGGCCGTGGACCGGCGCGGAGCGCCACAAGAAGAGCGCCCGAGAACCACCACCCCACGACCGTCCCGTGACTTCCCGCTGTACGCGTGGAGAAATCCCCCGCGTCCCGGAAGCGCCGGAACCCGCCCCTGGCGCGTGCGCCCCGCGGGCCCGCCCTGTCCGGTCAGCCGTGCGGCGCGGGCGGGGCCGTGGCGCTCTCGGCGTGGCGGAGTTCCGCGAGGAGCTCGCTCTGGCCGACGAGCAGCTCCGTGAGGATGCGGCGCGCTGCCTTGAGGAGGTCGGCGACGTCGCCGCCGGCGAGCGCGTAGCTGACGGTGGCGCCGTCGCGGACGGAGACCACGATCCCCGAGCGGCGCAGGACGGCCAGCTGCTGGCTGAGGTTGGACGGCTCGACGTCGATGTCCTTGAGCAGCTCGCGTACGGGAAGAGGGCCGTACTGGAGCAGTTCCAGGACGCGGATACGGACCGGATGTCCGAGCATGCGGAAGAACTCCGCCTTGGCCTGGTACAGCGGCACCTGCATACGACGACTCTCCCCGACGTTCCGACCTCTGGTGACGGCGCCCATCCTCCCGTGTCCCGGCTTCCGCCCGCCCTCGACTGCATCACTTTCGGATGTGTCGACTTGAAGACTTCTTCAAGTCATGGGCGTGCGGAGCCGGGCATCAGGAGGACGGTTACAGCTCCAGGCCCGCCTCGATCCGCTTCAGCTGGTGCCGCGCCATGGCCAGGTTCGCGCGGCTCTTGTCCAGGACGATGTACAGGAACAGGCCGTTGCCGCCCCGCCCCTTGATCAGCCGGATGAGGTGGTACTGGGTGTCGAGGGTGATCAGGACGTCCTCGATGCCCTCCTCTATGCCCAGCATCTCCATCGCCCGCAGCTTCGCCCGGACGACGTCGGTGTTGCCGGCCGCCGCCACGCTCAGGTCGAGGTCCTTGCCCCCGCCCAGCGTGCCGAGCGCCATGCCGCTCGTGTAGTCGACCAGCGCGGCCCCCACGCTCCCCTCGATGGAGGTCATCGCCTCCTTCAGAGACGTCTCCACACTCACCATCAGTACGTGCTCCCTCGGTTCTCGACATGCCGGCCGGGCGGCAGGCCCCCACGGCCGGGTGGTGCTCACGGACGGACTCCACTAGACACCAAAGACGCCCGGAACGAGGGGCTTTCGCCGGAAGACGATGCCCCGGGCATAGGACAACGCGCCATTTCCGCGCGGTCTATCGTGGGCCGATGACCCCACACCCCATCGACCGCCCGGACGACCTCGACACCGTGCGCGACTCCTACGACCGCGTGGCGGACAACTACGTCGACATGGTGCTGAACACGGGCATCGGCGACATCCGCCAGGACCCCTGGCTCAAGGCCTCCATCGACGCCTTCGCCGACACCGTGCGCGGCCTCGGGCCCGTCCTCGACGTCGGCTGCGGGCCCGGGACGGTGACCGCGTACCTCGCCGAGCGGGGGATCGACGTGTCCGGCGTGGACCTCTCGCCCCGGATGATCGAGCACGCGCGCCGGCTCCACCCGCGGTGCCGCTTCGCCGTCGCCTCCGCCACCGAGCTCGACCTCGCCGAGGCCTCCCTCGGCGGCGTGCTCGGCTGGTGGTCGCTCTTCAACCTCCCCCGCGAGATCCTCCCGCAGGTCCTCGCCCACTTCGCACGGGCGCTGAAGCCCGGCGGACACTTCGTCACCGCCTTCCACGTCGGCGACGGCGACCTGCTGCGCACCGAGGCCTACTTCGGAGTGCCGGTCCGGTGGACGACCCACCGGTGGCAGCCGGAGCAGCTCCTCGCCCTGATCGAGGACGCCGGACTGCGGACGGTCGCCGAACTGCGGCTTCCCGCCGACGCGACGCGCGGCCCCGGCGTGGTCGTCATGGCCCGGCGGGACGCCTGACGGCGGGCTCGCCGACCGCCGTTGTCAGTGGGGCCCACTAGCTTCGGAGGTGCTGCGAGAGAGTCGCACGACACCGTTCCGACAGGGGGCTTCGATGACCGACGGCTGTGTGGACACCGCGCTCAGGGTGGTGCTGACGGATGTCAACGCGGGGGTGGTGCAGGCCTGGCGCGCCGCCTTCGCCGACGTTCCCGGCATCGAGATCCGGCGGGGTTCGATCCTCGACGAGGACGTGGACGCCTGGGTCACGCCGACGAACGCGGCGGGCAGGATGGACGGCGGCGTCGACGCGGCGATCAAGCGCCACCTGGGCGCCGGGATCCAGCTGAGGGTCCGTCAGGCGATCGCCGACCGCTTCGACGGCGGCATGCCGGTCGGCAGCGCGGTGTGCGTCCCCTCGGGGGCGACCGTGCCGCGCTTCGTCATCTCGACGCCGACCATGGTCGCCTCGTCGCAGAACGTGAGCGAGACGCTCAACGTCGCCATGGCCTGCGCCGCCGCCTTCCAGGCCGTCCACCGGCAGAACCGCAAGGCGCCCGGCAGCATCCGCTCGGTGGCGCTCGTCGGCATGGGAGCCCGCACCGGCCGCGTCCCCGCCCGCGTGTGCGCCAACCTGATGTGGACCGGCTACACCCTCTTCCACGACCACTGGTTCCAGGACGACGACGAGCTGCGCGCCACCATCACCGCCCAGCTCTCCGCCATCGACCAGACCTCGCCCACGACCCGGGTACGGATCGTGCCGCCGGGCGGGACACCGGAGCAGTACGCGTCCCCGGCCGTAGGCGCGGGTGGCGGCGGGGCGGCCGCCAAAGGAGCCGTCGGTAAGGGCACCCCTGGCACCGCTGACGGCGCCCAGCCGGCCGCCGCCGGCGCGGCGCACACCTCCGCCACCGCCCACCCCGCAGGCACGACCACCGGGAGCACCGCCGCCATGAGCGACACCACCGCCACACCCTCGCCGCAGCCCGACCCGAACGACCCGCTCGCCCTCGCCGAGCTGTTCACCGGCGGCGGCGAGCCCTGGCTGCCCGTCCTCAAGCCGGTCATCGAGGCCCGCGCGGAGGCCGACCGGTTCATCGGCCCCGGCCGCAGCCCGCAGGTGGTGCCCGTCCGCGAGCTCACCTTCCAGGCGCTCAAGCCGCACCCGGCGCACAAGTGGAAGGTCGTCGTCTTCGGGCAGAACCCCTACCCGAGGCCGGAGAGCGCCACCGGCATCGCCATGTTCGACAACACCTTCAACGACTGGAAGGACAGCCAGTTCGGACGGGTCGTCAGCATCCGCTGCCTCATCAAGGCGGCGGCCATGTGGAAGTACGGCATCGTCAAGAAGACCCCCATCAAGGACATCCGCGCCCTGCTGAAGGAGCGCGAGACCGTCCAGCCGCCCGAGTGGTTCCAGGCGATGCTCACCCAGGGCGTCCTCCTCCTGAACGCCTCGCTGACCGCCAGCGCCGACGGCGCCCTGGCCACCGACCGGCACACCTCGTTCTGGCGGCCCGTCGCCGAGCGGATCGTCGAGGAGATCCTCCGCGCCAAGCAGGAGGCGGAGGACCCGGAGGACCGGGGCGTCGTCTTCGCCTGGTGGGGCGCCCACGCCCGCAGCCTCAAGAAGACCGTGCAGCGCCTGGAGAAGAACTACCCGGGCGTCGAGGTCCGCCACATCGACCACGCCAACCCGGCCGCGCAGGGCGACCTCTTCTGCGACGGCGACCACCTCGCCACCGTGAACGACGCCCTGATGTCCCTCGGCGCCGACCCCGTCGACTGGCTGCCGAGCAAGGGCTGGGACCGGCCCCCGGCGGCCGCCGCCGGCGGTACGGGCTCCACGACGCCGGGCACCGGTACCGGCGGCGCCCCGGACATCGACGTCGCCGCCCGCATGGGCGCCTTCATCACCTCGACGATGGAGCTCCACCAGCTGTACCTGGAGCGGCTCACCAGCGTCCGTGACGAGGGGCACGTCCTGCCCCCGCTCACCGGCGTCTTCGACACCCCGCTGATGCCGTTCGAGGACGCCGTCGCGCCGGTCACCCGGGTGCTGCGCGGCCTCGCCGGACACATCGACCGCTCCCGCGACTTCGGCAAGCGGCGGGCCGACGAGCAGGCCGGCGCGGAGCTCTCCGCCGACGCGATCGCCGCGCTGTACCTCTACACCTGCGAGTCCGGCTTCTACCGGAACATCAACGCCGTTCTCCGCTCCCCGGACCGCCACCGCGTCACGCCGTACCTGCCCTACCTGCGGCTGCTGTTCGCGGCCGTGGAGTCGCTGCCCGCCCGCACCGAGCCCCTGTGGCGCGGCGTCGCCCTCGACCTGCGGGCGCAGTACCCCCTGGGGGAGACGGTCACCTGGTGGGGCGTCTCCTCCTGCACCTCGGAGCTGGGCGTCGCCCGCTCGTTCCTCGGCAGCCGGGGCAAGCGGACCCTGTTCGAGGTGACTCCGGCCCGCGCCGTCGGCATCCGCAGCTTCTCCGCCTTCACCGGCGAGGAGGAGTACATCCTGGCCCCCGGCACCCAGCTGGAGGTCACCGACGTGAAGGCGGAGCGCGGCGGACTGTGCACCGTGAAGCTCAGGGAGGTGGAGACCCGCCTCGTCTCCTGACCGGGCAGGGGGGACGTGCCGGGGGCGGCCGTCCCGGGGAGACGGCGGTCAGCTCGCCTGGCCGGTGGGCATGACGGTGACCTGCTGGAGGTTCACCCGGGGCGGCAGCGAGGCGAGGAAGGCGATGGTGTCGGCGACGTCCTGCGGGGTCAGCCACTCCATCGACCGCCGCGCGTCCGCCAGCCACGCCCGTGCGCCCTCGTCGGTGACGTGGCTCTGCAGCTCGGTCCCGACGATGCCCGGCTCGATCGCCGCCACCCGCACGTTCTTCGGGCCCAGTTCGGTGCGCAGATGCCGGGAGAAGTGCGTGACGTACGCCTTGGTGCCGGAGTAGACGGCGAAGGTGGGGAAGATGTTCTGCGCCGCGATCGACGAGGTGTTGATCAGGTCGGCCACCCCGCGCTCGGCCGCGGCGGCGACCAGCTGCGGCGTGAACGCGCCGGTCACGTTCATCAGACCCGTGATGTTCAGGTCGATCTGCCGCTGCCACTGGTCGGTGGCCAGCTCCTCGATCGGGGCGGGCAGCATGACGCCGGCGTTGTTCAACAGCAGGTCCGCGCCGCCCAGTTCGGCCGCGACACGGTCGGCCGCCGCGCGGACGGCCACCGGGTCCGTGACATCGGCCGCGATCGCCAGCGCCCGGCCGCCGTTCCTCTCGACACGGGCGACGAGCGCGCCGAGCCGCTCGGCCCGCCGGGCCAGCACGACGACGTGCGCGCCGAGCCCGGCCAGCGTCTCGGCGGCCGCCTCGCCGATCCCGCTGGAGGCGCCGGTGACGACGGCGACACGGTCGCGCAGGGGCAGGGCGGCGCCGGGGGCGTGCCGCGCGGCCAGGGAGGCCTGCGGCGCGGCCACGACGGTGTTCCGCGCGGCCACGACGGTGTTCTGCGTGGAGAGGGAGGTGTTCCGCGTGGACATCAGGTGCCGCCTTCCGGAGGAACGAGGAGGAGGGGGAGGTGCCGCGGACTGCTCCCGGCACACCTCAAGAACACCAGCCCGCGACCCCCGCCGGGACGCCCGAGCAGGCCCTGCCGAAACAGGTACCGGCAGGGCCACCCCCGGGCCTCCACCGACCCCGGGACGCCCCACACTGGAACCATGGACCGCAGCAAAGAGATCGCCGACTTCCTCCGGGGCCGCCGTGCCGCGCTCGGTCCGGAGCGGGCCGGGCTCCCGGCCGACGGCCGGGTACGCCGTGTCCCGGGCCTGCGCCGGGACGAGGTGGCCCGCCTGGCCGGGGTCAGCACCGAGTACTACACGCGCCTGGAGCAGGGCCGCGCGGGCAACCCCTCGGCCGAGGTGGTCGCGGCCCTGGCCGAGGCGCTCCGCCTGGACGCCTCCGAGCGCGAGCACCTCTCCGACCTGCTGCTGCCCGCACCGCACACGGCCCGCCGCGCCCCGAACCGGCCCCAGCGGGTCCGCCCCGGCCTGTACCTCATGCTGGAGACGCTCGGCCACGTGCCGGCCTTCATCCTCGGCCGCCGCACCGACGTCCTCGCCGCCAACCACCTCGCCCGGGCCGTCCTCACCGACTTCGACGCCCTCCCCGCCCCCCGGCGCAACCTCGCCCGCTACTACCTCCTGGACCCGAGTGCCCGCGAACGGGTCGGCGACTGGGAACGGATCGCCGCCGAGACCGTGGCCGTGCTGCGCCTGGAGGCCGGCCGCCACCCCGGCGACCGCAGGCTCGCCGACCTGGTCGGCGAACTCACCCTCGGCTGCCCGGAGTTCTCCGCCTGGTGGAACGACCACAAGGTGCTGCGCCGCACCCACGGCGCCAAGTACTACCTCCACCCCGTGGCGGGCGAACTGCACTTCTCCTACGAGTCGTTCCAGGTCCCCGGCGACACCGAGCAGACCCTCTGCGTCTACAACGTCGAACCCGCCTCGGGGACCGCCCGCTCCCTCCGTCTCCTCGCCGACTGGACGACCCAGGCGACGACTCCCTCAGCGTGACGCCTCCCCCGGCGGCGAGAGCCGCTCCGCCAGGAACGCGACGATCTCGTCCCGGGCCCGCACGGTGGGGTGACCGGCGGTGTCCACGAGATGGGCGGTGACGACGCTGTGCGCGCAGCCGACGACATCGCGGAAGAACGGCGGCGGGTCGGGGTTCGCCGCCCCGGCGGGTAGGACCCGCCCGTCGAAGGCCTCGCCGAGCAGCGCGCGGTAGGCGGCGAACCTCCGGCCCGTGCACCAGCGGTCGCCCTCGAAGCGGTAGGCGAGCACCTTCAGCCCGTCGCGCCGGACCCGCTCGGCGACGGCGACCGCGTCCTCCTCGCCCAGTTCGAGCCCCGCCGGGTCGTCGAGCGGAAGCGAGGGATGGTTGACGACGGGCGCGACGACGGCCGGTTCCAGCGTCATGGACAGGGCGAAGTTGCCGGTGAAGCAGAGCCCGACCGCCCCGACCCCGACCCCGCCCCGCTCGGCGTGCGCCACCCGCGCGAGCCCCCGCAGCCAGGCGACCACGGGACTGGTCCCGCCGCCGGCGAACGCCCGGAACTCGGCGCTGACGCAGGCCCGCCGTACGACGGTTTCGGCCGCCTCCGCCAGCGGGTAGGCCCCGTCGACGCCGAACAGCGACGGCACGTACACCGAGAAGCCCGCGTCCCGGATCCACCGGGCGAACCGGGCCACGTCAGGACTGATGCCGGGCATCTCCGGCATCAGGACGACGGCGGGCCCCGCCCCGGTCACGTACACCCGCTTGCCGACGCCCTCGACCTCGACGACCCGGCACGAGAAGTCGTCCAGCGGGTCGTCGAGCCGCTTCTTCCGCTCTGTCATGGCCGCCAGCATGGCGAGCCCCGGCCTTCCCGGGAACGGGCGATACCGCCGATACTCCGGGGTATCCCGCCACCCACCGCCGCTGCCATCGCCACCGTGACCGACCACGGCCCACCGGGAGGACCCGCCCATGAGCCCGCTGCGCGTCAGCGTCCTCGCCTACCCCGGCTGCTTCGCGTCGGAGGTGTACGGCGTCCCCGACCTGCTGACGATGGCCGCGCACGTCACCGCCGCGCGGGGCCGCGCCGAGCCCTCGTACGAGACCTCCGTGGTCTCGCCGCGCCGACGGGTCCTCGCGGCCGGCGGAGCCCGTATCGACGTCGCGGCGGTCCGCCCGGCCGACGTCCTGATCGTCCCCGGCTTCGACCTGCCGCCCGCGCTCGACCCGGACGCGGCGCTCGCGGAGCTCGCCCCGGAACTCGCCACGATCCGGGAGCGGGCCGCCTCGGGAGCGGCCGTGGTGTCCCTCTGCGTCGGCTCCTACCTCCTGGCGGAGGCCGGACTCCTCCACGGCCGGGAGGCGACCACCTCGTGGCTCCACGCGGACCGCTTCGCGCGCCGCTACCCGGAGGTGCGGGTACGCCCGGAGAGCCTGGTGGTCACGGACCGCGGGGTGACGACGACGGCGGCGTTCAGCGCGATGTACGACTTCGCGCTCGGCTTCGTCCGCGACCACGACGGCCCCGGCACCGCCCGGGCCACGGCGCGCGTCGCCCTCCTCGACGACACCCGCTCCTCCCAGTCCCCGTACGTCGACGCGGCCCTCCTCCCGGCGACGGGCCACGCCTTCTCGTCGGCCGTCATGCGCCACCTCGACCAGAACCTCGCCACCCGCTACGACCTGCCGGCCCTCGCCCGGGAGTTCGGCGTCAGCGCCCGCACCCTGCTGCGCCGCTTCGGCGCGGAGACGGGCCGGACGCCCCTCACGTACCTCCACACCGCCCGCGTCCGCAGGGCCCGCCACCTCCTGGAGACCACGGACCGCACCATCGCGACGATCGCCGCGGACGTCGGCTACCGCGACCCCGGCACCTTCTCGGCCGTCTTCACCCGCCACACGGGCCGCCGCCCCAGCGTGTACCGCGCGACGACGGCCACGCCCCCGGCCCCGAACGACCGGTGAGGCCGCGACCCCCGACGCGCGGGAACGCGCCGACGGACACGGCGGGGAGGCAAGGCACTGCGCGGCGACGGCCCCGCGATCTTCCCCCCGGCATCTCCGATCGGCAGGCCAGCGTCCCCGGTCCGGCCCGGGCCGAAGGCCGCCCCCACGGCCGGACACCGAGCCCGCTCCGGTCTGCAGATGATGGATGCTGCCCCCATGCCCGACGAGCCGGTCCGGATCGCGGCGAAGCAGCACCCACCCGACGAGATCCGAAGGAGCTCCAGACCGGACTCCCGCTCACGGGCACGTGCACGCGTCATACGAGGGAGCCTGCCGGAGCGCCGACGGCCCCGGTCCACCGCACGGTGTGGTGTGCCAGGGTGGCGGTATGGATTGGCAGACTGAGAGCCCGGAACTCTGGGCGTTCCTGGAGTCCCTGAACTGCGGCGACATCCTGTCGGGCACCGTCGCGGCGATCGAGCGGTTCGGGGTCTTCGTGGCCCTGGACGACGGACCCGCCCATCCTCTCTTCCCCGGTGTGGGGTTCATCTCCTTCCCCGAACTGTCCTGGCGGTACTTCGCCGACCCCACCGATGTCGTTCAGGTGGGTCAGCGTGTCTCGTGCGAGCTCCTCCAGTTCGACACCTACAACGCGGAGGCGAGACTGTCCTTGAAGGCGCTGGAGCCCGATCCGCTCCGGGCCTTCGCCGACCGCACAGCGGTGGGCCAGGAACTCCTCGGGACGGTGGAGAAGGTGGTCCCCATCGGCATCTTCGTCCACGTCGGGGACGGGATCGTCGGGCTGGTTCCCTTCAGGGAGCCCCATGGCCGCCCGGCAGCGAGTCCGGTGGAGAACGTCGACGCCGGAGACGAGATCGCCGTCGTCGTCACGGAGATCGACCCGCCGAGGCGCCGGGTTCTCCTCTCCAGGCCGCGGCGTGGCCGGCTCGAAGGTGAGGCGCCGGCCACGTGACGGCCGGCGTGCCCGGACCGTGGACGTGACCGGTACGCGGACCTCCGCCCGCACCCCGCCCCCTTCGTCGCCCTGGTCCCGTGAACTCGCCGGCGGCGAAGGCGCGTTCAGAGGCGACGAGTCGCGTCCGTCGATGCCTTGACGGCGGCGAGAGGGCTCGGTCATGCTCGTCGCCAGGCGCTGTGAGGAACGTTCAACAATCCTCAAGCAGCGTAACGGCGGTTCATCGGGCAGATCGTGCCAAGACGCCCGCCTTCCCGACGCCCGCACTCCCCGTACCTCCCCGTCACCTCCCCACCCCTCCTTCGTGGAAGGACCGCACGTGACGAAGACGAACTGGAACAGCGAGGCCCGCCCCGCACGTCTGGAGGAGCGCCTGGACGACGACGTCGTCCGGTGTCACCTCAGTCCCCGCAACTGCCGTATCCGGCCCGGTCAGCACGGCTTCTGCCGGGTGCGGGCGAACCGTGACGGCCGGCTGGTGACCCTGAACTACGGGCGGTCGGTGCACGCCACCGAGGAGACCATCGAGACCGAGGCCGTGTTCCACTACGCGCCCGGCGCCCGGATCCTGTCCATGGGCAACGTCGGCTGCATGCTCAACTGCGACTACTGCCACAACTGGAAGACCTCGCAGGCGCGTCACGTCGAGGACAAGGACGTCCACCGGTACACGCCCGAGGAGGTCGTCGACATCGCCGTCCGGCACGGGATCAAGGTGATCTCCTGGACGTACAACGACCCGGTCGTCTGGCACGAGTTCGTCGTCGAGACGGCCGCGCTCGCGAAGGCCGCGGGCCTCGTGAACCTCTACAAGTCCGCCTTCTTCATCACCGGCGAGGCGATCGACGAACTCCTCCCGGTCATCGACATCTTCTCGGTGTCCATCAAGTCCCTGGACCCGAAGTACTACCGCCGGATCACCAAGGGCTGGCTGGAGCCGGTCCTGGAGGGGACGGAGCGGGTCTTCCGGGCCGGAAAGCACGTCGAGGTCTCGACGCTGATGGTCACCGACCTGAGCGACGACGAGAAGACCGCCCGCGACATGGCGACCTTCGTCGGCGAGCGCCTGAGCCCCGACGTGCCGACGCACTTCGTACGCTTCCACCCCGACTACAAGATGACCGACACCGTCCGGACCCCCGTCGACCGTTTGGAGAAGGCGCGAAACGCCGCGCTGGGCATGGGACTTCGCCATGTCTACCTCGGCAACGTCTACGACACCGAGTCGACGCACACCCGGTGCGGCCGGTGCGGACGGCTCCAGGTCACCCGCTACGGCCTGAACGCCGACCTCGTCGGCCTCGACGCCGACGCCCGCTGCGCCGGCTGCGGCGACGACGCCGGCTTCACCCTCCTCCCGGACTCCCGTCCGCGCGCCCGGCTCCGCGACCTCCCGCCGGGGGAGCCGCTCTCCGTCGCCGGCTTCGACTGGCACGGGGACGTACGGGCCCTCCACTTCCAGCTCCGCAACACCTCCTCCGCACCGCTGCGGGCCTATGCCCGCCGTCACGGCGACACCGGCGCCGACCGGGCGTGGGAGGTCATTGACCTGGCGCCGCACGAGAGCTTCCGCTCCATCGCCGCCAAGAGCACCCCCGGAGAGACGGGCGTGCAGGTCGCCGTGCCGGCGGGCTGCGAGTCCACCCTCCACCAGGTCTTCGACCGGGCCCACTTCCCCACGGTGGAGGCGACGGCCGGCACGCTCAACGCCGACGTCTCCCCGCTGCCCCTCTTCCGCCCGGGCGCGCGACCGTGACCGGGGACCGGAACGACGGCTCCCGGGCGGGAACGCCCGCCCTGCGCCACGGCACGGACTACCGGGTCCTCCCCTTGGGCGACGGCCACGGCGACGGCGACGGCCACGGCGGCACCGGCAACGGCAGCGGCGGCGACAGCTCCGAGACCGCCGCCGTCCTCATCACCGGCAACCACCGCCTCCTGCTCGCCCCCGCCTCCACCGCCCGCCGCCTCGAAGCCGGGGAGGACCACCTCCTGCCGGACGAGCGAGCGGCTTGGGAACGCCTCCGGGCCGAGGCCGGCGTCGGCGACGACACCCACAGGACCCTGCTGGCCGAGAGCGCCCTGTCCGACGGCGCCGACTTCGCGGTCAACGTCAACCTCACCAACGTCTGCAACCTCGCCTGCGCCTACTGCTTCGCGGAAGGCGGCGACTACGGCCGGATCACCGAGGCCATGGGGGAGCATTCGGTCGCCTGGATCTTCGACTTCATCGCGACGCACGCGGCTCCGGGACAGCGCGTCCGCTTCGAGTTCTTCGGCGGCGAACCGCTGGCCAACCTCCCCGTCATCCGGACGATCTGCGAGCG
The DNA here is from genome assembly GCF_040633895.1 of Streptomyces sp. NPDC007863. Taxonomy (NCBI): domain Bacteria; kingdom Bacillati; phylum Actinomycetota; class Actinomycetes; order Kitasatosporales; family Streptomycetaceae; genus Streptomyces; species Streptomyces sp. NPDC007863. Next base: position 37,154 of record NZ_JBEYEI010000019.1, read on the forward strand.
CGCGCGGGGCATCGCGCAGCGGGACGGCACGCGCCTCCTGCACCGCGTCTCCACCAACCTGACGCTCCTGCCCCCCGGGCACCACCGAGCTCTTCCGCGAGTACGGCTTCATCGTCTCCGTCTCGATCGACGGCGGACGCCGGGTCCAGGACGCCAACCGGCCCTCGAAGAACGGCAAGGGCTCGTACGACCGGATCCTGCGCAACCTCCGGCGGGTCCGCGCGGAGTGCGGCGACGCGGTGACGCTCGTCGCGCGGATGACCATCGCGACCGCCGAGCCCCGCCTCAAGGACAGCGTGCGGGACCTCTGGCGCCTCGACCTCTTCGACCACTTCCAGATCTACCCGGGCGTCTACCCGGTCCGCACGGGTACGACGGTCCCCGTCGCGCTCACCCTGGGCGACCGGACGCTCTCCGAACCGCAGGGCGGGATCCGGTACATCAACCACTTCCTCCAGCCGGGCATCGTCGAGCAGTTCAAGGAGTTCCTCGCCGACTACCCCGCCCTCTTCGACCCCGGCAACCGCTTCCAGGGCGTCCTGGAGTACGAGCGGACCGTCCAGATGATCAGCGAGGGCGCGGCGGCCCTCGCCTTCTGCTCCGGCGGCCGCACCTACTACACCCACTCTCCGGACGGCAGCATCAGTCCCTGTCACCGCCTCGTCGGCGACGAGGGCTTCGACGTCGGCACCGGTGACCGGGGCATCACGCGCGAACACCCCGAATGGCGCCGCTCGGTCGACGAGCACCCGGTCTGCGGGGGCTGTTGGGCCCGCTACCTGTGCGGGGGAGGCTGCCGGCAGGAGAACCACGTGGCCACCGGAGACCTGAACACCCTCAACTCCGAGTCCTGTCAGTACCAGTTGATGCTCGCGGAGGAGGTGGTCAAGATGCTGGCGCGTGCCACGGCGGGCTACCGGGACCGCGCCCGTACCCGCTACGACGACCTCTTCGTCTCCTGCGGCCGCCCCGTGGTCCCGAGCGCGCGTGCCGCCGCGCCCGCCGGCGACTACGGCCCCTTCCGGCTCATCTGCTGAGCTTTGGCCACGGATCCGGCCACGGAGGCCGGGGAGACCACGGAGAGTGGCCGGAACTGTGTGCGGTCGTCACCCGTTGGAGCGAAGGACGGGGCGAGGTGTAGACCCGCAGCACATGCCTACGTAGCGTGCCTGATCAACGAGGGCCGACCGACGAGGACCGGTCCGGGGAGATCGACAGCCCGTGGCTCAAGGGGGAGTGCGTGGAAGGTAGTTGGATGGCGTCGGGTCGGTGCAGGGAGGCGGACGCCGAAGACCTGTTCGTCGAGGGGGCGGCCCAGAACCAGGCCAAGGAGCTGTGCGTGGGCTGTCCCGCACGCTCCGAATGCCTCGCGTACGCGCTGGACCGGCGGATCGAGCACGGTGTCTGGGGCGGTATGACGGAGCGCGAGCGCCGCGCCCTCCTGAAGCGCCGCCCCACGGTGCGGGACTGGGCCGGCCTGCTCCAGGCCGCCCGCCGCGAATACGCCGCGGGTGCGGGTGTGAGCGCGGGTGCGGGCGCAGGTGCGGGCCTGGTGGCGGCATCGGCGGCGCGCCGATCCGCCTGAGACCGAGCGGACGGACGGACGGGCGGACCGGCGGACCGGCGGTCGGACGGCCGAGGCGGGTGCGTCACGCGCGGGGCAGGTCGAGGATCCAGTTCTGGCCGACGAGGTCATGGCCGAAGCTGTGGTGGGGTTCCTCGTCGGCGAGGGTGAAGCCGAAGGCCTGGTAGATCCTGCGGGCCGAGACCAGGACGTCGTTGGTCCACAGGGTCACCCGCTCGTACCCCGCCTCGCGGGCGAAGGCCAGACACTCCGCGACAAGCCGGGTCCCGAGGCCGTGCCCCCGCCCCTCCGGCGTCACCAGGAGGAGCCGCAGCTTGGCCAGACCCGGCCGTCCGCCGTCGACCAGGAAGACGCAGCCCACACGCCGGCCGTCGGTCTCGGCGATCCAGGCGGCCTCCCGGGCGGGATCGTGGCGCGTCCCGTAGTCGGCGACGATCCGGGCGACCAGGACCTCGAAGTCGGTGTCCCAGCCGAACTGCTCGTCGTAGCCCTCGCCGTGGGCCATCACGACCCACCCCAGGTCGCCGGGGCGGTCCGCGCGACGCACGACCACCCGTCCCTCTTCCTGACGCACCGTGACCATCCTCCCGTAGGGAAACACCCGTTGCGGTTACGTGAGGTCAGCCACGTGTCCCAGGAAGCTCCCGCTCCGTCCGCCCGCCGAGGCCATCGGCTCCAGCCCACGGGTCCTGCCGGCCCCCTGCGGACGCGACACCGACCGGGGCGCGCCCCTCCGCACCCTGACCCTGGCCGTCCTCCGGGGCGCCCTGCTCCGCGTCGTCTGACGATGCGTCGGTCGGCGTCAGGCCGCCGGAAGGCCGCCGCGTCCGGTGCGGCCGACGCCGCGCGGCGAGAACGTCATCGGGCCGATCCATCCGTGGCGGACGAGGGCCACCTGCGACGGCAGCGGCGTCACCGGGTCCACCGCCCTCCCGCGCGCCCAGTTCGCGAACAGCCCCTCGGTCGTCGCCACGGCGGACACCACCATCGTCACCCTGACGTCCCCGTCCCGGTCCCAGGTGTTCCACAGCGCCCAGCCCTCCTCCCGGGGCTCGACCCCGATCCGCGCGCACACCGCCTCGTACGACTCGTCCACCCCGGCCGGCATGACCCCGGGCTTCAGGACCGAGGCGCCGACGAGGCGGACCGGCGGCCGGTCCTCCTCCAGGCAGCCGTCGCCTTCGAAGTGGTAGTGGCGCAGCGCCCGGGCGAGCGCGTTGACGCTGCGCTGGAGGGGTGTCGCCTCCTCCGGGTCGCCCCGGTGCGAGAGCCAGCCCTCGGCGGAGGCCTCCAGGGTGACGCGGTGGGCGAGGCGTTCGATCTCCCGGAGGTGGTCCGGCTCCGTCGGCTCGGGTGCGGTCATGGCCCGGAGTCTCGCATCGGGGCTGCCGGAGGGGACACCGGATAAGGGGAGGCGGCGCCGGGCGGGGAGACGGCGCCGAGTGATCGGGCGGGGGCGTGGGGCAGAGTGGGGGCATGGGTACTTACGAGACGATGGCGTTCCATCTGGAGACCGAGCGGCTGGTCCTGCGTCCGTGGGCCGAGTCGGACGCCGACTGGTTCCGTGCTCTCCTCGACGAACGCGGCACGGACACGTTCACCGTCGAGCGCGCCCGGGCCGGGATCGTGAAGCTGCTGGCCGAGACGGAGACCACGGGCTTCGCCCTGCTGCCGATCCAGCGGCGCGAGGAGGGGGACGTCATCGGTTACTGCGGGCTGATCGTCGGGCGGGCCTCCGTGGAGGAGCCGGAGATCGCGTACGAGCTGTTCCGGCACGCGCACGGCCAGGGCTACGCCACGGAGGCGGCCCGGGCCGTGCTCGACGCGGCGGCCGCCACCGGGCGGAAGCGGCTCTGGTCGACCGTCGGCGCGTGGAACGCGCCGTCCCTCCGCGTCCTGGAGAAGCTCGACTTCGCGCGCGACCGCGTCTCCCGGGAGGAGGGCGCGGGCGAGGTCGTGTGGCTCACCCGCGCCCTGCGGTGACGCGTACCCGGCGGACGCCCTGGGGAACGTACGCCGCCCAGAGCGCTATCGCGATGAACAGCAGCTGCTCCGGGATCCGGAACCAGAGCGGCGTCGCCGGTTCGCCGTTGAAGTCGATGCCGGAGACGGCCGCGTGGACGTTGGCCGGGAGCATCAGGACGAACAGCACGGCGAGGCCGACGCCGGCTGCCGGGCGGGTCGCCTCTCTGACCAGCCCCGCCGCGCCGGCGAGCTCCAGGACGCCGGTCGCGTAGACCGCGAAGCGGGGGAACGGCACGAACGACGGGACCATCGCGACCAGGTCCTGATGGCCGGGCATCGGGCCGAGGGCCGACGGGGCGAAGTGGGCGCTCGCCGTGAAGACCAGCATCATCGCGAGGCCGTGCAGCGTGGAGACCCGCCAGGTCGCGAACCGCCCGACGCCCAGGGCGCCGAGCAGCCGGAACAGCAGGGTGGGGACGGCGAGGAGCATGAGGGTGCCGAACATGGGAGGGGTGTCCTTCCGGTGGAGGGTGTTCGGGCGGAGCTCGGGAAGGTGAGGAACTCGGTGCTCAGGTGCTCAGGTGCTCAGGTGCTCGGGGCGTGCGTGGCCGTCGCGGGCCGCGGTGCCGTGACCGTCACAGAGTAGATAATAGCGCTATCCATTATCCGTTATCGAGGGGAAGAGCCGATGAAGGTCTCCGAGCTGAGCCGCCGCACCGGCGTGCAGGTGCCACTGATCAAGTACTACCTGCGTGAGGGGATGCTCCCCCCGGGCCGCGCCACCGCCGCCAACCAGGCCGACTACGGCGAGGACCACGTCCGCCGCCTCCGGCTGATCCGCACCCTCATCGGGACGCGCGGGCTGTCGGCCGGCGCGACGAAGGAGATCCTCGACGCGATCACCGCCGGACAGGAGGACCTGCACCAGGTCCTCGGCATCGTGCTGGGCGTCCGTCCGGCGAAGGGCGCGGGGCCCGAACCGGCGGCGGACCCGGCGCAGGGCCCGGACGAGAACCCGGAAGGGCTCGCCGAGGCGCGCGGCCTGATCGACGCGATGGGCTGGGACGTCTCCCCGGGCAATCCCGCCACGCGCACCCTCGCCGAGGTCCTCGCCGCCCTCGACCACCTCGGCGCGGGCGTCGACTGGCACAGCCTCCTGCCGTACGCCCGCCTCGCCGACGACATGGCCGAGCTGGACCTGCGGCAGCTGGACGGCGGGGACGACCCCCTGGCCCAGGCGGAGAGGGCCGTCCTCGTCACCGTCCTCCTCGAACCGGCCCTGCTCGCACTGCGGCGGCTGGCCCAGGAGGACAAGTCCTCCCGGCTCTTCGGCGGCGCCCACGCCGACGGCACGGACGAGGCGTAGGCCGTGCGGCCGACCCGTTCGGCCGACCGCCTGCCACCACCGCGCTCCCGGCTCGTTGAGCGCGGTGTGAACACCATCGACACCATCATGCGCGGACGCACGTGCGTCCTGGTCGCGGCCGGCGCCCTCACGCTGGGCCTCTCGGGCCTCTCCGGTGTGGCGAGCGCCGGGGTGGCGGGTGCGACGGCAGGCACGGCGGACGGTGCCTGCCGGGCCGAGGCGGAGATCTTCGCGACCGACAACACCGCGATCATCACGGATCCGGCCGATCCCCGCCTCGACACCCGCCTCGTCCGCTTCGACCACGAGGTACGCCGCATCCTCCGCGCCCACGGGACGCGGCCCGGCGCCTCCACGCTCCTGGAAGGGGTCTTCTGGTCGTCGGACCTCCAGCGGGCCACGTACGAGCGCTCGCGCGAGTTCGACGTCGACGGGGTCGGCCGCGACGGGCTCCGGCACGTCGCCGGCGTCATCGCCAAGCGGTACCGGCAGGAATCGGTGCTCACCTTCCGCTGCCTGCCGAGGACGGACCCGGAGACGGACGCGGTGCGGATCCAGGCCGACGGCGTCACCTCGACCCGTCTGCACGACGCGCTCCTCGCCGACCCCCAGGCGCGCGAACGGCTCGGCGGCGGCTCGACCACCCTCGACGACCAGCTGATCCTCGTGGCCCCGCTCGCCGATCTGGCGCTGGCCCGGAAGTTCACGAAGGACCTGGGCGTCGACTGGAACTCCGTCGAGACGCGGTACGGCGACGAGGAGTTCGTCGGCTGACCGCCGCCCCGCCCGGGGTCAGCCCGGGGCGTCCAGCAGGTGGGGGCCGTCGTTGCGGACGTTGTTCACGGCGGGGGAGACCGCTCTGGCGTCGAGGTGCCCGTCGGCGGGCTGGGTGAGCATCGCGCGCAGGTCGCCGGTGTCCTGGTGGTGCGGGTCGAGCCAGGCGTCGTAGTGGTCGGGGGAGAGGGCGAGCGGCATGCGGGGGTGGACGCGGCCGGCGGCGTCGGTGGCCTCGGTCGTGATGATCGTGCAGGTGATCAGCCAGGCGGCCGCGTCGTCGTCGGCGGCGACGTCGGGGTCGCGCCAGAACTCGTACAGGCCCGCCATGGCCATCGGGCCGCCGTCGGCCGGGTGGATGAAGTAGGGCTGCTTGCGGGTCCTGCCCGTCGTCTCGTCCTTCACCGGGTCCCACTCGTAGAAGCCGTCGGCGGGCAGCAGGCAGCGGCGCTTGGCGAAGGCGCGGCGGTAGGCGGGCTTCTCGTGCACGGTCTCGACCCGGGCGTTGATCATGCGGGCCCCCGATCCGGGGTCCTTCGACCACGACGGCACCAGCCCCCAGCGCAGGGTCCGCAGCTCGCGGCGCACCTCTCCGCCGCCGTCCCGCCCGGCCCGCTCCAGGACGGCGTACACCTGGTCGGTGGGCGCGACGTTCCAGCTGGGCTCCAGCGTCTCCTCCGGCTGCCAGTCGGTCACCTGGAAGAGCCGGGTCAGCTCCTGGGGGCTGCGGGTGGAAGCGTAACGGCCGCACATACGACCACTCTCCCACCACCACCGCGCCCCGGGCCGCTCCCGCGCCGCCCGCCGGTCCGCCCGTGCGGCCGGCCGTACCCCGCTCGGCCCCGTCCGGCGGTACGGGGGCCGAGCGGGGCACGCCACCGCCCCTTCCCCACTTCCCTTACGTGCCACGGGTGTTGGAGGATTCCCGCATGAATCCCCATGCTCCCGAGCCGACCGCCGACGCGGCGGCCACGTACCTGACGGCCCTCCGGGAACGGCTGGCCGGAGACGGCTGCACGGTGACCACGCCGGAGTGGAACGGCCACCGGGTGGTGACCGGCTCCCGCGCCGACCGGAAGGCGCGGTGGTTCGGGACCAAGACCGAACTGTTCGTCTTCGCGGCCGCCGTGCCCGAGGTCGACGCCGGCGACCTGGCCGGGTTCACCACCTGGGCCATGAGCTACGCGAAGAGCCTGCGGAGCGGCATACCCGGCGCCCGCAACGCGGCCACCGTGCTGCCCGCCCTGGTGAGCACGCGCGTCCGGCCCGAGGCGGCGCGGTGGGCCGCCGAGGACGCCCGGATCCTCGGCACGACGCTGATCGCCCGGCCCCTGACGGTCGAGACCGCACCCGGCGGGGTGCGGACGACGATGTACCGGGGGCAGGTGCAATGGGGAGGCCTGTTCACGCGGCACGTGCTGGAGAAGGCCGCCCTGTACTTCCCCTGAGACCCGTCCGAGCCCGTACACCCCCGATCGGCCCAGGCGCGGGACGTGCCGGAGCCTCCTGCCGGGGGATCCGCACGCCCGGGTGGCGCAGCCCCGGCCGACGGCCCCGGAGCCGTGGGCCGAAGCTGGACGGGCCGGTGCGCCGCACCCGGCCGCCGGCCCGTCCAGGAGGTCACGCATGCCCCGTTCCGCCCCCGCCCGCCGCCCGCACCGTGCGTACCGCCCACGCCGGGCGGCCGTCGCCGCGCTGCTCCTCGCCGCCGCGCTGACCGCCCCCGCCCTTCCGTACGCGACGGCCGGCGAGCGGTCCCCCTCCGGGACGTACGGCTACGGCGGCGCAAGCGGCGGCGGGAAGGAGAGCGCCGAGGACCGGGAGCTGCGCCGCGCCCTCGCCGAGCTCGTCGCCGCCCCCGGCGGGCCGCCCGGCGCGATCGCCGTCCTCACCCGCGACGGCGAACGCCGCGTCTACCGTGCCGGAACCGCCGAACTCGCCGGTCCTCCGAGGACCGGTACCGGCACGAAGGCCGGGACCGACAGCTCCCGGCCGCCCCGCGCGGACGACCACATGCGGATCGCGAGCGCCGCCAAGGCGTTCAGCGGGGCCGTCTCCCTCGCCCTGGTGGACCGGGGCGCGCTCGCCCTCGACGACACCCTGGGGCAGCGGCTGCCGCACCTGCCGGAGGCCTGGCACGCCGTCACCCTGCGCCAGCTGCTCCAGCACACCAGCGGCCTGCCCGACTTCAGCCGCAGCCCGCGCTTCCAGGCGATCGTCCGCGCCGATCCGCGCCACCGCTTCGACTCCCGGCGCCTCCTGGAGTTCGTCGCGGGCGAGGGCCTCGCCTTCCCGCCGGGCAGCCGCTACGCCTACTCCAACTCGGACAACATCGCCGTCGCCCTGATGGCCGAACAGGCCACCGGCCGGCGCTACGAGGACCTGCTGCGGGAGCTGGTGTACCGCCCGCTCGACCTCCGCGACACCAGCCTCCCCTCCGGGTTCCGGCTGCCGCGCCCCTTCCTCCACGGCTACGACACGACGCCCGGCGAACCGCCCGAGGACGTCAGCGAGGCGATCAGCGCCTCCGGCGCGTGGGCCTCGGGCGGGATCGTGTCCACCCCGGCCGACCTGAACACCTTCATCGGCGGCTACGCCGGGCCCGCCCTGCTGTCGCCGCGCACCCGCCACGCCCAGCAGCGGTTCGTGCCCGGGGCGTCCGAGCCCGCGGGCCCCGGCGAGAACGCCGCCGGGCTCGCCCTCTTCCGGTACGAGACCCGCTGCGGCACCGTCTACGGCCACACCGGGAACACCCCGGGCTACACCCAGTTCGCCGCCGCCACCCGTGACGGCCGCCGCGCCGTCACGGTCTCCGTCACGAGCCAGGTCACGCGCGACCCGGCGCTGCTCGCCCGCCTGCGCGCGACGGAGGAGCGTTTCGTCTGCGCCCTCCTGGACGGAGGAGGCGAGGGGCCGCACGGCGGGTACGGCGACCCCGACGCCTGACCGGGAGGACGGGAAGGATCGAGGGGCCGCCCCCCGCGGCGCGTCACGGGAGACAGCCCCTTGTCCCTTCCTCAGAGGCGAGGACCGACGACGGTCACGGTGTGACGCAGACGACGGATCCGACCGGGTGGTCGTTCCCGGTCGACGTCGCGGTGAAGCCGAAGGTCACGCTGCCGTCCGCGGGGATGGTCCGGTTGTAGTCGACGTTCCCGACGGTGACCGTGCCGTCGGTTCCGGTGGTCAGGGCGCCGTTCCACAGGTTGCTGATCCGGGTGCCGGCGCCCGGTGTCCAGCGCACCGCCCAGCCGTCGCGCGCCGTCGTGGCGTGGTTCATCACCTCGACGGAAGCCTGGAAGCCGCTGGCCCAGGCGTTGACCACGGTGTAGACGGCCATGCAGCCGGTGTGCGGGTCGGTCGGAGTCGGCGTCGGGGTCGGCTCCGTGGGGGTGGGAGTGGGAGTGGGGGTCGGCGTAGGAGTCGGAGTGGGGGTGGGGGTGGGCGTCGGGGTGCTGCCCGAGCCTCGGATGCCGGTCACCTCGCCGTTGCCGCCGTCGAAGACGATGTCGGAGCAGGAGAAGAAGTTCTCCTGGCTGTCCGAGCGGACCCACTGGATGAAGAGCACCGCGTCACCCGAGCGTCCCGAAGGCAGCGCGAGGTCCCAGTAGTAGTGTCCGCCGTCCGTGCCCGGGGAGCCCGTCTGCGGCGGGTCGGTGACGGTCTGGATCAACTCCAGGTCGTCCCAGCCGAGTTCAGTCGTGGGGGAGTAGCCGGGCTTGGAGAGGTACACCCGGAAGGAGCCCGGGTGCGCGGCCCAGTTGCTGTGCTTGACCTGGATCGTGCGCCCGGAGGTCAGATGCGTGCGGGGCCAGTCGGCGCGGGCCGCGTTGTAGCCGGTGAAGTCGTACGGCGAGCGGTCGCCGGCGCTGCACAGGGTGCCGTCGGGGACGTAACCGGCGCCGCGTCCGCCCGCGTTGGAGTCGAGGACGGCGAACCAGTTGTACAGCGAGTTCGGTCCGCTCTCGGCGAGCGCCGCCTCGCACGCGGGGTTGGTCGGGTCGAGGCTGCCGGTGCCGGTCCTGGCGTCCAGCCAGCAGAGGTACGTGCGTGATCCGGGTGTCATGGTGACGCCGTGCGCCTGTGCGCTGCCCTGGCCCAGCAGGGTCAGGCCGATTCCGGCGAGCAGGGTCGCGAGCACCGCCGCGAGGGAGGCGAGTCGCTTCTTGCGTCCAGCCATCGTGTCTCCTGTACGTGTGTGGGGGAGGCTCGCGCCTCGGGTCACGAGCAGGGCACCCCGCCGAGGGCGAATCCGGACGGCGGGGCGAACGTGCCGCTGTACGTCCCCTGGAAGCCGAAGGACTGGCTGCCCCCGGCCGGGATCCGTGCGTTGTGGGCGAGGGCGGTCGCCGTCACCGCGCCGGTGGACGGGGAGACGGCGGCGTTCCAGGACTGGGTGATCCGGTGGCCGGCCGGGAGGGTGAAGGCCAGGTTCCAGGGCTCGACGGCCGTCGCGCCGGTGTTGGCGACGGTGACGTCCGCGGTGAAGCCGCCGGTCCAGACGTTCGGCGTGACCGTGACCCGGCAGGCCGTCGTGGGGCCCGGCTCACCGGGGCCGGGCTCTTCCGGGCCCGGCTCCTCCGGGCCGGTGGGCGGGGTGCCGAGGTTCACGGCCGAGGAGAAGGAGTGCACGGCGAGCCCGGCGCCGTTCTGCCAGGGTTCGAAGCCGGCCTGGACGCTCGTCAGGTACCAGTCGTTGCGGGCCATGCCCCGGGAGACGGTCTCCCGGACGAAGTCCATGACGTCGAAGTTCCACTCCGCGAGGGCGGACGGGGCGACGAAGGAGATGACGTCGTTGGAGCCGTTGCCGCCCGTCCACACCTGCCACGACCGCCCGCCGACGGTCGCGGTGCCGACCGGCGAGCCGATCGGCTGGACCGGGCCGTTCTTGTGGAACCAGATCATGATCTCGGTCCGGTTCACCCCGTCGGTCCGGGGCGTCGGGTCCAGCCAGATGTCGTACGAGGCGTTGTAGACGGCGTCGCCGACGAAGCCGTACGAGATGGAGCTCGGGGCCCCGGCGATGCCGTCGACGCGCGCGGGGAGGGCTGTGCCGGGCGAACAGCGCGTGTAGTGACAGCCGTTGAAGAGCGACGGGTACGCCTTCGGCGGGCCGTCGGTCGGCACGGAGCCGTCGGCGCGGGTCAGCCGGAAGCCCGTGTCGGTGGCCGTGACGCACTGGGTCGCGCCGGTGCCCCAGCGGTTGTTCTGGACGATGTACCGGCCCTGGACGGTGGCCGTGCCGTACTGCTCGCAGACCAGGGTGTCGGCCGTGGCCGCCGGCGCGGTGCCCACGAGCATCGCCACGACGGTGGCGAAGGCGAGGAGCAGCGCGCCGAGTGCGGCACGGAGGCGATGGGGGGACGCTCGCACGGGGGACCTCCTGGGGAGGGGAGACCGGTCAGGGGGGGCGGACGGACCGCAGGGGAGGTTCCCGGAAGATACGGGTTTCGGACGATTGGGAGCGCTCCCACGCGACGGTGCTGGACGCACTGTAGGAGCCGGAGGCGTGCCTGACAACCCGTCGGGCGCGAAGCGGGAGGGCCGGGTTCGTGGGCGGCGGGCCGGTGGCCCCCGAGGCCCGCGTCGCCTGCCCGGACCCGCTGATCGGGCTCGCCGACGGCCTGGCGCGCTTCCGGCGGCTCCGCGGACCGGCCCGGTACGGTCCCGAGCCTGCTCGTGTCCCGCCCGCCGGTGGGGCACACTGGCGGGCGTGCGCATCGTGATGATGACGGCGGGTTCGCGGGGCGACGTCGCGCCGTACACGGGTCTGGGCGCCGGTCTCGTACGGGCCGGACACGAGGTGACGCTGGCCGCGCACGCGGTGTTCGAGCCGCTGGTGGCGGGGTCGGGGGTGCGGTTCCGTCCGCTGCCCGTGGACCCGCGCGCCGAGCTGCACTCCGCGCGGGGCCGGCGGCTGCACGACGCGCGCACCGGCGCGGGGAAGCTCGTACGGCTGGCGTCCATGGCCCGCGGAGCGGTCGACGAGATGACCGCCGCCCTGGTGGGGGTCGCCCGGGAGGGTGAAGTCCTGCTGGTCGGCGGGGCGTTGGGGCCGCTCGGGTACGCCATCGCCGAGGGCCTGTCCGTGCCCGCCCTGGGGCTGCACCTCCAGCCGTTGCACCCGACCGCCGAGTTCCCCGCCCCGGTCCTGGGCACGCGCTCCCTGGGCGCGGTGGGGAACCGGCTGAGCGGACGGGCCGTCATGACGTCGGTGGAGCTGATGTTCCACGACGCCGTACGGTCGCTGCCGCGGCGGTACGGGCTCGCCGGGACCCGGGTGCGCCGGGCGCGGCCGGTGCTGCACGGCTACAGCGAGCTCGTCGTCCCCCGGCCCCGGGACTGGCCCGCCGGCCTGGAGATCTCCGGCTACTGGTGGCCGCACGAGACCGGGACCGGGCGGCTGCCCCGGGAGCTGGAGGACTTCCTCGCCGCCGGCCCCCCGCCGGTCTTCGTCGGGCTCGGCAGTGCCACCGTGCCCGATCCCGAGCGGGTGAGCGGCGAGATCGTCGCGGCGCTGCGCGCGGCGAAGGTGCGCGGGGTCGTGCAGAGGGGCTGGGCCGGGCTGGCCGCCCGGGGCGACGACATCCTGACCGTCGACGAGGTGCCGCACTCCCTGTTGTTCCCGCGCACGGCCGCCGTCGTCCACCACGCGGGGGCGGGTACGACCGGCGCCGTCCTGCGGGCCGGGGTGCCGACCGTGCCGGTGCCGGTCCAGTTCGACGCGGCGTTCTGGGCGTCCCGCCTGACCGCCCTGGGCACCGCCCCCGGGGCCGTACCCCTGCGCCGTCTCACCGCCGAGACCCTGGCGCCTGCCCTGCGCAGCGCGACGGGGGACCCGTCGCACCGGGCCCGGGCCCGTGCCCTGGCCGACCGTCTGGCCACGGAGGACGGCGTGGCGCCGGTCCTCGCCGCACTCGCGCGGCTGACCCGCTGACCCGCTGACCACGCGCCGGCCGGCCCGCGCCCCTCCCCTGGGGCCGGGCCGGCCGGGCGTTGTCCGGCCGGACAACGGGGGCGGGCCATCCCTGTCCGGCCGGACAGGGATCACGGGGTGGTCAGGGCCATAGGTTCACGTCCTGTCCGCGTTCTGCGGCGTTCACCCACCCGGCACCCCCGCCCTGAGTCACCGGAGCATGCCATGAGCACGCGACCCGACACCCCCACGCCTCCACCGGCCACGACACCGGCCGTCGCGGAACCCGGAGGCTTGCGGAGGATCGCGACCGCCAGCTTCATCGGCACGGCGATCGAGTTCTACGACTACTACATCTACGGCACGGCGGCCGCTCTCGTCCTCGACGAGGCGTTCTTCCCCGAGCTGTCGGAGACCGCGGGCACCCTGGCGACCCTCTCGACCTTCGCGATCGGCTTCGCGGCCCGCCCCCTCGGCGCGGCGGTCTTCGGGCACTTCGGCGACCGGATCGGCCGCAAGGCCGTACTGGTCGTCTCCCTCCTGATGATGGGACTGTCCACCGGCCTGATCGGCCTCCTGCCCGGGTACGCCACGCTCGGGATCTGGGCCCCGGTCCTGCTCGTGCTCCTGCGCGTGGTCCAGGGCCTCGGCCTCGGCGGCGAGTGGGGCGGCGCGGCGCTGATGGCCGTCGAGCACGCCCCGAAGGGCAAGCGGGGCCTGTACGCGGCGGCGCCGCAGATGGGCTCGCCGGTCGGCTACTTCGCCGCCACCGTCACCTTCCTCTTCATGTCCTCGGTCCTCGACGAGGCCGCCTTCCAGAGCTGGGGCTGGCGCATACCCTTCCTGCTCTCCTTCGGCCTCGTCGCCGTCGGCATGGCCATCCGGCTGAAGGTCGCCGAGACCCCGGCCTTCGCCAAGGTCACCGAGGAACGGGAGACCGCCAAGGCGCCGCTGGTCGAGGCGTTCCGCAGGCACCCGAAGGAGATGCTGCTCGGCGCGGGCATGATCACAGTGGTGTACGTGATGTTCTACACGGCCGTGACCTTCTGCATCACGTACACGACGAAGACCCTCGGCATCCCCAAGAACGACATGCTGGGGCTCACGCTCGTCGCCGTCGTCGTCCTCGGCGTCTCGACCTTCCTGGTCGCCCGATGGTCCGACCGGATCGGGCGCCGCAAGCTGATCATCGCCGGCGCCGCCTTCGGCGTGGTGTGGGGCGCGGTCCTCTTCCCGCTCCTCGACACCCGGAACCCCCTGCTGATCGCGATCGCGCTGAGCGGCGCCCTGCTCTGCATGGGCATCATCTACGGACCCGCCGGTGCGTACCTGCCCGAGCTGTTCGGCACCCGCATGCGGTACTCGGGCGCCGGCTTCTCGTACAACCTGGGCGGCGTGCTCGGCGGCGCCGCGGCCCCGCTGATCGTCACCGCGCTCGCCGAGACCTACCGGCCCGCGGTCGGCGGTTGGTTCCTGAGCGCCATGGCCCTGCTGTCGCTGCTGTGCGTGCTGGCCCTGCCCGAGACCAAGGACCGGTACCTCGACCTCGTCTGAGGGACACACGGACGTCCCGCCGAGCCGGCCGCCGCGCCCCGCGGCGCACCGGCCACGAGACCGCCCTCACAGGGAGGCCACAGCAGATCCCCCTACCCTCGGAGCCATGGACCACCCCACCGACCACCCCGCCTCCGACGCGTTCGCCACCGGCGCCCGCGCCCGCCTGGGCGCGGTGCTCGCGGCGATCCCGGACGGCCTCGCCGCCGTGGTCCTCACCGGAGCGGGACAGGACGCCGAGGTCACCGACGTGGCCGTCATCGGGCCGGGGGAGGAGCTCGGGCCGGCTCCCGGCGCGCTCGTGCTCGCCGCCGGAGCGCGCGGCGCCACCGCCGTGGCCGCCGTCGAGGACGCCGGCCGGGCGGGCGCCACCGCCGTCGTCCTCAAGGCGGGGCCCGCCGGACTCCCGGAAGGCCTCGCGGACGCCGCCCGCGCGGCGGGCGTCTCGGTCCTCGCCACGGACGAGCGGGCGCGCTGGGACCGGCTGGCCGAGGAGGCGCGGGCCGTGCTGGCCGCCCCCTCCGCCCGGCGGGGTGTGCCCGCGGGCACACCGGGGGACCTCTTCTCGCTGGCCCAGACGCTGGCCACGGTGACCCACGGGGCGGCCATCATCGAGGACACGGCGGGCCACGTCCTCGCCTACTCCCGCTCCGGCGACGAGGCGGACGAGCTGCGGCGCCTCACCATCCTGGGCCGCAGCTGCCCGGAGCCGTACCTGCGGCTGCTGCGGGAACGGGGCACGTTCACCCGGCTCCGCGCCGGCGAGGACGTCGTCGAGATCGAGGAGCAGCCGGAGCACGGCTACCGGCGCCGGCTCGCCGTCGGCGTCATCGCGGGCCCGCGCCCGCTCGGCACCATCTGGCTCCAGGAGGGCCGCCGTCCGCTCGACGCGAGGAGCGACGAGGCCCTGCGGGGCGCCGCCCGGCTCGCCGCCCCGCAGCTGATCGACCACCACTACCAGGGGGACGCCTCCGCCCGGGTGGCCTCCCGCGCCGAGCTCGCGCACGGACTGCTCACCGGCCGGTTCGACGCGGTGGCGCTCGCCGGGCACCTGGGGCTCGACCCCGGCCAGGGCGCCACCGTCGTCGCCGTCGACCTGCGCGAACCGGAGCACCCCGGCACCTCCGCCGCCGTCGACCTGCGACGAGGCGAGGCCGCGGGCATCGTCTCCGTCCACGCGGCGGCCTTCCGCCGCGACGCCCTGGTCGCCCAGGCCTGCGGCCAGATCTACGTGATGCTCCCGGCGAAGGAGACCGGCGGCGACCCGGCGGCGGCCGACGCCGAACTCCACCGCTGGGCCGCCGCCCTGGTCACCTCGCTCCGCCGCCACACCGGCACACCGGTGCAGGCCGCCCTCGCCGGTACCGCACCGCGCCTCGACGCCGTCCCGGCGGCGAAGAAGCGCGGCCACCGGACCCTCCGGCTCATGGCCCGCACCCCGGACCGCCCGGTGGCGACCCACGCCGAACTGCACGCCTCCCTGGTCCTGGACGAGGTGCTGCGCCTCCTCGACGCCCACCCCGACACCCGGCACGCCGGGCTGGCCATCCTGGTCGACCACGACACCGAGCACCGCTCCGAACTCGCCAGGTCCCTCCTCGCCTACCTCGACGGCTTCGGCGACGTGACGCGTACCGCCGAGGCGCTCAACGTCCACCCCAACACCCTCCGTTACCGGGTGCGCAAGGCGGTCGCGCTCAGCGGGATCGGCCTGGACGACCCCGACCAGCGGCTCGTCGCGATGCTCCAGCTCCGCCTCGCCGTCCACGGCGACCCCTCCGGGAACACCCCGTTCCCCACCCCCTGACGTGCCGCGCGCCCGCCGCCCGCCGCGTCTCGGCCGCCCCGCGCCGACCCGCCGGATCGCCGCGGGCGTTCCCCGGAAAGGGAACCTTTAGGATCCTGAACCGTGAGCCGTCCGACGCGAGGTGTCCGGGCGGCGGTCGCTTTCTACGGGGGGAGAACTTCGGTGTTCGGAATCATCAGGCCATGCCGCCATCGGCTGGGCGAGGGCCTGCGTACGGAGTGGATGGCGCACCTGTGCGGACTGTGTCTGGCATTGCGCGGCGAGTACGGGCAGTTCGCGCGGGTGGCGACCAACTACGACGGCCTGATCGTCTCGGTGCTCACCGAGGCGCAGTCGGAGCGCACCGGTGACTGGCGGCGGGCCGCCGGTCCCTGCCCGCTGCGCGGGATGCGGTCGGCCGACGTGGCCCAGGGCGAGGGCGCGCGGCTCGCGGCGACGGTGTCGCTGGTGCTCGCCGCGGCGAAGATACGCGACCATGTCGCCGACGGCGACGGCCTGGTGGCCCGCCGCCCGGTGGCGCTGGCGGCCCGTCGGATCGCGCGCGGCTGGGACCGCGCGGGCGCGGCGGGCGGCGAACGGCTCGGCTTCGACACGGCGGTGCTCGTCGACGCGGTCGAGCGCCAGCCGGAGATCGAGCGGGTCACCGGCCTCGGCGGCTCGCTGCTGACGGTGACCGAGCCGACGGAGACGGCGACCGCGGCCGCCTTCGCGTACACGGCGGTCCTCACCGACCGCCCGGGCAACGCCGGACCGCTCGCGGAGGCAGGGCGCCTCTTCGGCCGGCTGGCCCATCTGCTGGACGCGGTGGAGGACCTGGACACGGACGCGGCCTCGGGAGCGTGGAACCCGATCGCCGTGACCGGCACGGACCGCGCCGAGGTGCGACGGCTCTGCGACGACGCCGTCCATGGCATCCGACTTGCCCTGGCCGAGGCGGACTTCGTCGACGGACGACTCGTACGGACCCTGCTCGGAGGCGAGTTGGAGCGCGCCGTCGACCGCGCCTTCGACCCCCGGCACCGTCACCACGCCCACCAGCACGACAGCAGGCCGCGACTGTTCGGCCTGCTGCCCTTGCCGGGACGTCGTACGGAGACGCCCCCGGCGCCGGGCGCCGACCACTCCTGCGGTGTCGGGACGCTCACGGCCACGGCCCCGGAGGGCGGTATGACGGCGGCGAACCGGCCGCCGGACGGCGAGTGCCGGCGGTGCGGCCAGTGGCGCCGTCTCTGCCCCGACTGCAGGCTGTGCTACGACTGCTGCCGCTGCGACGACGAGATCGAGGGCGAGGACCTGGAGTCCGTGCAGTTCGGCGACGGCGGCGGCGGGAGCGGCGACGGCTCCGGTGGCGGTTCCGGCGGCGACGGCTGGTTCGGCGGGCGCGGCGGGGGCGGCAACTCCGGTGGCTCGTCCGGTGGTTCGGGCGGTTCGGGAGGTTCGGGTGGTTCCGGAAGCGGCCCCGGCGGCTCCGGTGGTTCCGGCGGCTCCGGGGGCGGTGGCGGTGGCTGCGGGGACGGCGGCGGTGGCTGCTGCAACCCGTGCAAGTGCTGCGACTGCTGCTGCGACTGAACGGGACGGGCGCGCCGCCCCGGTACCCCCGCGCAGGGGGACCGGGGCGGCGCGCCGCACGTCGTCCGGGGCCGCGGGCTCAGTGCTCGCAGAGGGAGAACTCCCGCTCGTAGAGCTGCTCGTTGTGCTCGTCGACGAAGAACTTCCGTTCCTTCATGAGCTCTTCGCGGAAGGTCTTGGCCTGCTCCAGCGTCATGGTCGGGGTCGCGGACCACGGCTGCTGCGGCGGCACGTCGGCCGTCGAGACGATCCGCTGCGAGGGGTCGACCAGGAAGAACGCGAGGATCTTGCGGTGTCCCGGACGGGTGGGGTCCGCGAGGCGGAACGCGTCGACGCGGTGCTGGAGGACGTTCGGGAAGGCCAGGCACCGGCCCTGCGGCGTCGACGCCGACCCCAGCACCTGGTTCAGCGCCTCGTCGTTCTCCAGGCCGTAGACCTCGCGCACACCGGTGTCGTCGCTCTGCTGGTACTCCGGATCGTCGAGCGCCGCCCGGAAGCCGAGGCGGCTCTCGGTGATGTTCTCGCTGTCCCAGTAGTAGAGCCCGGTCGAGACGATGCGCTCGTTCACCATCCCCTCGACGTGCCACGAGCCGCCCGCGTACTCGGGCTTCTCCGGGGTCAGGTGGATGGTGGCGAGCTTGACGATCACCTGGAGCCGGCGACCGCGCAGATCGACCCGGTCGGCCTCGGCGGGCGCCTCGGGCGCGGTGAACTCCGGGGCGTCCGGGACGACCGGGCTGCGGTTCTCGTACCAGTCGTCGTGGGCTTCCGCCCAGGCGTGGTAGGCCTCCTGGTAGGCCGTGGCGTCGGCGTAGGCGGACTTGACCGGATACTCCGGCTCCGCGTCGTACCACCCGTAGGGATCGGCCTCGATGCGCAGCGGCCGGGGATGGCGCAGGTCGGTGAGCACCCGCTCGAACAGCGGACGCATCCTCCCGAACAACTCCGGCAGCACGGCGCCGAGTTCACGATGGTCCTCGGGATGGACGTTGTTGACGTACGAGCGGAAGGCGACCCCGCCCTCGTCGTCGACCTCGACGTCCGTGGGCAGCCACTGGAACCGCTCCGAGAACTCGTACGCCGAGTAGCGGTCCGTCGGGTTCCGCCACGTCTCCTCGGGCGCGCCGCTCACCTCCCGCACCAGGCAGAACAGCGAGGGGTGCACGAGGTCGAGCACCTGGCCGTCGGAACCGGGGTGCCAGTCCCTCTCCGCCTCGGGCACCTCCTCCAGGACCCGCACCGCGTCCCGCAGCCGGGCCCTGAGCGACTCGTCGACGAGCGCGTCCGACTGCCACACGCCGTCGACCGCGGACACCTCGGCACCGGTCGCCTCGTCCCTCAGCGCGGCGTAGTGCGCGAGTTCGCCGAGCACGTACGCCACCTGCGCCTCGGTGAGCCCCTGAGCGACCGCCTCGCGGGTCCACCGGGCCACGATGCCGGCGTCGTTCCTCTTCTCGAACCACCCCGATTTCGCCCGGACATGGGCGCTGCACTCCATCATCTCCAGCTCCCGCAAGGTCCGCGGCGGCGTGAACGGCAGCGTACGGGTGGAGTGGAAGGGCAGGGGGAATGCGGTGAAGCCGGTCAATGCTCTGGGTCCTTCGAGTCGGCGTGCGATGGCGGGAAGGATATGCCAGCCGGGTCGCGTCGGATGACTCGTACGGGTGAGATCCGCGCCGCCGGAGCGGGCAGCCCGAAAACGGTCTCACCGGCGCGCGAGCCGGTCGCCTACGGTGAGGGCACCCACCGGTGAGTGACGTGGAGAGGACGGGGCGGCCCATGACCAGCACCCCTTGGCGAGAGCGGTCCGTCGTGGTGACGGGAGGGACGCGCGGCATCGGACGGGGCATCGCGGAACTCTTCGCCCGCCGGGGCGCGGCGGTGCTCCTGACCGGCCGGGACGCGGCCGTGGCGCGCGCGGTGGCCGGGGAGGTCGCCCGCGCCACCGGCGGGCGGGTCGCGGGGACCGGCGTGGACCTCCGCGACCCGGCCGCGGTCGAGGCGATGGCGGCCGAGGCGGAACGCCTCCACGGGCACGTCGACGTCCTGTGCGCGAACGCCGGGGTCTTCCCCGAGAAGCCGCTGCGCGAGATGACCGCGGCCGATATCGACGACGTCCTCGCCGTCAACCTCCGGGGCACGATCCTCGCGGTGCGGGCGTGCCTGCCGGCGATGGAACGCGCCGGGCGCGGCCGCGTCGTCCTCACCTCGTCCATCACCGGACCGACCACCGGCTACACCGGCTGGTCCCACTACGGCGCGAGCAAGGCGGGCCAGCTGGGCTTCCTGCGCGGGGCGGCGCTCGAACTGGCCCCGCTGGGCATCACCGTCAACGCGGTGCTCCCCGGGAACGTCCGTACCGAGGGCCTGGACGCGCTGGGCGAGGAGTACCTGCGGCGGATGGCCGCGTCGATCCCCCTGGGCCGGCTGGGGGAGACCGCCGACATCGCCCACGCCGTCGGCTTCCTCGCCTCGGACGAGGCCGCCTTCATCACCGGCCAGACGCTCACCGTCGACGGCGGCCAGACGGTCCCCGAGTCCCTGGACGCGCTCGCCACGACGACCGGCACGGCCTGAGGCCCCACCGGCCGCCCGGGGTCAGTTCAGCTCGTCGGGGTGCGGGCCGGTGCGCAGGCCGCGGTCGAGACCGGCGATCGCCGCCATCTCCTCGTCCGTCAGGACGAAGCCGAAGACGTCGAAGTTGGCGCGGATCCGGGCCGGGGTGACCGACTTCGGGATGACCACGTTGCCGAGCTGGAGGTGCCAGCGGATGACGACCTGGGCGGGCGACGTGCCGTGGGCGGCGGCGATCGCTTCGATCGCCGGGTCGTCGAGGACCGCTCCCTGGGCCAGCGGGCTCCACGCCTCGGTGGCGATCCCGTGCTCGCGGTGGAAGGCGCGCAGCTCGGACTGCCGGAGCGCGGGGTGCAGTTCGATCTGGTTGACGGCCGGGGTCAGGGTGGCGTCGTCGAGCAGCCGGCGCAGGTGCTCCGGCTGGAAGTTGGAGACGCCGGCGGCGCGGATCCGGCCCTCCTCGGCGAGCCGTTCGAGGGCGCGCCAGGAGTCGCGGTACAGGTCGCGGGCCGGGGTCGGCCAGTGGATCAGGTACAGGTCGACGTAGTCCAGGCCGAGCTTGGCGAGACTGGCGTCGAAGGCCCGGAGGGTGGCGTCGTGGCCCTGGTCGGCGTTCCACAGCTTGGTGGTGACGAACAGTTCCTCGCGGGCGATCCCGGAGCCGGCGAGGGCCCGGCCGACGCCCGCCTCGTTGCCGTAGACGGCGGCGGTGTCGATGCTGCGGTATCCCGCGTCGAGGGCGGCCGTGACGGCGGCGGTGGTCGCGTCGTCGGCGACCTGGAAGACGCCGAAGCCGAGCTGGGGGATCTCGACGCCGTTGTTCAGCGTGACGGTGGGGACGGCGGGGGCGGTGGGGGTGGTGGGGGTGGTGGACGGTGCCATGGGGGGTACGTGTTCCTTCACTTGGCGAGCGCGGTGGGCTCGGTGGGCTCGGTGGCGCGGGCCGGGGCGGCCTGGGCCACGACGGTGCTGGTCCTGGTGGTGCGGCGTTCGAGCGCGGCGGACCAGAGGGCGAGGGCGAGTGCGGTGGCGGCGAGGACGGCGCCGACCCAGTTCGGGGCGGTGTAGCCGAGTCCGGCGGCGATGACGAGTCCGCCGAGCCAGGCGGCGAGGGCGTTGCCGAGGTTGAAGGCGCCGATGTTGACCGCGGAGGCGAGGGTGGGCGCGCCGTGGGCCTGGTCGAGGACGCGCTTCTGGAGGGGCGGGACGGTGGCGAAGCCGAGCGCTCCGACGAGGAAGACGGCGATCGCGGCGAGGACCTTGTCGTGCGCGGCGAGGGTGAACAGGCCGAGGACGACGGCGAGTCCGCCGAGGGTCGCGTAGAGCAGGGGCATCAGGGCGCGGTCGGCGTAGCGTCCGCCGAGCAGGTTGCCGAGGAACATGCCGGTCCCGAAGAGGACCAGCAGCCAGGTGACGGCGCCCTCCGAGTACCCGGCGGTCTCGGTCATCATCGGCGCGATGTAGGTGATGGCGGCGAAGACGCCGCCGAAGCCGAGGACGGTCATCGCCATGGCGAGCAGGACCTGGGGGTTGCGGAAGGCGGTGAGCTCGCGGCGCAGGTTCGCGCTCGCGGGGCGGGGCATGGCGGGGACGAGGCGGGCGATGCCGGCCAGTCCGACGACGCCGAGGGCGGCGACGACGACGAAGGTGGTGCGCCAGCCGACGGCCTGTCCGATGAAGGTGCCCAGGGGGACGCCGACGATGTTGGCGACGGTGAGGCCGGTGAACATGGTGGCGATGGCGCCGGCCTTCTTGTCGGGGGCGACGAGGCCGGCGGCGACGACGGAGCCGATGCCGAAGAAGGAGCCGTGGGCGAGGGAGGCGATCACGCGCCCGGCGAGCATGACCTCGAAGGTGGGGGCGAGGGCGGAGACCAGGTTCCCGGCCACGAACAGGCCCATCAGCACCATGAGCATGCGTTTGCGGCTGACCCGGCCGCCGAGCACGGTGAGGAGCGGGGCTCCGATGACGACGCCGAGTGCGTAGCCGGTGACGAGGAGACCGGCGGTGGGGATGGTGACGCCGTAGTCGCCGGCGATCTGGGGCAGCAGTCCCATGATGACGAACTCGGTGGTGCCGATTCCGAAGGCCCCCACGGCGAGGGCGAGTAGTGCGAGCGGCATTGGGCCCAACCCTTCCTTGTTGCTTGAGCGAGCTCCTTGCGTGCTCTCACAATAATTGCAGACGCGTGTTAATTGCAAACGCGGGCAGATGTTGGAGTGGAAGTGTGGGCGCCTGCGTGGTGTGGGCGGGTGCAATGAAGAACCCCCGCCCGGGCGCGAAGCCCGGACGGGGGTGGTGGAGTGCGGTGGGTGTGGGTGTGGGTGTGGGTGTGGGTGTGGGTGTGGGTGTGGCGGGTGCGGTGGGCCGCTACGGGTGCGGCGCCGGTACGTCGACGGCCTCGACGGCCGCGACCAGCGGGGCCAGCTCGGGGTTCCCGGCCGCCTCGTCCAGCGCCCGCCGCAGTGCGGCGTCGTTGGTCGGCCGGGCCGCGCCGAGGAGCTCCCGGCCCGCCGGGGTCACCTCGGTGTAGATGCCGCGCCGGTCGGTCGGGCAGAGGTACCGCGACAGCAGTCCGCGGTCCTCCAGGCGGGTGACGAGGCGCGTCGTGGCGCTCTGGCTCAGGACGACGGCGTCGGCGACCTGCTTCATCTGCAGGTGGCCGCCTTCGCCGTCGTGCTGCCGGCCGAGCACGTCGAGCAGGGAGTACTCCCGCGCGCTCAGGCCGTGGCCCGACTGCAGGGCCCGCTCGACGTGCGACTCGATCCGGTCGTGCAGCAGGGAGAGCGCGCCCCAGCGGCTGGCGAGCGCGGTGAGGGCGGGATCCGTCGCGGTCATGGGTTCCGGTCTCCTTCCGCGGGCTGTCGACGCCCAGGATACGCCGGCGGAGCAAAAATCGGCGGATGCGGATATCGCGCTGACGCAAGTAACCGGCGCCGACCGCCCCGACCGCCCCGACCGCCCCGGCCGTCGGTCACCCGGCGCCGGTACCGGTGCCCGTGCCGTGCCCCAGCCGGGCCGGGGTCGCGCGGGCGAGGGCGTCGCGGGCCGCCTCCTCCGCGAGGGCGCGGTCCTCCGGGACCACGCCGACG
This sequence comes from Streptomyces sp. NPDC007863, assembly GCF_040633895.1. NCBI lineage: Bacteria > Bacillati > Actinomycetota > Actinomycetes > Kitasatosporales > Streptomycetaceae > Streptomyces > Streptomyces sp. NPDC007863. Next base: position 60,356 of record NZ_JBEYEI010000019.1, read on the forward strand.
CGGGTGCGGCGGTCGAGGAGGTCGGAGGTGTCGAGGGCGCCCTCGTGGCGGACCGCCCACACGAGTTCGGCGCCGGTCACGGGGTGCCCGGGCACGACGGGCTCGGGCAGGGCCGGGTCCTCGATCCCGAGGGCGTGGACGGCCGGGGCCTCGGAGCCGTACCGCTGGACGAGGCGGGGCGGCACGTCGAGTCCGGCGAGGGCCGCCGGGCGGGCCGCGCCGACGAGCGGGACGGAGGCGGTGCGGCAGGGGCCGGCGGGCAGGTCGCGGACGGCGACGGCCGCGTCGACGGCGTCCTGGGCCATGCGGCGGTAGGTGGTCAGCTTCCCGCCGACGACCGTCACGACGCCGTCGGGCGAGGTCAGCACCGCGTGCTTGCGCGAGATGTCGGCGGTGCGGCCGTCCGGATCCCGGCTGTCGAGCAGGGGCCGCAGGCCGGCGAAGGCCCCGACCACGTCGCAGCGGCGGACGGTGACGTCGAGGGCGGAGCCGAGGACGTCGAGGAGGAAGCCGATGTCGGTCTCCGGGACCTCCGGCACGTCGGGGACGTCGCCGTCGACGGGCTCGTCGGTGAGGCCGACGTACACCCGGCCGTCGCCCTGCGGCAGCACCAGGACGAAGCGGTTCGTCTCGCCGGGGATCGGGATGTGCAGTCCGGCGGAGAGCCGGCCGAGGGTCTCGGAGCGCAGGACGAGGTGCGTGCCGCGCGAGGGCCGGAGCCGTACGTCGTCGACGAGGCCGCCCGCCCAGACGCCGGTCGCGTTGACGACGGTGCGGGCGCGGATCCGCAGCTCCTGTCCGGTGGTCTCGTCGCGTACCAGCGCGCCGTCGCCGCGCAGCTCCAGGGCCCGGGCGCGGGTGAGGATCCGGGCGCCGTAGGCGGCTGCGGTGCGGGCGATCGCGGTCACCAGGCGCGCGTCGTCCGAGAGCTTGCCGTCCCAGGAGAGCAGTCCGCCGCGCAGGCCGACCGGGCGCAGGGCGGGGGCGAGGTGGCGGGTCTCGACGGCCGACAGCGTGCGCGGCTGCGGCAGCGTGCGCCGCGAGGTGCGGGCGCCGACCCGCAGCAGGTCGCCCGCGACGAACCCGGCCCGGGCGAGGGCCGCCTGGCCGCGGCTCACGAGCGGCGTGAGCGGGAGCACGAAGGGCTGGGCGCGGACCAGGTGCGGGGCGGTGCGCTCCATGAGGATGCCGCGCTCGACGGCGCTCTCGTGGGCGACGTCGAGCTGCCCGGTGGCGAGGTAGCGCAGTCCGCCGTGGATCAGCTTGGAGCTCCAGCGGGAGGTGCCGAACGCCAGGTCGTGGGCGTCGATCGCGGCGACGCTCAGCCCGCGGGTGGCGGCGTCGAGCGCGGCTCCGGCTCCGGTGGCGCCGAGCCCGACGACGAGGACGTCGACGGTCTCGCCGTCGGCGAGCCGCTCCAGTTCGCGCCGGCGCCGCTCGGCGTCGAGGGAGGAGCCGGGCAGGGCGGTGCCGCTCGGGGGAGTGCTCGTGGGGTTCACGGGGCGAGGGTCCTCTCCAGCAGGGTGCGCAGCTCGTCGAGGAAGGCGGCTTCGCTCAGTTCGGGATCGCTCGCGTCGGCCATGGTGCGCAGCGAGAGCGTGAAGGACTGGACGACGAGCAGCAGGGACCGGGCCTGCAGGTCGAGGTGGGCGCGGCGGACGGAACCGTCCTCGTGCCCCTCCTCCAGGGCTGTGAGGAGCAGCCCGAGCAGGGCGTCCTGGCTGGCGCCGCGCCGGTCGAGGACGTACGGCAACAGCAGCTCGGGGTCGACGTCGAGGATCTTCTGGAACAGCGGATGGGAACGGAAGGCGGCGACGCCGGCCACGAGCCCTTCGACGATCCGCTCCCGTTCGGGCCGGTCGTCGTCGACGAGCGGCATGGCGCCGGCGGCGACCGCGATCCACTCGCGGGTCATCAGGTCGCCGACGAGGCTCCGGACGTCGGGCCAGCGCCGGTAGATGGTCATCCGGGACACGCCGGCCCGCCGGGCGACGTCGGTGAGGGTGGTTCGCCGTACGCCGACGGCGAGCACGCAGTCCCGTGCCGCGTCGAGGACGGGATCTGCGTCCGCATGGTTGTGACGAATGGGCGTCATCTGTCACAGTGTAATGCCAGTGAGGGCCGAGCGGCAGCGCCGTCCCTGAAACAGACCGTGAGGAACCTCTCGAAGTGGACATGTTGTGGAGCGGCTGGGGCGACCCGGCCAAGGCGGCACCCCTGCCCGAATCGGTGACCGGACTGCTGCGGGACCTGCTCGGCGTCACGCCCCGTGAGAGCGGCCCCTCCGCCCTCACCGACATCGACGTGCCCGCCCCGGCACTGACCGAGGAGGCGAGCGGCGCCCTGCGCGCCGCCGTCGCCGCGCCCGACGGCGTACGGGACGACGCCGAGAGCCGCATCCGGCACACCCGCGGCAAGTCCACCCCCGACCTCCTGCGCATCCGCGCCGGCGAGGTCGACGACATCCCCGCCGCCGTCGTCCTGCCGGGAAGCCACGACGAGGTCCTCGCCGTCCTGCGCGCCTGCGCGGACCACGGTCTCTCCGCCGTCCCCTTCGGCGGCGGCACCTCCGTCGTCGGCGGCCTCGCCCCCACCACGAAGCGCCCGTTCGTCGCCCTCGACCTGCGGCGCCTCGACCGGCTGCTCGCCCTCGACGAGATCTCGCGCACCGCCACCCTCCACCCCGGCCTGCGCGGCCCGCAGGCCGAGGCGCTGCTCAACGAGCGCGGCTGGACCCTCGGCCACTTCCCCCAGTCCTTCGAGTGGGCCACCGTCGGCGGATTCGCCGCGGCCCGCTCCAGCGGCCAGGCCTCCGCCGGCTACGGCCGCTTCGACGAGATGGTCCTCGGCCTGGAGGTCGCCACCCCGGAGGGCACCCTCTCCACCGGCCGCGCCCCGCGCTCCGCCGCCGGCCCCGACCTGCGCCAGCTGATCCTCGGCTCCGAGGGCGCCCTCGGCGTGATCACCTCGGTGACCGTCCGCGTCCGCCCGCTGCCGCAGGAGCGGATCTACGAGGGCTGGCGCTTCGCCTCCTTCGAGGCCGGCACGGCCGCCCTGCGCCGCCTCGCTCAGGACGGCCCCCGCCCCACCGTGCTGCGGCTCTCCGACGAGTCCGAGACCTTCATCGGGCTGGCCCAGCCGGACGCCATCGGCAGCGCCGCACTCCCCGAGAACCCCGGCTGCATGGCCATCGTCGGCTTCGAGGGCACCGAGGCCGACACAGCCGCCCGCCGCGCCGCCGCGCGCGAGGTCCTCCTCGCCTGCGACGGCGAGTTCATCGGCGAGGAGGCGGGCGACAAGTGGGAGCACGGCCGTTACAACGCCCCCTACCTGCGCGACGCCCTCCTCGGCGCCGGCGCGTTCGCCGAGACGCTGGAGACGGCCGCGTTCTGGTCCGCGATCCCCGGCCTGTACACGGCCGTACGCGACGCCCTGACCGCCACCCTCACCGAGGCCGGCACCCCGCCCCTCGTCATGTGCCACATCTCGCACACGTACGAGAACGGCGCCTCGCTGTACTTCACCGTCGTCTCCGCGCAGGGCGAGGACGCCGTCGCGCACTGGGCGCCCGTGAAGCGGGCGGCGAACGACGCGATCCTGGCGGCGGGCGGCACCATCAGCCACCACCACGGCGTCGGCACCGACCACCGCGACTGGTACGCCCGCGAGGTCGGCCCGCTCGGCATCCGCATGCTCCAGGCGGTCAAGGCCGAGGTCGACCCGACCGGCGTCCTCAGCCCCGGGGTCCTCATCCCCGTCCGCTGAGCACCACCCCGTCCCGCCCCCTTCCCGACCCTCTCATCGCGCCGCCCGGAGGCCAGTTCCATGCGACAGTTCACCGCCGTCGTCAACCCCACCGCAGGGGGATCCAGCGGCACGGCGAGCCTGCTCCCGGTGGCCCGGCTGCTGCGGGAGGCGGGCGCGCGGCTCGACACCGTGTACAGCCGCAGTCTGGAACACGCGCGGGAAGTCGCCCGGGAGGCCGGGGAGAAGGGGCACGTCGTGCTCGCCGTCGGCGGTGACGGCATGGCCGGCACCGTCGGCGGCGCGCTCAGCGGCACGGACACCGTCTTCGGCCTGGTCCCCGCGGGCCGTGGCAACGACTTCGCCCGGGCCCTGGGCCTTCCCACCGACGCCCCGGGCCTCGTCAGGGTCCTCCTCGACGGGGAACCGCGCGCCGTCGACACCATCGAGGTGCGGTCGGCCCGGCACGCCGGCGTCTGCGTCCTCGGCAGCGTGTACGCGGGCGTCGACGCGGTGGCCAACCGCCACGCGAACGACTCCCGTCTCCTGCGCGGAGCGGCCTCCTACTACGCCGGCGGCCTCCGGGCCGTCCTCGCCTGGAAGCCCGCCGCGTACCGGATCACGATCGACGGGATCCGGCACGAACGCAGCGGCTACTCCGTGGTCGCGGCCAACTCCGGCTTCTACGGATTCGGCCGGAACATCGCCCCGGGTGCCCGCGTCGACGACGGCCTCCTCGACGTCGTCGTCATCAAGGAGGCGCCCAAGCGCCTCTTCTTCGCCATGATGAACGAGCTCAAGACGGGCGCCCACGTGCACCGCCCGCAGATCGAGATCCTCCGCGGCAAGGAGGTCCGCATCGAAGCCGACCGCCCCCTGCCGTACGGCGCGGACGGCGAGGTCGACGCCACCCTGCCGGTCAGCCTCAGGGCGATGCCGGCGGCCCTCCGCGTCCTGGCCTGACCAGGACGCCGGGCCGCCCGGGTCAACTATGCTTCTGGGCGGCACCCGCGCAGCGGCTTGTGAGGCCCGGGCGGGGACCGCGTGACATCGATCATGAAGATCCTGGGGAACCGACTGACCGCCGTGACGTGTCCGGGGCGGAGGGGGCACCCGGCTCTCGCCGTGAACAGGAATCCCAGGGAGAAGTGAGGTATGTCGGTGATCTGCGTCGGAGGCATGATCGGGATCGGCAAGACGAGTGTGGCCGAGCTTCTGGCGAAGGAGCTGGGCAGCGACGTCTTCTACGAGAGCGTGGACGACAACCCGATCCTGCCGCTCTTCTACACGGCGAGCCCCGAGGAGATCCAGGCCAAGCGGTACCCCTTCCTGCTCCAGCTCTACTTCCTGCAGACGCGCTTCGCGTCGATCAAGGAGGCGTACAAGCAGGGCGACAACGTCCTCGACCGGTCCATCTACGAGGACTGGTACTTCGCCAAGGTCAACCACGACCTGGGCCGCATCAGCTCCCTGGAGATGCAGGTCTACGAGGGCCTGCTCGACGAGATGATGCGCGAGATCGACGGCCTGCCGTACCGCAAGGCACCCGACCTCATGGTCTACCTGAAGGCGGACTTCGAGACGGTGCTCAAGCGCATCGGGTTGCGCGGCCGCGACTTCGAGCAGGACGAGGCCCTCGTGGAGTACTACCGGACCCTGTGGTCCGGCTACGACGACTGGGTGCACAAGCACTACTCGGCCAGCGAGGTCCTCGTCATCGACATGAACCGCACCGACGTCGTGAACGAACCCGACGACGCGGCCCGCGTGGTGCAGCAGGTCAAGGACGCCCTGACCGCCGCGAGGTCCCGCGCCTGAACCCGCGCGCCGGAAGGCGCCGCCGGCCGGGCCCCGGCGTGACCGGCCGGCCCGGCGGTCACTCCGGGGGCCGGGACAGCGGACTGGTGTCGATCCTCCGCAGCAGGGTCGCGACGTCCTCGCAGACGAGCACCGCGCCCGCCTCCTCCAGCTCGGCGCGCGTCGCGCCGCCGGTCAGCAGGCCGACGCACGGCAGCCCGGCCCGCCCGGCGGCCTCGACGTCCCACACGGTGTCGCCGACGAAGACGGCTTCCTCGGGCTCGGCCCCCACCGCTTCCAGGGCGGCCTCCACGAGGTCGGGCGCCGGCTTGGTGGCGTCCACGTCCCCGCCCGAGGTGGCCGTCTCGATCACGTCGTCGGCGTCGAGCAGCCGGCGGACGGCGGCGACCTCCTCCGCGGAGGCCGAGCTGGCGAGCACGACCCGCCATCCCCGGGCGGACACGGCGCGCAGCAGCTCCGTCGCGCCCTCGAAGGGGCGGAGATTCTCGTACCAGGCGGCGTAGAGGGCGCCGTGCGCGTCGGCGATCGCCCCGTCCTCGGCGCGCCGGCGCCGCTCCCCGAGTACCGCGTCGAGGAGACGGTCCGCGCCCATGCCGATGGCGTGGTGGATGCGGGACATCGGTACGTCGTGACCGTGCCGGCGCAGCGCCTGCCACCAGGTGACGGTGTGGAGGTAGGTGGTGTCCACCAGGGTCCCGTCGACATCGAACAGGGCGGCGCCCCGGGACGCTCGTGCCGCACGCGCAGTCATCGTGTCCTCCTCACGCCGGGCCCCGTCGCCTCGGTCCGGTCAGGCGACTACCCGGCCGTGGTCCTCCCACCCGTATCCGTGCGTCGGGCGTGTTCCGCCGGGGCGGGGGCAGGGGCCGAGTGGGTGCGTGCCGCGCCGGGGCGGGCAGGTGCCACCGGCCGGCAGGAGCGTGATCATGATCTGGGTGTCCGATTTCTACTCGTTCGTCGAGAGCCTGCTGGCCATGCACGCGATGCCGGACGAGCCCGGGAGGACGTTCGCGGGCCGCAACGTGGTCGTGACCGGTGCGGGCGAGGGAGCGGGGCGGGCCACCGCACGCGCCTTCGGGGAGTCCGGGGCCCGCGTGGCTCTCCTCGGGGAGGGCCGGGCCGGTCTGGAGGAGGTGGCCGGGGAGGTCCGCCGGGCCGGGGGCGAAGCCCTGGTCGTGCCGGTCGACATGGCGGAGCCGTGGAGGGCGGAGGAGGCGGCGGACCGCGTCGAGGGCCGCCTCGGCCCGGTGGTGGTGTGGGTGAACGCGGCGTTCGCGTCCGGCCGCGCGCCGTTCCTCGCGGCGGCCCCGGAGGAGTTCGAGCGGGTCACGCGGGTGACGTACCTCGGCTGTGTGAACGGCACCCGGGCCGCCCTGCGGCGCATGCTGCCCCGCGACACCGGCGCCGTCGTCCAGCTCGGCCCCGCACCCGGCGAGGCCGACGGGCCGCTGGGGGCCGCGTCCCGCGGGGCGAGCCACGCGATCGACGGCTTCACCGCCTCCGTACGGGTCGAACTGCGCCGCCGCCGCAGCCGGGTGGCCGTCACGGTGGTGCGGCTGCCGGCCGTGACCGCCCCGGCGTTCCCGTGGGACCTGTTCCGGCTGCCGTACCGGCCGCACGCGGCGCGACCCGCGCCCTCCGCATGAAGACCGGCGGAAGGGGCAACCGCGCGGGGAGGGCCCTGCCGCCCGGGCGGGGCTCGCCGGGAAGGAGCACGCCATGCCTCGTGGATCGAGTGCCAAGCGGGAGCGGCAGTACGAGCACATCAAGGAGAGCGCCCTGGACCGGGGCGAGAGCGAGAAGCGCGCGAAGGAGATCGCCGCCCGCACCGTGAACAAGGAACGGGCGCGCTCGGGCGAGTCCAAGACGGCGAGCAAGAGCTCCACGCAGGACATGTCGTCCTCGCGCCGCGGCGGCAAGCGCTCGCACAGCGGCTCCGAGGGGCCCACGTACGACCAGCTGTACGCCGAGGCCCAGCGGCGCAACCTCCACGGACGGTCCCGGATGGACAAGGCGGAGCTCAAGCGGAAGCTCGGCCACGGCTGAGCGGGAGCGACGGGGAGGGGTCCGGGGCGCGAGGCGCGTCGATTCGCGGAGTCCAGGGCCTTGACCGCGTCGCCGCCTCCTCCTAGCTTGATCGATGTTTCAGCAACTTGCGGAAAGAGTTTGCAGGTTGGGTGGTCGTGGGGGTGGCGGAGCGGTGTTATTCCGGATGCTGGGCAGGGTGCGGGTCGCGGAGGAGGAGGTCGGCGGGGCCAAGGCGCGCGCCCTGCTGGTGGCGCTGCTGATGGAGGCGAACCGGATGACCTCCGTGGACCGCCTGGTCGACGCGCTGTGGGAGGACGAACCGCCGGCGTCGGCGGTGGCGAACGTACGGACGCACGTGTGCACGCTGCGGCGGGTGATCGGGGACGCCGGGACGCTGGTCTCGCATCCCGGGGGCTACGAACTGGTCGTGCCCGGGGACACCTGCGACGCGACCGCGTTCTCGGCGCGGGCCGACGCGGGCCGGGCGGCGCTCGCCGACGGGCGGGCCGAGCGGGCCGTCGCGCTGCTCCAGGAGGCGCTCGCCCTCTGGGGAGCGGACCGGGCCGCCGTCGGGGTGCCCCGGGGTGGCTGGCTGGCCGCGCGGCTCGGCTACCTGGACGAGGAACGGCGGCGTGCCGTGGAGGACTTCGCGGAGGCCAGCCTGCGGGTGGGCGAACCGCGGGCCGCGCTGCGGGATCTGGCGGCGCTGCTGGCGGTGGACCCGCTGCGGACCAGGAGCTGGGCCCTGCGGATGCGGGCCCATCACCGGCTGGGGGAGCAGGGCGGCGTGAACGAGGCCATGCGGGAGGCCGCCGGACTGTTCCGGACGCAGCTCGGGGCGCCGGTCGACGCCTCGCTCGTGCGGCTTCACGACGACCTGTGCCGGACCTCCTGAGGCCGCTCCGGCAGGCGGGCGACGACGCGGTCCAGGGGGACCAGGCCGAAGGTGCGGGAGTCGGTGCTGGCCGGCGCGTTGTCGCCGAGCACCGCCGCGTATCCGGCCGGGACGGTCGCCTGGGCCTCGTGCTCGCCGCGCACGCCCGGAGGCAGCGGATCGCCGGGCAGGGCGGCGAGCCGTTTGACCAGCAGCGGCCGGAGGTGGGGCCGGGCGGTCGGCTCCGGCCAGCGCCAGGCGCCCGGCGCCGTCGGCTTCAGCAGGACGACCACCTCGCCCGCACGCAGTCCCGACGGCCCGACGCGGTGCGCGACCACCACCTCGCCGGAGGCAAGCGCGGGCGCCATACTGTCGCCCGACACGGTCACGCGCAGCCTGCGCCTGCCCCGTACGGCGGCCGTCGCCAGCAGGGCGAGGCCCGCGGCCGGCAGGCCTGCCAGCAGGATCGCGGCGGACGCGTTCACGCCTCGGCTCCCGTCGTGTATCCCGCGGCCTGGCGGGCGAAGAGGTCGGCGTAGCGGCCCTCCGCCGCCACCAGCGTGTCGTGGTGGCCCTGTTCGACCACCCGGCCGTCGCGCAGGACCACGATGCGGTCCGCGGTCCTGGCCGCCGCCAGACGGTGGGAGATGAGCAGGCTCGTACGGCCCCGGCGTTGCCGGGCCAGCAGGGCGTTGACCTCGTCCTCGGCCTCGGGGTCGAGACCGGAGGTGGGTTCGTCGAGGATGAGCAGGTCGGCGTCGGTGCTCAGCAGCGAGCGCGCCAGGGCGACGCGCTGCCACTGCCCGCCGGAGAGTTCGACGCCCTCGTCGGTGTCGGGGTCGGCTCCCGGGAACGACCGGCCGAGCATCGTGTCGTAGCCGTGGGGGAGGGAGCCCAGGAGGTCGTCGACGCCCGCGCGGGCCGCGGCGTCGCGCAGCCGCGCCCGGTCGTCGGCGGCGGCCGGGTCGCCGAGGGCGATGTTCTCGGCGGCGGTCAGGTCGTAGCGCATGAAGTCCTGGAAGACCGCGCTGATCCGGGCGCGGAGCTCGGCCGGGTCGAAGGTGCGGATGTCGCGGCCGTCCCACAGGACGGTGCCCTCGGTGGGGTCGTAGAACCGGCACAGCAGTTTGACCAGGGTCGACTTGCCCGCGCCGTTGTCGCCGACGACGGCCAGGGAGGAACCGGCGGGCAGCGTGAGGGAGACGTGCCGCAGGGCCCAGTCGTGGCCCTCTGAGTAGCGGAAGGAGACGTCGCGCAGTTCGATGCCGAGGGCCAGGGGCGCCGGCCGGTCCTGGGGTGCGGGCAGGGGCAGGTCCGGCGGTGTCGCGATCACCTGCGTGAAGTGCTCGAAGACCATCAGATTGCGTCGTACGAGGGCGAGTTGGGCGGCCGCCGTGCCCAGTCCGCCCTGGACGGCGGCGGTCGCGGCGACGGCGAGCGTCACGTCGCCGACCGTCATCCGGCCGTGCGCGGCCTCCCGGACCGCCCACAGCAGTCCGGCGGCGGCGACCGCCGCCGAGACGGAGGCGGGCAGCGCCTGAAGCACGGCGTTACGGCGCTCGGAGCGGCGGTGGGCGGCGTTGATGGCCGCGCGGTCGGCCCGCATCCGGGACCGCAGATGACGGCCCGTACCGAACAGGCGGATCTCCTTCGCCGCCTGGACGCTGCCGAGCAGCTGCGCGTAGAACAGCTCCCGGCGCTCCAGCGGCGTGACCCGCAGCACCGTGTCGGCCCACACCCGGGCCATCCGCAGCTCCACCAGCAGCGCGGGCACCGCGGACAGGACGACCACCGCCACCAGCCACCAGCTCACCACGGCCAGCGAGACGAGGAAGCCCGCGACCGTCACGCCCGCCCGCAGCAGGCCGATCGCCCCGGTCACGATCTGCGGCGGCGCCTCCTGACCGCAGCTCTGCGCCAGCCGCAGCCGGTCCAGCTGCGCCGGATCCTCGAAACGGGACAGACCCGCGAAGGCGTCGACCGCCGTGTACAGGCGGTCCTGGGCGTGCAGCGCCACGGCCCGTGCGAGGTCGCCGCGCAACAGCTCGTCGAGGTGGGGGAGGAGCGCCGTGGCGACCCCCGCCACCGCGATCAGCGTCGCGGGCGCCACGATCCGGGAGGGGTCGCCCGAGGCGGCCACCGTGTCCAGGACCGCGGCGGTCGCCCAGGCGGCCAGGACCGGCAGCTGCCCGACCACCAGCGCGGTCGCCAGCACCCCGGCCAGCGGACCGCGCGCCGCGTGCCAGGCGAGCCCGAGGACCGTGGGCACGGCGCCGGCCGGCCGTCCGTCCCGGCGTCCCGCCCGCCGGCCGCTCACCCGGCCACCAGCGCGTCGAGGCCCTTCAGGTCGCGGTCGACGACCGTGAGCGTGCCGTCCGACGCGACCCGGCACACCACCGGATAGCCGGTCACGCCGAACGCCGCGACCACCGTCTCCGCCTGGTCGCCGGCGACCACCCGGGCGAGACCGTCGAGTTCGTCCGTGTAGGTGCGCTCCTCACCGGGGCCCGGCCCGACCACCGCGAGGACGCGGTCCTGAGGGAGACGCAGACGGCGCACGGCGGCCGAGAAGCGCGGCAGCAGCTCCGTGCACGGTTCGCAGCCCGGGGAGAAGAAGCCGACCAGAGCGCCCTCGGGCAGGTCCTCCCGCGCGAGCGTCCCGCCGTCGGTGGCGCGGACCGTGAACGGTCCGGCGGCCGTACCGACACTGCCCGCGTCGATCGGGCCCGCCGGGCGCGCGGGGCCCAGCGTGGCGAGCTTGCGGATGATGCCGTACGTGAGGATCAGGTTGACGACGAGCAGAGCGCCCAACAGGGCGACGGCCGAGCCGAGTACAGCCACGTTCAGCTCCTTGGAGCGGGCGTTGACGACGGGGACGGGGACGGAGACGAGGAGGGGGAGAGGGAGGGAGACGGGGACGACGGAACGGAGGAGGAGGCCGGGGAGGAGACCGAGGGGGCGGACGGCTCCGAGGCGGCGAACAGCCCGACGATCTCGTCGAGCGTCACGACGAGCAGCGCCGCCGCCGCGCCCGCCCCCACGGCCACCACCACCGCCGGCGCCCCGGACGGCTCCCCGACGGGCAGGAGGGCCAGACCGGCCGCCGCCAGCAGGAAACCGTTGCGCACCAGGTGCCGCCTGCCGAGCGGAACGGCGGTGCGGCCGAAGCAGGAACAGCGAGCCGTCGTACCCCGGGCGCGCGTGACCACGATCCCGGCCGTGAACACCGCGACGAGCAGCCCCCCGAGCACCGGCCCGCTCCGGCCCGCCGCCGGCAGCGCCGACAGGACGGCCGCCACCGCCTCCGCGCCCGCGACGCCCGCCGCGACGGCGCCCGACGCCCCGGCCGGTACCAGCCGCCAGGCCCGTACCTCCGCCGTGAAGACGGCCAGCGCGTCCCTGCCCCGCAGCTTGCCCGCGGCGGAGGCGAGGAAGACGAGTGCCAGCAGCGCACGGCAGGCGATGACCACGTACACCACGCCGCTCACCCCCTGTTCGATACGGAGAAACCCCGGGCCGGCCACCGAACCCGCGGTGCGGCGCGGGGGAGGGCCGGTGCCGCGGCAGCCTAGGCGGGCGGCATACACGCCGCGTACTCTCCGGCCGGGACGAGCCCTGTAGGCACGGCCGCTAGCTTCTGCACCGCCCGACCGCCACCTGGCGGTCACCCAGCGAAGGGATCACGCCATGAGCACCCTGAAGCGACTCGCGGACAAGATGGCCGACCGGCTCGCGCCCACCGCGCAGGCCGAGGCGACCTGGTGGGTCAAGGACACCCGCTGCGTCGCCTCCAGCAGCTGCAGCAGCCAGGCCAAGCGCCAGCAGTACATGTGCTGGGACAGCTCGTTCTGCTCGGGCTGGCAGGACGCGGGCTGCTGTTCCTGACCGCCCCTCGCACGCCCGGTACGCGGCAGCGGCGCACGCCCTGCCGCGTACCGGGCGGCCGGCGCCCGACGCGGGCACCGCCCCTCCGCCCCGCCCCCAGTGAGAGGATCCCCGTGCTGCGGCTCGCCGCCTTCCACCTCCGACACCGGACGCTGCGCAGCCTCGCGCTCGTCCTCGGGATCCTCCTGGCGACCTCCGGGTTCACGCTGCTCACGGCCGGCGCGCGGAGTTCCCAGCTGCGGACCACGGGCACGGTGGACGACAACTACCGGGGCGCGTACGACATCCTCGTCCGGCCCCAGGGGGCGCGGAGCGCGCTGGAGGACGGCGAGGGACTCGTCCGGCCCAACTTCCTGTCGGGCCGGTTCGGCGGGATCACGGCCGCGCAGCAGGAACGGATCGCGAGGACGGCCGGGGTGGACACGGCGGCCCCCGTCGCCATGGTCGGGTACGTCGTCAGCAACAACCACGCCGTCGTCGACCTCACCGCACAGGTCGACCGGGCCCGCACGCGGCAACTGCTCACCCTGCGCCCGACCTGGCACAGCGACCGCGGCCTCAGCCGCATCACGGACGACGCGCCGTCCCGGGTCTACGTCACGAAGAACCCGCTCCTGTGGCCGCGCTACCCGAAGGTGGGCGGCGGCGGGACCCTCCACTACGCGGACGGCACCGACCCCGGCCCCGTCCAGAAGCAGTGCGGAAGCGACTTCGCGCCCGTTCTGGAGGCGCTGCCGGACGGCCGTCGCGTACCGCTCTGCCAGCCGCCGGTCTCCGGACTCTCCGACGGCCGCGGCTGGTTGGTGGCCGCCAGGCTCACCGCCGACGGCACCTTCGTCACCGGCGAGGACGAACACGGCCGGCCCGTGGCGCGGGAACGTCTCACCTCCGTCGTCCAGTGGCCCATGACCATGCTGCTGGCCGCCGTCGATCCCGGGCAGGAGGCGCGGCTCGTCGGCCTGGACAAGGCCGTCACCGAGGGCCGCTACCTGCGGCAGGACGAGACGACCGAGAACGGCCGCGACGAACTCGGCGCCCTCCACCGCTACGTACCCCTCCTCGCCTCGGCCGCCCCGCAGATCGACGAACAGCTCAGGGTCGGCATCGAACGCTCCCGCCCCGGAGGAGCGGAGGAGTCCGGCGGGTCCGGCGGGTCCGGCGGAGGAGCGGAGTCCGGCGGCCCCGGCATCGCCGGACTCGCCGGAGAGCGGCTCGCCGCCCGCCTCGCCGCCCTGCCCGGCACCCTCCTCGACACCCGCGTGTTCACCGCCGACGAGGTGTACGGGGCCGCCGAGCCCCGCACCGCCGACCTCACCCGCGTCATCCAGTCGGGGCGGCCCGACTACCGGGACACCGACCCCCTCACCCCCGCCCCGGTCCCGGTCGACCAGGAGGCCCTCTGGCACACCGAGCACGCCTCCGGCCTCCCCGTGCCCCGGTTCGCGCAGGACACCGCACACCGTCCCCTGCACCGCGTCCCCGAGTACCGGTCGCCGGAAGCCGTCGCCGGCGAGTGGAACGGCGACGCCGTCACCGTGGGCACCTTCGACCCGGCCCGGCTCACCGAGTTCTCCGCGCTCTCCCGCGTCCCCCTGGAGACGTACCGCCCCGTCGACGCCACCGCCGCCGACGCGGCCACCCGCCGCCTCCTCGGCGACCGCCCGCTGCTCCCCAACGGCAACCCCGGCGGCTACCTCGCCACCCCGCCCCAGCTGCTCACCACGCTCGCCGCCCTCACCCGGATCCTCGACCCCGCGTCCGAACAGGCCCGCGCCCCCATCTCCGCCGTCCGGGTCCGGGTCGCCGGGGTCACCGGCACGGACGCCGCCTCACGGGAACGCGTCCGGACCGTCGCCGAGGAAATCACCCGCGCCACCGGCCTCGACGTCGACCTCACCATGGGCTCGTCCCCGGCGCCCCGCACCGTCCTCCTCGGCGCCGGAAGCCACGGCCGCGCCCCGCTCACCCTCAGCGAGGGCTGGTCGGTCAAGGGCGTCGCCGTCGCCGTCGTCGAGGCCGCCGACCGCAAGAGCGTGCTCATCTCCGGCCTCGTCCTCGTCGTCTGCGTGCTGTTCCTGCTCAACGCCGTCGGCGCGGGCGTCCGCGACCGGCGCAGGGAACTCGCCGTCCTCGGCTGCCTCGGCTGGACCCGCCGCCGCGTCGCCGGACTCGTCCTCACCGAGACCGCCCTCGTCGGCGCCACCGCCGGCACGCTGGGCGCCGTCCTCTCCGCCGCCCTGGCGCCCCTCCTGGGGATCGACGTGCCGGCCGGCCGCGCCGCGCTCGCCCTCCCCGTCGCCCTGGCCCTCAGCCTCCTCGCCGCCCTGCCCCCGGCGCTGCGCGCCACCCCCCGGCACCCCGCCCGCGCCCTGCGCCCAGCCGTACGCGCGGCCCGCCGCCCACGTCGCCACCGCACGCTCGCGGGCCTCGCCGCCGCCAATCTGGCCCGTGTACCCGGCCGGACCGCGCTCGGCGCCCTCTCCCTCGCCGTCGGCGTCTGCGCGGTCACCGCCGTCGCCGCCGTCCTCACCTCCTTCCACGACGGCGTCGTGGGCACGGCCCTGGGCGACGCCGTCGCCCTGCGCGTCCGCGGCATCGACATCGCCGCCGCCGCCGGCACCGTCCTCCTCGGGGCGCTGGCCGTCGCCGACGTCGTCTTCCTCGGCATCCGGGAGAGGGCGGCCGAGTTCGCGGTCCTGAAGGCCACCGGCTGGTCCGACGCCCACCTCGTACGCCTCGTCCTCCACGAAGGCGCGCAGCTGGGCGCCCTCGGGGCGACCGTCGGAGCGGCCACCGGAGCGGCGCTGGTCGTCTGGCTCACCGGCACGCTCACCCCGGCCCTGGCCGCCACCGCCGCGGCGGCCGCGTTCGGCGGCGTCCTCCTCACCACCACGGCCGCGCTCGCCCCCGCCGCCGCCCTGCTCCGCCTGCCGACGGCCCCCCTACTCGCCGAGGACTGAACCATGGACCGCCCCACGACCCCCACGACACCCTCCGCGCCGCCCGTGCCCCCGGGGGTGGCCATCGACATCACCGGCCTGTCGAGGTCGTTCGGACGCGGCGAGGCCAGGATCACCGCCGCGGACGGCATCACGCTCCGGGTGCCGCCCGGCCAGATCGTCGCCGTCACCGGCCGCTCCGGATCCGGCAAGTCGACCCTGCTGCACCTGCTCGGAGCCATCGAACGCGCCGACGCCGGCAGCATCCTCGTCGACGGCACCGACATCACCGCGCTGGGCAAGAAGGACCTCACGCGCTACCGCAGGACCGTCGGCTTCGTCTTCCAGCGCTTCCACCTGCTCCCCGCCCTCACCGTCCTCGACAACGTCCTGGCCCCCGTCCTCCCGCGCCGCACGCCCTACGACAAGCACGCGCGCGCCCGCGAACTCCTTGACGCCGTGGGCCTCGCCGACCGCGCCGACGCCCACCCCGCCCAGCTCTCCGGCGGCCAGCAACAGCGGGTCGCCCTGGCCCGCGCCCTCGTCGACACCCCGCGCCTCCTCCTCGCCGACGAACCCACGGGCGCCCTCGACTCGACCACGGGAGCCGCCGTCATGGACCTCGTCGTCCGGCTGGGCCGCGACCACGGCACCACCGTCCTCATCGCCACCCACGAGCAGTCGGTGGCCGAGGGCTGTCCACGCGCCCTCCACATGCGCGACGGCCGCATCGTCTCGGACACGGACACGAACACGGACACGGACACGGACACGGGTACGGAGACCGGCCAGCCCCCGTGTCCTGGCCGACGGACACGCGTAGCGGACGCGAGCCCGGATACCGGTCGGTCGAGGGGGCCGGTGTCCTGACCGAGGCGTCGGAGGGTGCGGACCTGCTGGTCGTCGGCAGCAGGGGCCGCGGCGGCTTCGCGAGCCTCCTCCACCACCGCCCCGGCGGTGGGAAGCACCGCCTGACGCGCGGTCGTCGGCGCGGGAGGCGGCCCGCGCCGACGCCGGCATGCCCCGGCGCGCGCGATCAGGCGCCGGCCGACACGTCCGTCAGCCAGGCGTTCCAGTCGCTCTCGTAGTCCAGCGAGGTGAGGAACGCGCGCGCGGCGTTCCAGTTCCCGGTGCGGTAGTGGCCGAGGACGGTCGCGACGTCGGCGGGGTGCCGCTCGATCATGTAGCGGGTGGCGAGGTAGCCCCAGTTGTAGGTGCGGTTGACGTCGCTGTTGGCGTAGGTGGTGTCGAAGAGCGTGCGCAGCGCGTACGTGTGCTTGCCCGCCTCGGCCAGCGCGTTGGTGTAGGGGACGCCGCGGTACGAGTAGGAGACGTACTCGGCGATGCCCTCGCCCCACCAGACGGTGGGGGTGGTCTGGCTGTCGGCGAAGTCGCCGTGGAGGTCGTAGCGGCCGTCGAGGTAGTGGGTGTACTCGTGGTTGAGGTTCCAGATCTGCCAGCCGGGGCTCACGTCGGTGCGTTCGTAGCATATGAACCGGGGCTGGTTGCCGGTCCGGGCCGGGTCCCCCTCCAGGTACATGCCGCCGTTGTTCGTGTCGATGCCGTAGATCCGGCCGGCGTACGCCTTGTAGTCCGCGCTGGAATTGAAGACGTCGACCTCCAGCGTGGTGTTGTGGTCGTCGGCGACCGGGCCCGGGTCCTTGACCACGTTGTGGAAGGAGGCGTCCTGGCCGGCGAGGCTCGCGCAGGTGGCGGCCAGTTGGGCGGCGGTCATCTCCTGGGCGCGAATGCGCAGGGCCGGGCTGCAGTCGTGGACGACGGGCAGGATCCGGGCTTCGAGTCTGCCGCCTCCGGCCGCGGCCAGGCCGAGCGTGTCCTTGCTCGTGCCGTGGGCCGGGCGCTGCCCCGCGTCGGCGAAGACGTGGTCCGGGGTGGGCTCGCCCCGGCCTGCGGGCGCCGCGTGGGCGGCGGCAGCGGGGGTGGCGACGGCGATCAACAGGGCGGTGGCGATGGCCAAGGCGCGCAAGTTCGGCTCCTGGAGGACGAGTTGGGGGACCCGTCGGTGACGGGATGCGCAGTAAAATGGCACATGTCACATGTCTTGGCAATGGTGTTCGCGGGGCGGGGATCGGTCGCGCGCGTCGGGGGCGACATGAGGGGCGCAGGGCTTGCAAGCTCCTGAAAGTCGCCTGACCTGCGCGGGTCGCGGCCGCGTCGCGGCCTGACTGAAAACATTTGCAGATACTTGCGCAAGGAGGGGCGGGCTTCGAAGATGCACCGCATGACCGAACTGACGAACCGCCTGCCGCGAGCTGTCGCCGCCCTGGCGTCGACGGGCTTCCTGCTCGCCCTGTCCGCCGCCCCTTCCGCCGTCGCGGCCACCGACCCCCTCGCCCCCGACTGCGTGGAGTACGTCCAGGGCTGGCGCTACACCGACGTCCACAACGGCTGCGGCGATGCCGTCGCCATAACGGTCGACTACACGAACGGGCAATGGGCCCCGTGCCGTGTGCTCCAGCCCGGCCAGTGGGCGACCTTCGCCGGCTACGGAACGGACGGCAACCACGTGACGGGGCTGCGCACGTGCGACCCGGCCGCGACCGCCGGCGGCTGAACCGGCCCTCGGCGTCCTGGGCGAGGGCGTTTCCTTTCCGAGCGGCCCCTCGTTGCCCCGCGTGGCAGGGGCGTCCCCGCGTCCTGCCGCGGCGCACGCGACGACGAGGAGCGGTGATGACCGGCCAGGACTTTCTGACGGCGAAGATCGAACGCGGATTCGACCGGCTCGACGTGAACGGCAACGGCGTACTGACGGAGGACGACCACGTGGTGATGGGCCGCCGGGTGGCGTCCTCCCTCGGGCACGCCGAGGATTCCCCGGAGGCGCGGCGGATCGTCGACGCCTACCTGGGCATCTGGCGCGAGGTGCACCTGCCGTTCCTGTCGGCGGGCGGCCAGGGAATCCCGAGGGAGCAGTTCGTCGCCTCGACCCGGTCGCTGTCCGGCGACCCCGCGGCTGCCCGGGCCGCCCTCGGCAGGATCGCGGAGGCCTATCTCCAGATCGCGGACATCGACCAGGACGGGCGGGTCAGCCCCGACGAGTTCCTCGCCTTCCAGCGCGGGCACTTCCCCGGCTTCACGGAGGAGGACGCGGCCGAGGCCTTCCGGCACCTCGAC
Organism: Streptomyces sp. NPDC007863; assembly: GCF_040633895.1. NCBI lineage: Bacteria > Bacillati > Actinomycetota > Actinomycetes > Kitasatosporales > Streptomycetaceae > Streptomyces > Streptomyces sp. NPDC007863. The sequence goes on from NZ_JBEYEI010000019.1 coordinate 78,779, forward strand.
ACCGACGGCGACGGCACGCTGTCGCCCGCCGAATTCACCGACGCCGTCGTGGAGTTCTGGACCAGCCCGGACCCCGAGGCCGCCGGCAACTGGTGGATGGGGCGGCCGGTCCCCGACCGGGACTGAGAAGTCCCTCCCGGTTCCGGTTCCGGGTGAGCGGGCCCCCGGCCCGCACGTGCGTGCCTGCCGTGTCCTCCCTGTGCACACGGCGAACGAGAGGCGTCCGACGGGCAGTAGCCCAGGTCGGGCGCCTCGGTCTTTGCCCTGCGGGCGGCCTCGCCGCGCCCGTCGGCGGATCGGCGACGCCTCGTCGAAATCGCTTTCGCGATCGACTCGATCCGGCCAATCCCCCTCGCATTTAGGGCGCTCCTGGGGTGGACGCCTCACGTTGCCCCCGCATGCGACTTTGCTGGATTAGCATGCTTCTTGACCCTCCCTTGACCAATCTTTGGTTCCTGCTATACGTATCAACCAACCGAAAGAGAAACAGAAGCCGCATGTCACGAGCATCGGCGAAACGAGGCGTGTTGACGCTCCTCGCCGTCGTGGCGTTCGTGTCACCGCCCCTCGCCGTCACCCTGCCCTTCGCAGACGCGTAGAGGAGTTCTCTCGCCGCAAGTCCCCCCGCAGTCCCCCCACACAGCCGTCACGCACCCGACGCGCAGCCATCGCGCGCCAGGAGGATCACCACGCCATGCAACCCCTCATCGACAACGCGCGCTCTTTCGGACGGCGCCCGGAGGAGTTCACCGGCCTTGCCGCGGGCCAGTCCCCGGCGGTCCTGTTCATCACCTGCTCCGACTCCCGGGTCGTCCCGGCCCTGATCACCGGCGCCCGTCCCGGCGAGCTCTTCGAGCTGCGCACGGCGGGCAACATCGTTCCGCCCTACGCCTCCTCCACCCCCACCGGTGAGGCGGCCACCATCGAGTACGCCGTGGAGGTCCTCGGCGTCGGCGACGTCGTGGTCTGCGGGCACTCCCACTGCGGCGCCGTCGGCGCGCTCGTACGCGGCGAGGACCTGACCGCCGTGCCGGCCGTACGGGACTGGCTCGCGCACGCGGCGGACGAACCCCGGTCCTCCGATCCGACCGACCCGGCCGTGACCGAGGCCGTGCAGAACCACGTCCTGACCCAGCTGCTGCGGCTGCGCTCCTACCCGTGCGTCGAGAGGCGGCTGGCGGACGGCCGGCTCCGCCTGCACGGCTGGTACTACGAGGTCGGCACCGGCGCCGTGCGCGAACACCGCCCGGACACCGACGCGTTCGAGGCGCTGTGAGCGGCGCGACGGTCGGCACGCCTCGCCGCTTCCCCCACCTGCGCGAGGACTTCCTCGCGTCCGTCGTCGTCTTCCTCGTCGCCGTACCGCTGTGCGTCGGCGTGGCGGTCGCCTCCGGCGTCCCGGCCGAACTCGGCCTCGTCACCGGCATCGTGGGCGGTCTCGTCACCGGGTGCATGGCAGGCAGCAGCCTCCAGGTGTCCGGGCCCGCCGCAGGCCTGACCGTCATCGTCTTCGAGGCGGTCAGCGCGTACGGAGTGGGCATGCTCGGGGTGATCGTGCTGGCCGCCGGCCTGCTCCAGCTCGCCATGGGCTTCCTCAAGGTCGGCCGCTGGTTCAGGGCGATCTCCGTCGCCGTCGTCGAGGGCATGCTCTGCGGCATCGGCCTGGTGATCATCGCCGGTCAGCTCTACGCGGCGGCCGGCCTCAAGGCCCCGGAGACCGGCATCGGCAAGATCGCGGGTCTGCCCCGGGCGTTCGCCGACGCGCTCGGGAGCACGGAGGCCCTGGCCTCGCTCGCGATCGGTGCCGGCACGATCGCCGTCATCGTGCTGTGGAAGAAGCTGCCGGGGCGGGTGCGGTCCGTGCCCGGGGCCCTCGTGGCGGTGGTGCTGGCGACGGCCGCCTCGCTCGGCCTCGGCCTGCCCGTCGCCACGGTCGAGGTGGAGGGCCTCCTCGGCGTCGTCCAGCTGCCCGGCGCCCAGGCCTTCGCCGAGCTCGCCGATCCGGCCGTCTGGGGCACGATCATCGCGTTCGCGCTGATCGCGTCCGCGGAGAGCCTGTTCAGCGCGGCGGCCGTGGACCGGCTGCACGACGGTCCGCGCACCGAGTACGACAAGGAGATGATCGCCCAGGGGACCGGTAACGCGGTGTGCGGCCTGCTCGGCGCCCTGCCCATGACCGCGGTGATCGTTCGCAGCTCCGCCAACGTCGAGGCCGGCGCCAGGACCAAGGCGTCGCGCGTCCTGCACGGCGTGTGGCTGCTGCTGTTCGCCGCCGTGCTGCCCTTCGCCCTCGCCCTGATCCCGCTCGCGGCCCTGGCCGGAATCCTGGTGCACGCGGGCTGGAAGCTGATCCCGTTCCGCCAGCTCGTGGGGCTGTGGCGGGGGCACAAGGGAGAGGCCGTGGTCCTGGTGGTCACGGCCGTCGCCATCGTCGTGGTGAACATGTTCGAGGGCGTCCTGATCGGCCTCGGCCTGGCGGTCGCCAAGACCGCGTGGGAGGCCTCGCACGTGAGGCTGGAGGTCGTCGACAAGGGCGCCGGCCCGATCCGGGCGTACCTGGCCGGCAACGCCACCTTCCTCCGCCTGCCGAAGATCCTCGACAGCCTGGAGTCGCTTCCGCAGGACCGCCCGGTCGAACTCGACCTGTCGCGCCTGCACCACCTCGACCACGCCTGCCGTACGGCGCTGGAGGGCTGGGCCGAGCGGCACAGCGCGGCCGGCACCGAGCCGGTGAAACTCACCACCGTCGCCTGAGCCCGCACGGCGCCCCGAGGAGACCCACGAGCGCGGGAGCCCGGACCTCCGGCGGTGACTCCGGCCGTGGGGGTCCGGCCCGGGACGAGCGGGGGAGCGGGGCGGGGCGGCTGGAAGGGCGTCCGTGTGGGGAGGAGACCGTACGCGGCCCGCGGTCCGAGCGCGGGACCCACGCCACGACGAGGAGGACCCACCCATGGGACAGGCCCATCGGCCGACCGGCAACGACTCCGACACCCCTTCCCCGCCAGAGGCCCCGGCCTCCCGGCGGAACCTGCTGCTGGAGCTGGGCGCGCTGCCCGTCGCGGCGACCGCGCTCACGGCGACCGTCGCGCTCTGCATGGCCCTGGTCGCCTTCGGGAACATCACGGACTTCGGCACCAACCAGCAGTTCGTCCGCCACGTCCTGAGCATGGACACCACCTTCGAGGACCCCGACCTGATGTGGCGGGCGATCGAATCGCCCGCCCTCCAGGACGCCGCGTACGTCGCCGTCATCGTCTGGGAGACGCTGGCCGCGCTGGTCCTCCTCGCCGCCACCTGGTTCTGGATCACGGGACTGCGCCGGGACGCGTACGACCGCGCCCGAGCGGCGAGCACGGTGGGTCTGGTGATGGTGCTGCTGCTCTTCGGGGTGGGCTTCCTCGCGATCGGCGGCGAGTGGTTCGCCATGTGGCAGTCGTCCGACTGGAACGGTCTGGACGCCGCGGCCCGCAACCTCGCGCTGGCCGCCTTCACGCTCCTCGTCGTGCACCTGCCCGGTGCTCGCGGCCGGGCGGCTGCCGATCGGACCTGACGCCCCCTCCGCGTCGTACGGCCCCTCGCGCGGTGGGTCACGGATAGCCTGCCGGTGTGGAAACAGTCCTGGTGAGCGCGTGTCTGCGCGGAGTTCCGTGCCGGTTCGACGGACGGCACAAGGCGTCCCCGGAGATCGAGGCCGCGCTCGCGGGCCGCGAGCCGGTCCCCTTCTGCCCGGAGACGGCGGGCGGCCTCGCGACCCCGAGGCGCCCCGCCGAGCTGGTCGGCGGCGACGGGGGCGCCGTGCTCGACGGCACGGCGCGCGTGGTCGACGACACGGGCCGCGACGTGACGGCGGAGTTCGTCGCCGGCGCCCGTCTCGCGCTCGACGCGGCCCGGCGCGGCGGCTGCCGGGAGGCCCTGCTGATGCCGCGCAGCCCCTCGTGCGGTCGCGGCGCGGTTCACGACGGCTCGTTCACCGGGCGGCTGACGGCGGGCGACGGGGTCACCGCGGCCCTGCTCGAACGGAACGGCGTCACGGTCCGTCCCGCGCCCGGCGCGTGAGGACGCCGGCGGGGTGACGGGGCGTCGAGGGGGCCGCGGCGGTCCTCCTCGTCAGCGGAGGACCGACCCGCGGGTGGTTCGGCGGACGGACGGGTCAGGCGCAGGCGCCCGTGTTGAGCGTGAAGGCCGTGGGGGAGGGGGTCGAGCCGGTGTGGGTCCCCTGGACTCCGAAGCTCACCGACGCGCCGGGGGCGATCGTCCGGTTCCAGTCGGTGTTGCGGGCGCTGACGGCGGTGCCGCTCTGGGTGACGGTGGCGTTCCACGCGCTCGTGACGTTCTGCCCGGCCGGGTAGGACCAGGTCAGCTGCCAGCCGTCCACGGCCGTCGGGCCGGTGTTCTGGACGGTGACGTTGGCCGTGAAGCCGGTGCTCCAGACGTTGCTCACCGCGTACGTCACCGCGCAGGCGGCGGCGGGCGGTTCGCCGCCGGTGGAGGTCCGCTCGGCGGCGTAGGCGGCGAGCCAGGCCAGCGGGGCGTTCCAGTTGACCGCCACCTCGTTGGTCGAGTACGAGTCGATGTGGTCGACGTAGCAGGCCGCGGGGGCGCAGCCGCGCAGCCTCTCCTGCGCCACCGGGTCCTGGAGCGCGCTGTTGGGACCGCCCGCGAGCGAACCGGCCGGCGGGTGGGGCAGCGAGGCGTCCAGCTGGTGCGCCCAGAAGCGGTGGTGCTGGTTCTGGGCGGACGTCTCGCCGTAGCCGGTCACGTACGACACGCCGAGGGCGTTGCGTCCCAGCAGGTAGTCCATGGTCTCCAGGGCGCCGGCGCGGTAGCGCGCGTCGCCCGTCAGCTCTCCGGCGACGGCCATGACGACGGCGTCGTTGGCGACCTCGCCGTTCGATCCCCAGAAGTAGCCGTCCGCGGGGACGGGCACGGCGTACCCCTGGGCGGCCATCCTGGACAGGTAGCCGTCGGCCGCGGCGGTCACCGAGGAGCGGATCCGGGCCGTGTCGGCGGCGGGCAGCCCGTTCGGGACGGTGGCCAGGACGAGCCGGCCGAGCGCGGCGGTGTCCGCCCAGCCGAAGCCGTACGGACTGAACGCGTCGGCGGAGGTGTGCCAGGACGAGGAGGTGACCGCGTCCCGGTACGCGCTCTCGCCGGTCGCCGCGTACAGCTCCGCGGCGGCCCAGTAGAACTCGTCGGTGACCCGCGTGTCCCCGTAGGCGCCGCCGCCCGTGCCGTCGGAGTCCGGGGCGAAGACCGCCGGGTTGGCCTGCGCCGCGCTCCACGCCCGGCGGGCGGCCGACAGGCAGCGGTCGGCGTAGGCGGAGTCGTAGGGCCGGAAGACGCGGGCGCACTGCGCGGCGGCCGCCGCGAGGTTGAGGGTGGCCGCCGTGGAGGGGCGGTGCAGTTCGCGCGGCTGGGGATCCTGCTCGGGCCGCATCGGCATGCCGGTCCACGCCGCGTCATGGATCTTGTGGAACGCCATGCCCGCGTTCGGCTTGCCGACGGGCACCTGCATCCGCATCAGGAAGTCCAGCTCCCACCGCGCCTCGTCGAGGACGTCGGGCACGCCGTTGCCGCGCTCGGGGACGCGCAGGGTCGAGTCGCCCAACGCGGCCTCCTTGCCCGCCCGTTCGGCCCTCTCGAAGGAGTTGACGAGCAGCCAGGTGGAGAGGCCGCCGTTGACCACGTACTTGCCGTGGTCGCCGGCGTCGTACCAACCGCCCCTGACGTCCTGGGTGTAGTCGCACACGCCGGCCTGACACGGGACGGAGGTGTCGCCCTTGTTGGGCGCGACCCCGAGGTGACCGGCCGGGCGCGCGTAGGCGGAGCCCACCAGGGAGGCGTCGATCGCGATGCCGCTGCGCTGGTGGTGGAAGAACGCCATCGAGTCGGAGCGCAGCGCGTCGTAGAGGTCCGCGCGGATGTCGAAGGGGGCGCTGCTGCTGCCGTCCACGGTCAGGACGTATCCGGTGCCCGTCTCCCGGTGCGAGGAGAAGTCCGCCACCTGGGCGGACTGTCCGGAGGGGGCGTCGGAGCCGCGCGGGACGGTCGATCCTGAGGCGACGACCGTCCCGGCCGCGTTCCGCAACTGCCAGTTGAGCGCCTGTGGCGCCGTGGTGACGACGGTGGCGCGCTTCGGACCGTCGGGCAGGTAGCCCACCTGGTTGACGCGTACGGCCGAGGTCGCCGCCGCCGCGGTCGACGCGCCCGCGGCGGAGGGTGCGGTCACGAGGCCGCCGAGGAGGAGCGCGCCCGTCAGGATCGCGGCGGAGAGGCGCGCGGGTCGGCGGACCAATGACGACGTGGTGGGGGGCATGTGCGGCTCCTACGGGTGGTCGTGGGGCGGCGTCAGGAAGCGCGGGTGGCGCCGTGAGCCGTGGGGGATGGCGGGAGGCGTGGGGAGGCGGTGGGGAAGCCGTGGCTCGTCCTGGACGATCGGGTATGGGAGAGCGAAGGAATGGGAGCGCTCCCAAGGGGTGTCGCGGAGAACCCGGGTGGTCAGGTCGGGATCTGGAGCGGAGACTAGCGACGCGCCGCTGCCACCGTCAACGGTCCTGACGACGGGCCCTGTTCACCCGCGTCGCCGTCGCCGTGGTGCCCCTCTGTCCTGACCAGGCTGTCGACGCTGTCCGGGCATGCGGACCTTCGGATGCGCGACGTGCTTCGGCCGCTAGGGGCGGAGCAGGACCCTCCCGACGTGGGGATCGGCGCTGCCCGTGAGGTCCACGGCCCGCTCGAACTCCTCGATTCCCAGCTGGTGCGTGAGGAGTTCGAGCGGCGTCAGGCGCGCCGCGGAGAAGGCGCGTACGGCGTGGGTCCAGGCGCGGGAGGTCGCTCCGAACGCGGTGCCGATCGACAGCTGCCGTGCGACGACCCGGGCGGGGTCGAGTTTCTCCGCCCCGGGGGCCGGGATGCCGGTGAGCACCAGGCGTCCTCCCGGTCGCAGCAGGGAGGTCGCGGCGCGCGCGGTCGACGCCGCGCCCACGGTGTCGATCACCACGTCGCAGTCCGTGAGGTGGGCGGTCTGGTCCCACGTGCGGTAACGGGTGGCGCCGAAGCGATGGGACAGGTCGGCTCGGCCGGGGCTCGCGCCGACGACCGTCAGCTCGCTCGGCGAGAAGGCGCCGAGGAGCTGCGCGGCGAGCAGGCCGAGGGCGCCGGAGCCGATGACGGCCACGCGTGACCCGGGCAGGGGGCGCGCCTTGAGGACGGCCGCGGCGGCACGGGCGGCGGGTTCGAGGAACGCCGCGGCGGTGAGATCGGCGTCCGGCGGCAGTGTGTGCAGCAGGCGGGCGGGGAGTGTCAGGGTCGGGGCCATCGCGCCGGGAAGGGTGAACCCCGTCTCCTCGTAGCCGGCGGCGCAGAGGCCGGCCTCGCCGGCGCGGCAGGGTGCGCAGGCCGCGCAGTCGCGCAGTCCTTCGCCGACGACCTTGCGGCCGACCAGGGCGGCGGGCGTGCCCTCGCCCACCGCGGTGACGGTGCCGGACCACTCGTGGCCGGGGGTGAGCGGATAGCGCGCGTACGGGGCGGGGCGGCGGCCCAGGTGGAGGTCGAGGTCGCTCCCGCACATCCCGGCGGCGTGGACGCGTACCCGGGCTTCGCCGGGCCCCGGATCCCGAGGCAGGTGCTCCACGAGGCGGACCGTCCCGGGAGCGTCGAGGACGACGGCCCGCCTCCGGCGGCTCACCGGGGGCGGGCCGGGTGCGGAGGCCGAGGGCGGCACATGGGGCGGCGACTCCTGATGTTCGGTATGTCGGGCGTCGTTCGAAAGGGTGTCGCGACGATACGAAGCGCGGTGGGGTGTGTCAACGGGCGTCACACCGCAAGGGATTCCGGCCCGGGGCGGTGCCCCGGCGGCGCCTCGGTAAACGTCGCGGCGGCGCCCAGGCGGCACCCCGACGGTGACTGTTAACGCTCACAACTTTTGGCGCCGACTTCCTGGTTGGCTCCGGAGTGGCGTCGCATCAAAAAAGGGTTACGGCTGTACAGACCCTTGAGTTGTCAGTCTGTTAGCGCTCACAATGTCTCGCGTTCGACGCCCTCCCTTTGCTGCCCTGTCTTCGCCGGGCCCGTCCCCTTCAGGGCTCCGCCTGGTACGACGCACGTCCCCGAGAGGAACCACGACATGGCCCACAGAGCCCTCCGCGTCATCACCGCCGCCGTCCTGGCCGCTGGTGCGCTGACCGCCTGCACCACCGAGCCCGCGCCCTCCGGCACCACCGGCGGTGCAGGCAAGGGCTCCTCCGACGGCACGCTGGTGCTCGGGTTCGCCCAGGTGGGAGCCGAGAGCGGCTGGCGTACGGCCAACACCAAGTCCGTGCGCGAGGCGGCCGAGAAGGCCGGTATCACCCTGAAGTTCTCCGACGCGCAGCAGAAGCAGGAGAACCAGATCAAGGCCATCCGCACCTTCATCCAGCAGAAGGTGGACGTCATCGCCTTCTCGCCGGTGGTGGAGTCCGGCTGGGACACCGTCCTGAAGGAGGCCAGGAACGCCGGCATCCCGGTGATCCTCACCGACCGCGCCGTCGACTCGCAGGACACCTCGCTCTACCGGACCTTCCTCGGATCCGACTTCGTCAAGGAGGGCCAGGAGGCCGGCAAGTGGCTCGTGAAGGAGTACGAGGGCACCTCCGACCCCGTCAACATCGTCGAGCTCCAGGGCACCACCGGATCCGCCCCCGCCAACGACCGCAAGGCGGGCTTCGCCGAGGCCGTCAAGGGCGACCCCAAGTTCAAGGTCGTCGCCTCCCAGACCGGGGACTTCACCCGCGCCAAGGGCAAGGAGGTCATGCAGGCCTTCCTGAAGTCCCACGACGACATCGACGTCCTGTACGCCCACAACGACGACATGGCCCTCGGCGCCATCCAGGCCATCGAGGAGGCGGGCAAGAAGCCGGGCACCGACATCAAGGTGATCTCCGTCGACGGCATCAAGGAGGCCTTCGTCGCCCTGCAGGAGAAGAAGATCAACGTGGTGGTCGAGTGCAACCCGCTCCTCGGCGACCAGCTCATGGACCTCGCCAAGAAGGTCGCGGCCGGGGAAAGCGTCCCGACACGGGTCGAGGTCGAGGAGGGCGTCTTCACCCAGGACCAGGCCGCGGCCGCCCTGCCCGGCCGCCAGTACTGACCCACCGCCCGCACCGGACCCGGGCCGGCCTCGCGCCGCCCCCGGTCCCCAGAACGAGGAGGGCGGATGACAGTCCCACCCACCCCCCGCACACCCGCACCGACCCCCAACCCCGCCCCCGCCGACCGGCCGGTCCTGGAGGCCCGCGGCATCCGCAAGGCGTTCCCCGGTGTCCTCGCCCTCGACGGCGTCGACCTGCGCCTCTTCCCCGGCGAGGTCCACGCCCTGATGGGGGAGAACGGCGCCGGCAAGTCGACCCTCATCAAGGTGCTCACCGGGGTCCACCCGCCGGACTCGGGAACGGTCTCCGTCGACGGCGGCCCCCGGCGGTTCGCCCAACCGCTGGAAGCGCAGCACGCCGGAATCAGCACCGTCTACCAGGAGGTGAACCTGTGCCCCAACCTGTCGGTCGCCGAGAACATCCTCGTCGGCCGTGAACCCCGGCGCTTCGGTCTCGTCCACTGGAAGGCCCTCCACCGGCGCGCGGCACGGCTCATCACCGAGCTGGACCTCGACCTCGACGTCCGCATGCCGCTGAGCGCCCACTCCCTCGCCGTCCAGCAACTCGTCGCGATCGTCCGCGCCGTGGACGTCCAGGCCAAGGTACTCGTCCTCGACGAGCCCACCTCCAGCCTCGACCGCGACGAGGTCGCCCAGCTCTTCGCCCTGGTGCGTCGCCTCCGCGACCGAGGCGTCGCGATCCTCTTCGTCACCCACTTCCTCGACCAGGTCTTCGACCTGTGCGACCGGGTGACCGTACTGCGCAACGGGCGCCTCGAAGGCGAGTACCGGATCGACGAGCTGACCCCCGTCACGCTGGTCCACCACATGGTCGGCAGCGCACTCGGCACCCTCGACGAACTGGCCGGGACCTCCCACACCGGCACCGCGGCCGAGGCGGCCGCCCCCGAGTCCGCCGAAGCCCCCATCCTCAGCGCCCGCGGGCTCACCCGGGCCGGCTCGGTCCACCCGTACGACCTGGACATCCACCGCGGCGAGGTCATCGGACTCGCCGGACTCCTCGGATCCGGACGGACCGAGGCCGCCCGGCTGCTCTTCGGAGCCGACCACGCCGACGGCGGCGAGCTGCGGATCCACGGCGAGCGCGCCGTCCTGCGCTCGCCGCGCACCGCGATCGCCCACAAGATCGCCTTCTGCTCGGAGAACCGCAAGGCGGAGGGCCTCATCGGCGAACTCACCGTCCGCGAGAACATCGTGCTCGCCCTCCAGGCCGCACGCGGCTGGACCCGACCCCTCTCCCGCGCCCGGCAGGACGAGATCGCCGCCCGGTGGACCGAGGTCCTCGACATCCGCCCGGCCGACCCCGAGGCCCAGGTCCGCAACCTCAGCGGCGGCAACCAGCAGAAGGTGCTGCTCGCCCGGTGGCTGCTCACCGACCCCGAACTGCTGATCCTCGACGAACCCACCCGGGGCATCGACATCGGCGCCAAGACGGAGATCCAGCGGCTCGTCGGCCGGCTCGCCGCGGAGGGCACCGCGGTCCTCTTCATCTCCGCCGAACTGGAGGAGGTCCTGCGGCTGAGCCACCGGGTCGGCGTCCTGCGCGACCACCGGCTCGTCGCCGTCCTCCCCAACGACACGACCCTGACGCCCGACCGGATCCTGGCCGCCATCGCCACCGGAGCCACCTCATGACACCACCTGACGACACCGGCACCGGGGAGCGGCAGGGCCGGGCGCCCGGAGCCCGGCGGCTCACGAAGCACCGCCTGTTCTGGCCCGCCGCCGTCCTGGCCACCCTGTTGCTGGGGAACGTCGCCCTCACCCACGACTTCCTCGCCGTCCGCGTCCAGAACGGACACCTGTACGGCAGCCTGATCGACATCCTCCAGTTCGGCGCCCCGCTGATCCTGGTCTCCGTCGGCATGACGCTCGTCATCGCCACCCGGGGCATCGACCTGTCGGTCGGCTCGACGGTCGCCATCGCCGGCGCCCTCGCGTGCGAGCACATCGCCACCGCCGAGGACCCCGGAAGCCTGCCCACGATGACGTCGGCGATCGCGCTGGCGGTCGGCGTGGCCGCCGCCATCGGCCTCCTCAACGGCTTCCTCGTCGCCCGGCTCGGCGTCCAGCCGATCGTCGCCACGCTGGTCCTCATGGTCGCCGGGCGGGGCGTGGCCCAGCTGATCACCGACGGCCAGATCATCAGCGTCGCCGAAGGCCCGTACAAGATGATCGGCGGCGGCTACTGGCTCACCCTCCCCTTCGCCGTCCTGCTCGCGGCCGCCCTCGTCGCCGTCACCTCCCTCGTCACCCGGCGGACCGCGCTCGGCATGCTCGTCGAATCGGTGGGCGGCAACCCGGTCGCGAGCCGGCTCGTCGGCGTCCGGGCGGCCGGGCTCCTGGTCACGGTCTACGTCGTCAGCGCCGTGTGCGCCGCGGTCGCCGGCCTGATGATCAGCTCCAACGTGTCCAGCGCCGACGGCAACAACGCGGGCCTGTGGATCGAGCTCGACGCGATCCTGGCCGTCGTCATCGGCGGCACCGCCCTCACAGGCGGCCGTTTCTCCGTCGGCGGGACCGTCCTGGGCGCGCTCGTCATCCAGACGCTCTCGACCACGATCTACACCCTCGGCGTCCCGCCAGAGACCACCCTCGTCTTCAAGGCGCTGGTCGTCATCGTCGTGTGCCTGGTCCAGTCGCCCGTGTTCCGCGCGCGGTTCCCACGCCTTCGCCGGACGGGCGCCCCCGAACCGGCCGCCACGTCCGCTGATCTGACGGCCCGTCGGCAGGAGGTCCACTCGTGAGCACCAGTCTCACCACGCCGCTCCACCGCTTCTCGGCACGGCACGCCGCCCGCCTGCCGCTGATGGTGACGGCCACGCTGCTGGTCGCGATGTTCTCGATCGGCTCCGTGCGGTACGAGGGCTTCTTCTCGGCCCAGGTGCTGCTCAACGTCCTGATCGACAACGGCTTCCTGCTCGTCGTCGCCATCGGCATGACCTTCGTCCTCCTCACCGGAGGGATCGACCTGTCCGTCGGCTCCATGGTGGCCCTGTCGACCATGCTGACCGCCTGGCTCGTCGAACAGAACGGCCTGCCGCTCGCCCTGGCGGTCCCGCTGGTCCTGCTGGCGGGAGCCGGAGGGGGCGCCCTCATGGGCTGGGTGATCCACACCTTCGAGATCCAGCCCTTCATCGTCACCCTCGCCGGCATGTTCCTCGCCCGCGGCCTCTGCTACATGATCAGCACCGAGTCCCTCTCGATCACGGACCCGACGACCACCCGGATCGCCCAGACGCGCGTGCTGCTGCCCGGCGGCCTGTTCGTCTCGCCCGCCGTGGTCATCGCCCTCGTCGTGCTGGCGCTCGCCTTCGTCGTCCTCCACCACACCCGCTTCGGCCGCACCGTCTACGCCGTGGGCGGCAACGAGACCTCCGCCCGTCTCATGGGCCTGCCCGTGGGCCGCACCAAGGTCGCGGTGTACGCCGTGAGCGGCCTGTGCTCCGCCCTCGGCGGCCTGCTGCTGACCTTCTACATGCTGTCCGGCTACGCCCTGCACGCCGTCGGCATGGAACTCGACGCCATCGCCGCCGCCGTGATCGGCGGGACGCTGCTGACCGGAGGCTCCGGTTTCGTCCTCGGCACCGCGCTGGGCGTGACGGTCCTCGGTCTGATCCAGACCGTCATCAGCTTCCAGGGCACGCTCAGTTCGTGGTGGACCCGCATCGTCATCGGCGGTCTGCTGTTCGTCTTCATCCTCCTCCAGCGCCTCTTCGGCGGCTCCCGCCAGGCGGAATAGACCCCGGGCCACCGAGGGGGCGGGGTTCTCCCTGCCCCCTTTCGGCTGCGCCCCCTCGCGACCAAGGAACCCGCATGAACCCAGCCCCGTCCGCCCTCACCGGAGTACCCCCGGTCCGCCACGACGACCCGCACGCCGGAGAACGCTGGACCTTCGGCTTCCCCGGCGGGCTCACGGCGGAGGTGCACACCCTCGGCGCCCGCCTCCATGGGCTGTGGGCGCCGGACCGGAACGGCACCCCCGGCGACGTCGTCCTCGCCCCCCGCGACCCGCGCCACACGGCCACCACCGCCCGGTACTTCGGCGCCACCGTCGGCCGCTACGCCAACCGCGTCGCACACGGCCGCTTCTCCCTGGACGGGACGCCGTACCGGCTGACCACACAGGAGAACGGCCACTGTCTCTACGGCGGGACCGACGGCTTCGACACCCGCCTCTGGGAGGCCGAGAGCGTGCACACCCCGGAGTGGACCGGGGTGCTCCTGCGGCTGCGCAGCCCGGACGGCGACCAGGGCTTCCCGGGGAACCTCGACGTCACCGTCGCCTGTCTCGTCGGCCGTGACGACGAACTCGCCTTCTCCTACACGGCGGTGACCGATGCCCCCACCCTCGTCAACCTGACGAACCACGCCTACTTCAACCTCGACGGCGAGGGTGCCGGCGACGTCCTCGGTCACGAACTCGCCGTCCACGCCTCCCACTACACCCCGGTCGACGGCGACCTCATACCCCGCGGGGACCACCTCCCCGTCTCCGGCACCCCCTTCGACCTCCGCCGGCCACTCAGGCTCGCCGACGCCCTGGCCCGCCCCGGCGCGCCCGGCGGGTACGACCACAACTTCGTCCTGGACCCGTACGGCGCCGGGACGCTGCGCCGGGCCGCCGTCCTGTACGCGCCGGCCACGGGCCGCCGCATGGAGGTGCTGACCACGGAGCCCGGAATCCAGGTCTACACCGCGGGGCAGTTCGACGGAACGGTCCTCGGCAAGGGCGGTACGCCCTACCGGGCGGGCGCCGGCATCGCGCTGGAGACCCAGCACTTCCCCGACGCCCCGAACCGCCCGGGTGACCCGTCCCCGGTGCTGCGGCCCGGCGAGGAGTACACGTCGAGGACGGTCCTGCGGTTCGGCACGCGCGACTGACCGCGCACGGACACGGCTGTGCCCGCCGGCGACCCGCCGGCGGGCACAGCCGTGTCCGGAGCGGCGTCAGGCGCCCGCCCTGCGCTTGTTCCACACGTCGAAGCCGACCGCCGCGAGCAGCACGAGGCCCTTGATGACCTGCTGCCAGTCGGTGCCCACCCCGACGAGGTTCATGCCGTTGTTGAGCACGCCGAGGACCAGGCCGCCGATGATGGCGCCCAGGACGGTCCCGACGCCCCCGCTCATCGACGCCCCGCCGATGAATGCGGCGGCGATGGCCTCCAGTTCGAAGTTCACGCCCGCCTTCGGCGAGGCCGCGTTGAAGCGCGCCGCGAACACGAGTCCGGCGAGCGCCGCGAGCATCCCCATGTTGAGGAAGACCGCGAAGGTCACCTTCCGGTCCTTGACCCCGGACAGCTTCGCGGCGGGCAGGTTGCCCCCGATCGCGTACACATGGCGGCCGATCACCGCGTTGCGCATCACGTAGCCGAAGCCGACGAGCAGGACGGCCAGGATCAGCAGGACCACGGGCGCGCCCTTGTAGCTGGCGAGCAGCAGGGTGGTGAGCAGGACCGCGGCGACCAGCGCGGTCACCTTCAGCGCGAACAGGCCCGTGGGCAGCGTCTCCAGGGCGAACTCCCGCTGACGGCGGCGGTCCCGGACCTCCTGGAAGACCACGTAGGCGATCAGGCCCAGGCCGAGGAGCAGGGTCAGGTTGTGGTAGTTCGTCTGCGGCCCGACCTCCGGCAGGAAGCCGTTGGCGACCTTCTGCAGTCCGTCCGGGAACGGGCCGAGCGTCTGCCCCTTGAGGAAGATCTCCGTGAGCCCGCGGAAGAGCAGCATGCCGGCGAGGGTCACGATGAACGACGGTATGCCGACGTACGCGATGAAGAAGCCCTGCAGCGCGCCGGCGACGGCTCCCAGGAGCAGGGTGAGGAGCACCGCGACCGGCCAGGAGACGTGGTGCTCGACCATGAGCACCGCCCCGACACCGCCCACCAGGGCCATCAGCGAGCCCACCGACAGGTCGATGTGCCCGGAGATGATGACGATCATCATGCCGATGGCCAGGATGAGGATGTAGCTGTTCTGCAGGACCAGGTTGGAGACGTTGCGCGGCAGCAGCAGGTCGCCGCCCGTCCAGATCTGGAACAGCAGCACGATCAGGCCGAGCGCGAAGAGCATGCCGTACTGGCGCATGTTCCGCCGGATGCCGTCGAGGAGCATCCGGAGCACCGGTGTTCCGGGGGGCGGGGAACCGCCGCCCGGGGGTGCTGGGGTGGTCGTCTTTGTACCGACTTCGGTGCTCATGCCTGGTGTCCTTCACTGGAGGCGGTGCCCGCGGTGGCCGCCGGCGGTGCGGGGGAGCTCTGCGTCATGTGCCGCATCAGGACTTCCTGGGTGGCGTCCGCGCGGCTGACCTCGCCGGTCAGCCGCCCGGCGGCCATGGTGTAGACGCGGTCGCACATGCCGAGCAGTTCGGGCAGTTCGGAGGAGATGAGGAGGATCGCCTTGCCTTCGGCGGCGAGCCGGTCGATCACGGTGTAGATCTCGTACTTGGCTCCCACGTCGACCCCGCGCGTGGGTTCGTCGAGGACGAGGACGTCCGGTCCGGCGAGGATCCACTTGCTGAGGACGACCTTCTGCTGGTTGCCGCCGGACAGGCGGCCGACCGGTTCGAGGACGTTCGGAGCCTTGATGTTCATGGTCCGTCGGTACCGTTCGGCCACCCGGCGCTCCTCGTGCCCGTCGACGACTCCGCGGCGGGCGAGGGAGCCGAGGGACGCGAGCGAGATGTTCCGGCTCACCGAGTCCCCGAGGTCGAGACCGTAGTGCTTGCGGTCCTCGGTGACGTACGCGATGCCGTGGGCGACCGCCTCGGGAACCGTACGTGTCGCCACCTCACGCCCGTCCTTGAGCACGGTGCCCCGCTCGTAGCGGCCGTAGGACCGCCCGAAGACGCTCATGGCGAGTTCGGTCCGGCCGGCCCCCATGAGTCCCGCGACGCCGACGATCTCCCCGCGGCGGACCTGGAGCGACACGCCGTCGACGACCTTGCGGCCGCGGTCGAGCGGGTGGCGCACGGTCCAGTCGCGCACCTCCAGGACGGGGGTGGCGTCGGCCGGGCCCTGGTACGGCGTGCGGTCGGGGAAGCGGCTGTCGAGGTCCCGCCCAACCATGCCGCGGATGATGCGCTCCTCGGTCGTGGCCGGGTCCCGGACGTCGAGGGTCTCGATGGAGCGCCCGTCGCGCAGGATGGTGACGGAGTCGGCGATCCGGGCGATCTCGTTGAGCTTGTGCGAGATCAGGATCGAGGTGATGCCCTGGCCCTTCAGCTCCCGCATCAGCCCCAGCAGCTTCGCGCTGTCCTCGTCGTTGAGCGCCGCGGTGGGCTCGTCGAGGATCAGCAGGCGGACGTCCTTCGCCAGCGCCTTCGCGATCTCGACGAGCTGCTGCTTGCCGACGCCGATGTCGGCGACCCGGGTCTCGGGGTGCTCGTCGAGCCCGACCTGCCGGAGCAGTCCGGACGCGCGGCGCAGCGCCTCGCGCCAGTCGATGATCCCGCGCCGGGACGGTTCGTTGCCGAGGAAGATGTTCTCGGCGATCGACAGGTGGGGGACGAGCGCGAGCTCCTGGTGGATGATGACGATCCCGTGGCGCTCGCTGGCCCTGATGTCCCTGAAGCGGCACGGCTCGCCGTCGAAGAGGATCTCGCCTTCGTACGTCCCGTGCGGGTGGACGCCGGACAGGACCTTCATCAGGGTCGACTTGCCGGCGCCGTTCTCCCCGCAGAGGGCGTGCACCTCGCCGCGTTCCACGGTCAGGGTCACCTCGGAGAGGGCCCGGACTCCGGGGAAGGTCTTCACGATGGACCGCATCTGGAGAAGGGGCGTCACCGGGGAGGTCACTTCAGTGCCCCGGCGTCGATGTAGCCGGAGTCGACCAGGACCTTCCGGTAGTTCGACTTGTCGACGCTGACCGGGTCGAGCAGGTAGGCCGGAACCACCTTCTCGCCGTTGTCGTAGGTGGTGTCGTCGTTGATCTCGGGCTTCTTGCCGTCGAGGACGGCGGCCACCATGTCCGAGGCGACCTCCGCGAGCGCGCGCGTGTCCTTGTAGACGGTCTGCGTCTGCTCGCCCGCGATGATCGACTTCACGGAGGCGACCTCCGCGTCCTGGCCGGTGACGACCGGCAGCGGCTTGGCGGCGCTTCCGTAGTCGTCGGACTTCAGGGCGGAGAGGATGCCGATGGAGATGCCGTCGTAGGGGGAGAGGACCGCGTCGACCCGGGCGGTGGAGTACGCGGAGGTCAGCAGGTCGTCCATGCGCTTCTGCGCCGTCCCGCCGTCCCAGCGCAGGGTGGTGACCTGGTTCAGCCGGGTCTGCTGGGAGCGCACGACCAGCTGCTTCTTGTCGAGGTAGGGCTTCAGCACCTTCATGGCGCCGTCGAAGAAGTACTTGGTGTTGTTGTCGTCGTTGGAGCCGGCGAACAGCTCGATGTTGAAGGGGCCCTGCTTCGCGCCGGACTTCAGCCCCAGCTTCTCGACGATGTACGTCGCCTGGAGCTCGCCGACCTTCTCGTTGTCGAAGGAGGCGTAGTAGTCGATGTGGGGGGAGCCCAGGACGAGCCGGTCGTAGGAGATCACCGGGATGTCGGCGTCCGCCGCCTGCTGCAGGACGTTGGACAGGGCCTCGCCGTTGATGGCGGCCACGACCAGGGCGTCGACCCCCTGGGTGATCATGTTCTCGATCTGGGCGACCTGCTGGTCGGGGTCGTCCTCGCCGTACTGCAGGGTCGTGGCGAAGCCGGCCTTCTTCAGGCTCTCCGTCATGTTGCGGCCGTCGGCGATCCACCGCTCGGAGGACTTGGTGGGCATGGCGATGCCGATGGTGCGCTCCTTCTCGTCCTTCGACTCCTGGCTGCCTCCCTCGGCGGACTGCCCGCAGGCGGTCAGCAGCAGGGCGCAGCCGGTGGTCACGGCCAGGAGGGCGGATGCGGATCGGAACTTCTTCATGGGCGTTACCCATCCCGTCGTCGAGGGCGGCTCCGACCGGGAACGGGTTCGACGGCAGCGCGGGTCCACGCACCACCGGGACGGCACCGTTCCGGCTGAGTGGCCGGGGCTTCGGAGCCCCGGTCGAGCTAGATTGTTAGCGCTCACAAAGGCGTGATACAAGAGGCGCTAAGGTTTTTCCCGTATCGATCCACAGCCGTGAGCACGGAGAAGGGAGGCGAACGTGGCGCACCCCGCGGAAGACGTCCGCCCGCCGACGATGGCCGACGTCGCACGGGAGGCGGGGGTCTCCCACCAGACCGTCTCCCGGGTGCTCAGCGGCCACCCCAACGTGCGCGCCGCCACCCGCGAGCACGTCACCGAGGCGATCGAGCGGCTCGGCTACCGCCGCAACTCCGCCGCCCGCGCCCTGGTGACGCGCCGCACGAGGACGCTGGGCGTCATCGCCGTCAACACCGCCCTGTACGGCCCCGCCAGCACCCTGACCGGCCTGGAGGAGGCGGCGCGGGAGGAGGGCTACCTCGTCTCGACCGTCAGCCTGCGCAGCGGAGGCGGGCAGGGCCTCAAGGACGCCATCGACCACCTCGCCGCCTGGGGCGTGGAGGGCGTCGTCGCCATCACCCCGCAGCGCTCGCACGTCCAGGCCCTCGCCGAACTGGACGCGCCCTTCCCCGTCGTCACCGTGGAGGGCGGCCACCAGCTCGACCTGCCCGGCGTCTCCCTCGACCAGGAACTCGGCGCCCGCATGGTCACCGAGCACCTGCTCGCCGCCGGGCACGCCAACGTCTGGCACGTGTCGGGCCCCGGCGACTGGCTGGAGAGCGAGGCCCGCACCGCGGGATGGCGTGCCGTCCTGGAGGAGAGCGGCATCCGGCCGCCGCGCGTCCTGACGGGGGACTGGAGCCCGCTGTCCGGGTACCGGGCCGGGCAGGAGCTCGCGGGACTCGCCATGGCCCGCCGCGGGGCGACACCGGTCACGGCCGTCTTCGTGGCCAACGACCAGATGGCGCTCGGCGTCCTGCGGGCGCTGCGCGAGGGCGGGATCCGCACCCCCGCGCAGGTGGCCGTCGCCGGCTTCGACGACATCCCCGAGGCCGAGTACTTCCCCCCGCCGCTGACGACGGTCCGGCAGGACTTCGCCGCCATCGGGCGCCGGAGCATCGGACTCCTGGTGGACCACATCGAGGGACGTGCCACGAAGGCCGCACACCTCCTCGTGGAACCGCAGCTCATCATGCGCGCGAGCACGCGCCCTGCGCACGAGGCCTGACGGGGAGGACGGCTCCGGCCACGGGCGGGGTGGGACACGCTCCAGGTCGCGCCGCCTCGCGTCGCGTCGGGCTCCGGTCGGGTTCGGGCCCTTCCGGCCCTTCCGGCCCTTCCGGCCGTCCCGGCTGGACCGGGCCCGTGGCGCGGCCTCGCGTCGGCCTGTCCCCGGCTCTTTCCTTCCGCCGGCGGGAAGGCCCTTCCGCCGGCGGGAAGGCCCTTCCGTCGGCGGGAAGGCCCTTCCGTCGGCCGCCGCACGCCATGCGTGAGCGCTCACTTCAGAGCTTTCCTTTCTCGCCCGATGTGCGACAGAACTGCACCCAGCTCTTGTTCAACTCAATTGTGAGCGTTAACAATCTGAGTGTTCCTCTGACTCCTGCTCCCGACGAGAGAGACCGCATCGTGAGCTCACACGTTCTTCCCGGTCCCGCGGCCCGCCACCACCCCGAGGCATGCACCATCGGAGTCGACTTCGGCACCCTCTCGGGGCGTGCCGTGGTGGTCAGGGTCCGGGACGGCGCCGAACTCGGTTCGTCGGTCCACGCGTACCGCCACGCCGTCATCGAGGACCGCCTCCCCTCCACCGGAGCCCCCCTGCCCCCCGACTGGGCCCTGCAGCACCCCGAGGACTGGCGCGACGTCCTGCGCACCGCCGTCCCCGCGGCGCTCGCCGACGCCGGGGTCGACCCCGCCCGGGTCATCGGCATCGCCACCGACTTCACCGCCTGCACGGTCCTGCCGACCACCCCGGACGGCACCCCGCTCGCCCTGACGCCCGAGTGGGCCGGCCGCCCGCACGCCTGGCCGAAACTGTGGAAGCACCACGCGGCCCAGGACCAGGCCGACCGCGTCAACGCGCTCGCCCATGCCCGCGGCGAGAAGTGGATCGCCCGGTACGGCGGCAGGATCTCCGCCGAGTGGCAGTACGCGAAGGCCCTCCAGGTCCTGGAGGAGGACCCCGCCGTCTACGCCGCCTGCGCACGCTGGATCGAGGCGGCCGACTGGATCGTCTGGCAGCTCACCGGAACCGAGTCCCGCAACACCTGCACCGCCGGCTACAAGGGCATCCACCAGGACGGCGCCTACCCCTCGCCCGCCTTCCTCGCCGGACTCCACCCGGACTTCGCCGACTTCCCCGCCACCCGGCTGGAGCACCCGCTGTCCCCCCTGGGCTCCCGGGCCGGCGGCCTGAGCGCCCGGGCCGCCCGCTGGACCGGCCTCCCCGAGGGCGTCGCCGTCGCCGTCGGCAACGTCGACGCCCACGTCGCCGCGCCCGCCGCGGGCGCCGTCGAGAACGGCCGGATGCTCGCCATCATGGGCACCTCCACCTGCCACGTCCTCAACGGCGCCGCCCTCGCCGAGATCCCCGGCATCTGCGGGGTCGTCGACGGCGGCATCGTCGAGGGCGCCTACGGCTACGAGGCCGGCCAGAGCGCGGTCGGCGACATCTTCGCCTGGTGGCTCCGGCAGGGCGTCCCGGACCACTACCGCTCCGAGGCCGAGGCGTCGGGCGAGGACCTCCACCAGCTCCTGACCCGCAAGGCCGCGGACCAGCCGGTCGGCGCGCACGGCCTGGTCGCCCTGGACTGGATGAACGGCAACCGCTCCCCCCTGGTCGACCACCACCTCTCCGGCGTCATCGCCGGCCTCGCCCTCGACACCCGGCCCGAGGACGTCTACCGGGCCCTGCTCGAAGCCACCGCGTACGGCACCCGGCTGATCGTCGAGACCTTCGAGGACAGCGGGATCCCCGTCGAGGAGTTCATCGTCACCGGCGGACTGCGGAAGAACGCACTCCTCATGCAGATCCACGCCGACGTGCTCCGCCGCCCCGTCTCCCTCGGCACCTCCGAACAAGGACCGGCGCTCGGCTCGGCCATCCACGCCGCCGTCGCCGCGGGCGCCCACCCCGACGTCCGCGCCGCCGCCTCCGCCATGGGCAGCGTCCACCGCCACGCGTACCTGCCCGACCCGGCGCGGGCGGACGCGTACGACGCGCTGTTCCACGAGTACCGCGCCCTCCACGAGCACTTCGGCACCGGCGCGGACCTCCTCCTCCACCGCCTGCGACGGATCCGCAACACCGCCCGCCGCGCCACCGCCACCGGCTGACCGACCCCGACCTCCCCGCCCCGGCCCCTCCGAGGAGCACACCCGACATGACGCTCGCCCAGCCCGACCGTGAGATCTGGTTCCTCACCGGCAGCCAGGCCCTCTACGGCGACGACACCCTGGCCCAGGTCGCCGACCAGTCGCGCACCCTCTGCGCCACCCTCGCCGGACAGCCCCGGATGACCGTCCGCCTGGTGTGGAAGCCGGTCCTCACCGACGCGGCCGCCATCCGCGCGCTCTGTCTGGAGGCCAACGCCGACGACCGGTGCATCGGCCTCATCGCCTGGATGCACACCTTCTCCCCGGCCAAGATGTGGATCGCCGGCCTCGACGCCCTGCGCAAGCCCCTGCTCCACCTGCACACCCAGGCCAACCGCGAACTGCCCTGGTCCACCATCGACATGGACTTCATGAACCTGAACCAGGCCGCCCACGGCGACCGCGAGTTCGGCTTCGTCCAGACCCGCCTCGGCGTCCCCCGCAAGACCGTGGCCGGCCACGTCACCACACCCGACGTCGTCGACCGCATCGCCGGATGGGCCCGCGCCGCCGTCGGTCGCGCCGAACTCACCACCCTCAGGCTCGCCCGGTTCGGCGACAACATGCGCGACGTCGCCGTCACCGAGGGAGACAAGGTCGAGGCGCAGCTCCGGTTCGGGGTCTCGGTCAACACGTACGGCGTCAACGACCTCGTCGCCGCGGTCGACGCCGCCGACGAGTCGATCGTCACCTCCCTCGTCAAGGAGTACCAGGACCTCTACGCCCTCGCCCCCGAGCTGCGGCCCGGCGGCGAGCGCCACGACTCCCTGCGCTACGCCGCCCGCGTCGAAGCCGGGCTGCGCGCCTTCCTCACGGACGGCGGGTTCCGCGCCTTCACCACCAACTTCGAGGACCTCGGGGGCCTGCGCCAGCTGCCCGGGCTCGCCGTGCAGCGCCTGATGGCGGACGGGTACGGCTTCGGCGGCGAAGGGGACTGGAAGACCTCCACCCTGCTGCGCACGCTGAAGGCGATGGCGCACGGCCTGCCCGGCGGCACCTCCTTCATGGAGGACTACACCTACGACCTCACGCCCGGGCAGGAGCTCATCCTCGGCGCCCACATGCTGGAGGTCTGCCCCTCGCTCACGACGGCGGCGCCCCGCTGCGAGATCCATCCGCTCGGGATCGGCGGGCGCGAGGACCCGGTCCGCCTCGTCTTCGACGCGGATCCCGGCCCGGCCGTCGTCGTCGGACTCGCCGACATGGGCGACCGCTTCCGCCTCGTCGCCAACCGCATCGACGTCGTCGCCCCGCCCGAGCCGCTGCCCCGGCTCCCCGTCGCCCGGGCCGTCTGGCGGCCCCGCCCCGACCTGCGCACCTCCACCGAGGCGTGGCTGACGGCCGGAGCGCCGCACCACACCGTCCTGACCACCGCCCTCGTCGGCGAGGAGCTCGACGACCTCGCCGAGATGCTGCGGACCGAACTCGCCGTCATCGACGAGGACACCACCGTCCGGCGCTTCACGCGCGAGCTGCGCTGGAACCAGGCGTACCACCGTCTGGCCCAGAGCCTGTGACCGCGCCCACCGCGCCCACCGCGCGCACCGCCTCCCCGACCGACCCCACCAGGAGGGAGCCCTCCGTGAGCACCGCCGTGTCCAAGGAACTGCGCCGAGAGGTGCTGGAGGCCAACCTCCGCATTCCCCGAGCCGGTCTCGCCACCCTCACCTGGGGCAACGTGAGCGGAGTGGACCGGGAGGCCGGCGTCTTCGTGATCAAGCCCTCGGGCGTGACCTACGACGTGCTCACCGAGGAGGACCTCGTCGTCGTCTCGCTGGCCGACGGGAGCGTGGTGGAGGGCCGGCTGCGACCGTCCACCGACACGGAGACGCACCGGAGCCTCTACCTGGCCTTCCCCTCCATCGGAGGCGTGACCCACACCCACTCCACCCACGCCGTCGCATTCGCCCAGGCCCGCCGCCCGATCCCGGTGCTCGGCACGACCCACGCGGACACCTTCAACGGGCCCGTCCCCGTCACCGACGCCCTCACGCCCGAACAGTGCGCCACGGACTACGAGTACAACACCGGCCAGGTCATCGTGGACCTCCTGGACCGTGACGACACCCGGGCCCGGGAGGTCCCCGGCGCCCTGGTCGCCCACCACGGCCCCTTCACCTGGGGCGCCGACGCCACCGCGTCCCTGGAGCACGCCGTCATCTGCGAGGCGGTGGCCGAGATGGCGCTGCGCACCCTCGCCCTGGGCCCGGTCGAACCCCCGCAGCACCTCCTGGACCGCCACTACACGCGCAAGCACGGGCCGGATGCGTACTACGGCAACGCCTCCCACGCCTGACCGCGCCGAGGGGAGCCAGGGTCATCCCGGCTCCCCTCCTGGGCGGGGGTGTCACCGCACCGGGTCAGGCGCGGGTCCAGCGCTGGTTGGTGCCGTTCCAGCAGGAGTAGAGCTGGACCGGCGTGCCGTTGGCGGTGCCGCTCGCGGCGGCGTCGAGGCAGAGGCCGGACTGGACTCCGACGATGGATCCGTCGGAGCCGAGGCGCCACTTCTGGTTGTCGCCGCCCCAGCAGCCGTAGATCTGCACCTTGGCGCCGTTGCCGGTGCCGGCGGCGTCCAGGCACTTGTCGCCGTAGACCCTGAGTTCACCCGCGGCGGTGTAGGTCCACTGCTGGTTGCCGCGGCCGTTGCAGTCCCACAGCTGGATCTGGGTGCCGTCGGTGGTGACGGCGCCGGGCACGTCCAGGCAGCGGCCGGAGGCGACGCCCTTGATCTGCCCGGAGCCGGGGGAGGGGGTCGGAGTCGGGGTCGGGGTCGGCGTCGGGCTGGGGGTGGAGGAGCCGGCGTTGAGGGCGTTGAGGACGGAGGTGTACGCGGGCTTCTTGCTGCCGTC
The DNA here is from genome assembly GCF_040633895.1 of Streptomyces sp. NPDC007863. Classification (NCBI taxonomy): domain Bacteria; kingdom Bacillati; phylum Actinomycetota; class Actinomycetes; order Kitasatosporales; family Streptomycetaceae; genus Streptomyces; species Streptomyces sp. NPDC007863. The sequence goes on from NZ_JBEYEI010000019.1 coordinate 103,092, forward strand.
GCCGTTGAACAGCAGCGGCGTGTGCTCCGCTCGCCAGGAGTCGGTGTCGCGCACACCCCAGACCGTGATGCCGAGGCAGCGCGGCACGGCCAGGCAGTCGTTGGTCACGTTGGCGTAGGTGGTGCCGGAGGCGCCCTGGATGTCCAGTTCGGTGATGGCGACGTCGACGCCGAGCGCGGCGAAGCTCTGCAGGGTGGTGCGGAAGTTGCTGTTGTAGGGGCTGTCGTTGTTGAAGTGCGACTGGAAGCCGACGCAGTCGATGGGCACGCCGCGCTGCTTGAAGTCCCGGACCATGGAGTACATGGCCTGGGTCTTGGCCCAGGTCCAGTTCTCCACGTTGTAGTCGTTGTAGCAGAGCTTGGCGGCCGGGTCGGCGGCGCGCGCGGTGCGGAAGGCGACCTCGATCCAGTCGTTGCCGCTGCGCTGCAGGTTGGAGTCGCGCCGGGCGCCCGAAGTGCCGTCGGCGAAGGCCTCGTTCACGACGTCCCACTGGCCGATCTTGCCCTTGTAGTGGGCCATCACGCCGTTGATGTGGCCGGTCATGGCCTGGCGCAGCGCGCTGCCGCTGAGGTTCTGCATCCAGGAGGGCTGCTGGGAGTGCCAGGCCAGCGTGTGGCCGCGCACCTGCTTGCCGTTCTGCACCGCCCAGTTGTAGACGCGGTCGCCGGCGGTGAAGTCGAACCGGCCCTGCTGGGGTTCGGTGGCGTCGATCTTCATCTCGTTCTCGGCGGTCACCGAGTCGAACTCGCGGCTCGCGATCGTCGTGTAGGCCGAGTCGCCGAGCTTGCCCGACGCGATGGCGGTGCCGAAGTACCGGCCGCTCTGCGCCGCCGCTCTGCCGAGCGTGCTCTCGGCGGCCTGCGAGGCCGGGGGAGCGACCAGAACGGCGGCGGAGCCGAGGACGCCGACGATCAGCGCCGCGCCCAGGCCGCCGATTCTCCGGCGGACGCTGGACGGGGAAAGCGTGGGTGAACGCATGACTGGACCTCCGGGAGAGAAATCGAGGAAGGATTCGCACACGGCGGAGGAATTCTCCGTCTGAGGCCGTTCGCGCCCATGAGAAAGGGCGCATACGGCCAGGACGCGAAGAATTCGAGAACGGCGCCGTGGTGCGGCGGCGAAGAAGTCGAGCCGCCTCAGGAATCAGTGTGGAAATGCGGCAGGGGCATGTCAACGGTTTCGAAGATGTTTCGAAGCTCCGGAGAAGTCGAAAGATTTCGCTGCGGAAGGCATGCGGAATCCTGTCGTGGTCCGAATGCTCGGGCGGAGGAAATACGGCGCGAATGTGCCGTCCGTCGCTAACCGTCCGATGAATTCCGCGGATGCGGATACGTGAGGTCGAACCAGGTGAAACGGGCGCTGTTGGCCGACGGGCGGCCGTGGGAGGTGGCGTAGAGACCGATCTGGACGCTGGTGAACAGCGGGGCGAGGAAGGAGGCTTCGACGGTGGCCAGGTCCCGCCGGCCGCCGCCGGGGGCCTCGTGGACGAAGGTGTGGCCGAAGCCGCGGATACGGACTCCCAGCCGCACGGGACCGGGGCCGAGACCGGCGCGGGCCAGCACATCGGACCCGCGGCGGAGGGTGAGTCCTTCCGTCGTGCGCAGGAGGAGGAGGTGGGCGTCGTCGTCGAGGACGACGGCGAGGCCCGCCTGTTCGTACGGTGCCGTGGGGGTGAAGTGCAGCTCGGTGGAGGCGTCGCAGTCGGGTTGCTCCTGGGGCCGGACCAGCAGGGACGGGACGCCGCGTTCGCCGAGCCGCTCGGGGCGGAGCCGGAGGCGGAGCCCGTCGCCAGTGGTCCAGAACGGGGCGCGTGGGGTGCGCAGGGTGCTCCAGTCGGAGGAGAGGGCGGCGAAGTCGTCGCGGAGACGGGTGCGGGGGCGCGGGCCCGGGTGACCGGCAGGGGAGAAGACCGGCCAGCCGTCGCTCCAGGTCACCCTGGCGAGGAAGGTCTCGCGGCCGATGGCGGAGCCCCGGCGGACGCCCAGGAGGACGGCCCGCCAGTCGCCGTCCGGGGTCCGCACGAGGTCGGCGTGCCCGGTGCAGGTGACCGGGCCCGTGGCGGGAGGCAGCACGGGATTGCCGGGGGCGCCCTCGTACGGGCCGGTCACCCGAGGGGCGCGGGCGGCCACCACGCTGTGGTCCGCCTCGGTGCCGCCTTCCGCGGTGAGCAGGAGATAGGCGCCGTCGACCTTGTAGAGGTGCGGGGCCTCCACCCATCGCGCGCCCGCCCGGCTCCCCGACCACAGGACGTACTCGGGGCCCGTGAGCCGCCGTTCGAGGGGGAGGTACTCGCGCATCCAGATCTCGGTGCGGCCGGCGGCCTCGTCCAGGACGCGGGCGGCGGTGAACCAGGCCCGTCCGCCGTCGTCGTCGAAGAACAGGGACGGGTCGAAGCCCTCGCCCTCCAGCCACCGCGGCTCCGACCACGGCCCCGCCGGGTCGGTGGCCGTGACGACGAAGTGGCCGGGGCCGTCCATCAGCGTGCAGACGAGATGGAACACCCCGTCGTGGTGTCTGATCGTGGGCGCGAAGAGTCCGCGTGAGGGCGCGCACCCGTCGAGGTCGAGCTGGGACGGCCGGTCGAGCGCGGAACCCAGGCGCCGCCAGTGCACGAGATCGCGGCTGTGGAACACGGGAAGCCCCGGGAACCACTCGAAGCTGGACGTCACCAGGTAGTAGTCCGCCCCCACCCGGCAGACGGACGGATCGGGCCGGAACCCGGGCAGGACGGGCTCGCCCAAGGACGGGCTCATGGGCCGGGCACGGGGACGGGTACGGGTCCGGGGGCGAGGCTGGCCGGCGCGGACGGCGCGCGGCCGGCCGGAGGGCGTACCGGCGTGTGGAGAGCGGAGGCGCCACGCCCGGGCGGAGGCGGGAGGGGGGTGCGCCGTGGCTCGTACAAGGGATGCTCCTAGGGGCTAGGCGGGGCGGTGGAGAGCCGGACCTTGAGTTCGGTCGAGAGCTCCATCCGGGGGCTGACCAGGGGCTGGCCGTCCAAGAGCTGGAACAGGGTGCGGGCGGCGACCCGGCCCATCTCCTCCAGCGGCTGACGCACCGTCGTCAGCGGCGGCGACAGCCAGTCGCACATCGGCAGGTCGTCGAAGCCGACCACGCTGAGGTCCCCCGGGATGCTCAGGCCACCCTGCCGGGCGGCCTCGTAGACGCCCATCGCCTGCTGGTCGCTGCCCGCGAAGACGGCGGTCGGCGGCTCGGGGAGGGCGAGCAGCTCCTGGGCGCACCGGAAGCCGCCCTCGTGCTGGAAGTCGCCGAACCGGATCAGGGCGCGGTCGACCTCGATCCCGGCCCGCTCCAGGGCGGCCCGGTACCCGTCGATGCGGGCCTGGCTGCAGAGCATCTCCTTGCGTCCGCCGATCGCGGCGATCCGGCGGTGCCCCAGCTCCAGCAGGTGCTCGGTGGCGGCGAGGCCGCCGGCCCAGTTGGTCGCCCCGACGCTCGGCACGCCGTTGCCCGGCAGGTCGATCGGGTCGATGACGACCAGTGCCGCCCCGGTCCGCTCGACCTGGGCCCGCTGGGCGTGGGTGACCGAGGCGGTGACGAGGATGACGCCGTCGCTGTGGTGCCGGGCCGGCAGCGCGGTCCAGCTGGAGGGCGCTGCCTCGCCCGGCGGGACGAGCGACACGACGGTGGCGACGCTCCGCTGGGCGCACTCGGCCTCGACACCGCGCAGTATCTCCACCGCCCACGCGCTGTCCAGACCGCCGATGATCAGGTCGACGAGACCCGATCTGCGGCCTCTGCCCGGCCGGCCGGGCGGGAGGTAGTGGTGAGCCTGCAGCAGGCCCTCGATCCGTTCGCGGGTCGAGGGGGCGACATCGGAGCGGCCGTTGATCACCTTGGACACGGTGGCCTGGGAAACGCCTGCTTCCGCGGCGATGACGGCCAGGGTCGGGCGCTGCTCGCTCAACTTCTCTCCTCTGCGGGGAAGCCTTCGGCCGACGGTTATCGCAAACTTTCGATGAGTTTCCGGGCGGCTGGACGGCTTGTCAACCCTGCGAACAGCCGTCGTCCGCAGATAAATCGACGCGGGGTCTTGACCGATAAGCCGCACGTTCCTAGTTTGTGGCAGCGCGGAATTCGAGAGTATTTCGAAAACTTTTCGGTGTGCCCGCCCCGGCATTCCCCGTCCCGGAGGTCCCATGGCCGACACCCTCACGAGCCGACGAAGCTTCCTTGCCCTCGCGGGTCTGACCGCCCTCTCCGCCTCCCTGACAGCGGCCTGCGGGGCCGACGGATCCGGCCCGCCGGCGGCCGATGGCAAGGTGTCGTTCGCGTGGTGGAACATCGCCACCACCGAACCGGGCAAGTCCCTCTTCCCGGAGATCTCCGCGGCCTTCACGTCCGCTCACCCGAACGTCGCGATCCACACGACCTCGTTGGAGAACGAGGCGTTCAAGTCCAAGCTGACCGCCACCACTTCGTCGGGCAGGCTCCCCGACGTCTTCCAGACCTGGGGCGGCGGCGTGCTGCGGCAGCAGGTCGACGCGGGGCTGGTCGAGGACCTCACGGACCTCGTCGACTGGTCGTCCGAGCTCACCCCGGTCTCGCTGCAGGCCTATCAGTTCGAGGGCCGGACCTACGGGGTTCCCTACGACATCGGCATGGTCGGCTTCTGGTACAACAAGAAGCTCTTCGCCAAGGCCGGTATCACCGCCCCGCCCGCCACCTGGGCCGAGCTCCTCGACGGCGTCGGGAAGCTCAAGGCGGCGGGCATCACCCCGATCGCCCTCGCGGGCAAGGAGAAGTGGCCCGGACACTACTACTGGGCCTATCTCGCGATGCGCGTCGCCGGCCTTCCCGCGCTGCAACAGGCCGCCGAAGACAAGGACTTCACCGGTGACGGCTTCGTCCAGGCCGGTGTCCGCCTCAAGGAGCTGGTCGACCTCCAGCCCTTCCAGCCGGCCTTCCTCGGCGCCGGTTACGCGACCCCCGGGGGCCAGGCGGCGACCATGGGCAACGGCAAGGCCGCCATGGAACTGATGGGGCAGTGGGGACCGTCGGTGCAGAAGGACGCGGGCGCCGACCTCGGAGCGGACCTCGGCTTCTTCCCGTTCCCGACGGTCGACGGCGGCGTCGGCCGGGCCACCGAGGTGTTCGGCGGGGGCGGCGGCTTCGCGCTGCGCAAGGGAGCCCCGAAGGAGGCGCTGGACTTCTTGAGGTTCTTCGTCCTGGAGAACCAGTCCAAACTGCTGGCCTCCAACGGCTACCTGCCGGTGGTCAGGGGTGCGGAGAGCGGGCTCACCGACGCCAACAAGAAGGTGGTGGCCGACAGCCTGGTGGAGGCGACGGGCTTCCAGCTCTTCCTCGACCAGGCCTATCCGCCGGCGGTCGGCCAGGAGGTCAACGACAGCGTCGCCGACCTCATCGCGGGCAAGAAGACGCCCGAGCAGGTCACCGCCTCGATCACCGAGGCTGCGAAGAGTGCCTAGTTCCGTGACCACGCCGGCGGAGGAGCGGACGGCGGACGCCGTGCCGGCAGGCCACCCGCCCGCCCCGGTGCGGTCGCTCCCGGGCGGGTGGCGGGAGTGGGCCTCGGTCGCCTGGTTCCTGGTCCCGGCTCTGGTCCTGTTCCTCGTCTTCGTCCTCGCCCCGATCGTCGTCGCCGTCTTCACCGGCTTCTTCAAGTGGGGCGGGATCGGCCCCATGGACGACTTCGTCGGCTTCGCGAACTACACCAGGCTCTTCGGCGACGGGGTCTTCCTCGGCGATCTGGGCCGCGGGCTTTACCTGATCGTCCTGTCGATCACGGTGCAGCTGCCGTTCGCGCTGTTCACCGCGGTCCTGCTCAACCAGCGGCTGCGCGGCCGGGCCGTCTACCGGATGCTGTTCTTCGCCCCGTACGTCCTCTCCGAGGTCGTCACGGCGGTCCTCTTCACGATGATCTTCCTTCCCGGCGCCGGCATGGCCGACCACTTCGTCGGCCTCCTGGGCCTGGAGGGGCTGCAGGGCAAGTGGCTCGCCGACCCCTCGACGGTCATGCCGACCCTCTTCGTGGTCATGATCTGGAAGTACTTCGGCTTCCACATGATGCTCTTCCTCGCCGGACTGCAGAGCATCCCGGCGGAGGTCCTGGAGGCCGCCTCCATCGACGGCGCCGGCGCCTGGCGGCGCTTCCGGCACGTGACGCTGCCGCTGCTCGGCCCGACGATCCGGATCAGCGTCTTCCTCTCGGTCATCGGCTCCATCCAGCTCTTCGACCTCGTCTGGGTCATGACCGCCGGCGGGCCCAACCACTCCTCCGAGACGATGGCGATCGCGATGTTCCAGTTCGGCTTCAAGCGCTACCAGGTCGGCTACGCCAGCGCCATCAGTGTGGTGCTGTTCATGATCAGCCTGGTCTTCTCCCTCTTCTACCAGCGCTACGTGCTCCGGCGTGACCTGAGCGGGGCCGTCACCTCGGGAGGCGACCGGTGAACGCCCGCCGGACGGCACGCGGTCTCTCGCTGCACACCGTCATCTGGCTGATCGGCGCGTTCGTCGCCGTCCCACTGGTGTACGCCGTGATCTCCGGGTTCAAGAGCACCGGCGAGCTCACGAGCAACCCCTTCGGGCTGCCGGAACAGTGGAAGATCGGCAACTACACCGGCATCCTCGGCGACGGGATGTTCTGGCGGCAGATCGCCAACAGTGCGGGCATCGCGATCGGTACGACGTTCTGCACGGTGGCGGCCTCCGCGATGGCGGCGTTCGTCCTGGCCCGCTACGTCTTCCGCGGCCGTGAGCTGTTCTACGGGCTGTTCACGATCGGGTTGATGTTCCCGTTCGCCGTGGCCGTTCTGCCGCTCTTCCTGATGCTGCGCACCTTCGGCCTGCTCGACAACCCGCTCGGGGTGGTCCTCCCGCAGGCGGCCTTCGGACTCCCCATGACGATCATCATCCTGCGCGGCTTCTTCCGTACCATCCCGGCGGAGATCGAGGAGGCCGCCGTCATGGACGGCTGCGGCAAGTTCCGCTTCTTCTGGAGGATCCTGCTGCCGATGGCGCGCCCGGCCCTCGGGACGGTCTCGGTCCTGGCGATCGTCGCGAGCTGGAACAACTTCTTCCTGCCGCTGCTGGTGTTCAACGACCCGAAATGGCAGACGATCCCCGTCGGCGTCCAGCAGTTCCAGGGCCAGTACTCGACCGACTACGCGCTCGTCCTCGCCTATATCGTGCTCGCCATGATCCCCGCCCTCGCCTTCTACGCCGTCGCCGAACGGCAGCTGATCGGCGGCCTCACCGCGGGCGCCACCAAGGGCTGACCCGCTGATCCGCTTCCCCTGTGCCCTCCCTTCTCCCAGGAGACCTCGTGAAACGTCGGACCGCACTGACAGCCGTCGTATTGTTAGCGCTCACAACCCAGGTCGCGGCAGCAGACCCGCCGGCTCCCGCCACTTCCGCCCGTGCCGCCATCGACTTCCGCGGCGAGCTCCAGCCCATCGACGGATTCGGCTTCTCCATGGCCTTCCAGCGGGCTGACCTGCTGCACGGCGCGCGCGGCCTCAGCCCCGCCAAGCGGCGCGAGGTGCTCGACCTGCTGCTCAGCGAGGAGAAGGGCGCCGGCCTGTCGATCCTGCGCCTGGGCATCGGATCGTCGACCGACCGGGTCTACGACCACATGCCGACGATCCTGCCGACCGACCCCGGCGGGCCCGACGCCACGCCGTCGTACGTCTGGGACGGCTGGGACGGCGGCCAGGTCTGGCTCGCCAAGGAGGCGAAGGCGTACGGCGTAGAACGGTTCTTCGCCGACGCCTGGAGCGCGCCGGCCTTCATGAAGACCAACGACAGCGAGAACGACGGCGGCGAGCTCCGGCCCGAATGGCGCCAGGCCTACGCGAACTACCTGGTCCAGTACGCGAAGTTCTACCAGCGGGAAGGGATCGGGATCACCGACCTGGGGTTCACCAACGAACCCGACTGGACGGCGACCTACGCCTCGATGCGCTTCACCCCGCAGCAGGCCGTCGACTTCCTCAAGGTGCTCGGGCCGGCCGTCCGCGCCTCCGGCCTCAAGACGGACCTGGTCTGCTGCGACGTCGCCGGCTGGGACCGCCAGGTCGCCTACACCGAGGCCATCGAGGCCGACCCGGCGGCCGACCGGGCCGTACGGACCATCACCGGCCACCGCTACAGCGGTCCGGCCACGGTCCCGCAGCCCACCGACAAGCGCGTGTGGATGTCGGAATGGTCCCCGGACGGCACCACCTGGAACGAGAACTGGGACGACGGCAGCGGCTACGACGGCCTCACCGTCGCCGCCGACATCCAGAACACCCTGACCGTCGGCAACGCCAACGCCTACGTCTACTGGACCGGCGCGTCCCTCGGCGCGACCCGGGGCCTCATCCAGCTCGCGAACCCCGGCGACGACTACCGGGTGTCCAAGCGGTACTGGGCACTGGCCGCCTTCAGCCGCTTCATCCGCCCCGGAGCCGTCCGCGTCCCCGTCACGAACGCCGCCCCGGAACTCCAGGTCACGGCCTTCCGCAACACCGACGGCAGCCGCGTCGTCGAGATCCTCAACACCGCCGCCACCGAGACCTCCGCCGCTTTCACCGTGCGCGGCGGGCACGACCGCCACCCCGAGGCCTACGTCACCGACGAGACCCGCTCGATCACCCCCGCCGCCGTCGCCTCCCTCCACGGCACGACCCTCACGGCCACGCTCGCCCCCCGCGCGCTCACCACCATCGTCCTCGACTGACCCGACCGCGACCCGAGGAGTCATCCATGCCCCTGCCCCTGCCCCGGCATCTCGTCGCCCTGTCCGCCGCCGTCTGTCTCGCGGCCGGCCTCGCCGCCACGCCCGCGACCGCCGAACCCCGTCCCAGGACGCTCGCCGAACTCGCCAAGAAGCACCACAAGTACTTCGGCTCCGCCACCGACAACCCCGAGTTCACCGACGCCGCCTACCTGAAGCTCCTCGGCAGCGAGTTCGGACAGACCACCCCCGGCAACGCCATGAAGTGGTACGCCACCGAACCCGAACCCGGCGTCTTCGACTTCACCGCCGGCGACGAGGTCATGGCCTTCGCCAAGGACCACCACCAGAAGGTCCGCGGCCACACCCTCGTCTGGCACAGCCAGCTCCCCGCCTGGCTCACCGAGCGCAGCTGGACCGCCGACGAACTGCGCCCCGTCCTCAAGAACCACATCCAGACCGTGGTCCGGCATTACAAGGGCCAGGTCATCCACTGGGACGTCGTCAACGAGGCCTTCAACGAGGACGGCACCTACCGCGAGTCGGTCTTCTACAAGACGCTCGGCCCCGGCTACATCGCCGACGCCCTGCGCTGGGCCCACGAGACCGACCCGCACGCCAAGCTCTACCTCAACGACTACAACGTCGACGGGATCGGCCCCAAGAGCGACGCCTATCACCGGCTCATCAAGCAGCTGAAGGCCGACGGCGTCCCGGTGGAGGGCTTCGGCATCCAGGGCCATCTGGCGCTCCAGTACGGCTTCCCCGCCGACGTCCGGCAGAACATGCAACGCTTCGCCGACCTCGGCGTCGAGGTCGCGGTCACCGAACTCGACATCCGCATGAACCTCCCGGCGACGCCGGAGAAGCTCGCCACCCAGGCCGCCTGGTACGCCGACTACGTCAAGGCCTGCCTGGAGGTCGAGAAGTGCGTCGGCGTCACCATCTGGGACTACACCGACAAGTACTCGTGGATCCCCTCCGTCTTCCCCGGCGAGGGCGCCGCTCTGCCCTACGACGAGAACCTGGCGCCCAAGCCCGCCTACCACGCGATCAGGAAGGTGCTGGGCGGATGATCAGGACGGCGATCGTCGGAACGGGCGGGATCGCCGGCATCTGCCACATCCCGGCCCTCCAAGCGCAGGCTCACCGGGCCGAACTCGTGGCGGCCGTCGACGTGGACGCCCTGCGCGCCGAGGCCTTCGCGGCCGATCACGGCATCCCCGCCGTCTACACCGACCTGCCCACGATGCTCCGGGAGCAGCGCCCGGACGTCGTGCACCTGTGCACGCCGCCGTTCCTCCACGCGGAACAGGCCGTGGCCTGCCTGGAGGCGGGGGCGTGGGTGTGGTGCGAGAAGCCGGTGGCGCTGTCGCTGGCCGAGCTCGACCGCATCCACGCCGCCGAGGCGACCGCCGCCGCGGGCGCGGTGTTCCAGCACAGGTACGGCTCGGGTGCCCGCTACCTGCGCGACCGGATCGCCGCCGGGGCGCTGGGCCGTCCCCTGGTCGCGCAGTGCGTCACGGCGTGGTACCGCGACGACGCCTACTACGACGTGCCCTGGCGCGGCACCTGGCACAGCGAGGGCGGCGGCCCGACGCTGGGCCACGGCATCCACCAGATGGACCTGATGCTGGACGTGCTCGGCCCGTGGGCCGAGGTGCGCGCGATGGCCGGACGCCTGGAGCGCGACGTCCAGACCGAGGACGTGTCCGCGGCCGTGGTCCGCTTCGAGAACGGAGCCCTCGCCACGGTCGTCAACAGCGTCCTCTCCCCCCGCGAGGAGAGCTACCTGCGCTTCGACCTCACAGAAGCCACGGTCGAACTGCGCCACCTGTACGGCTACTCCAACGCCGACTGGACGTTCACCGCCGGGTCGTCCGACGCGGCGTGGGAACCGCCGGACGACCTGCCCAGCTCGCACACCGCCCAGCTCGCCGCCTTCCTCGACGGCTACGAGGCCGGGATCCGGCCCGACCTCGGCCGGTCCACCATGGAACTGGTCACCGCCCTCTACAAGGCCGCGATCACCGGCCTTCCGGTCCGGCGCGGAGAGATCGACGCTGCCGACCCGTTCTACGGCGCACTCAACGGAGGACGCCCGGAGGTGTTCCGATGACGTTCGAACTCCTCCAGGACGAGGACGCGTCGACCGTACGGACGCGCGGGGTCGACCTCTTCCGGTATGTGCACCGGCCGGTCATGGACCCCTTCGAGGCACCGAAGCCCTACCTGCACCCGGTGCGCACCCTCGCCGGCGACGCGGTCACCGGGTACCGGCCGCATGACCACCGCTGGCACAAGGGCATCCAGTTCACGGCGTCCTGGGTGTCGGGCGAGAACTTCTGGGGCGGCGGCACCTATCTGCGCGGCCAGGGCTACGTCGACCTGCCGAACCTCGGCACGATGCGCAGCCTCACCGTGTCCGCCGACACGGACCGCGACCGCGCCGTCATCACCGAGCACCTCGCCTGGCACACGATGGCGGGGGAGCACTGGATCGACGAACGCCGCACGGTGACGGCGTGCGACGTCGAGGCCGACTCCTGGACCCTGGAGATCACCACCGCGCTGACCAACGTCCACGACGTCACGCTGGTGTTCGGCAGCCCGGGCACACAGGGCCGCGAACTCGCCGGATACTCCGGCCTGTTCTGGCGCGGACCACGCGACTTCACCAGCGGCGAGGTGACCGGCCCCGCCATGGGCGAGAAGGGCGACTGGCTCGCCTTCACCGGCGCCCACGACGAGGTCGACCGTGCCTCCACGCTGCTCTTCCTGGACGATCCGGACGCGCCGGGCCGCTGGTTCGTCCGCAGCGATCCCATCCCCGCCGTCAACCCGTCCCTGGCCTTCGACGAGGAGCTGCCGCTGGCTCCGGGCGACATGCTGTCGCGCCGCTACCGGATCGTCGTCGCCGACGGCGCGTGGACCCCCGAGCGCCTCTCCCGGTATGTCGCGGAACACCCGTGGTGACACCACTTCCCGGCGCCGTGGGGATCTCCGACCTGACCGTGTACGACTGGGAGGCCGCCGACGGCCTCTGCGGCGGCACCCCCCACATGCACCTCGTCTGCTCGGAGGCGTACGTCGTCATCGCGGGCACGGGCAGCGTCCAGACCCTCACCACCAGCGGCTACGCGGAGACCCCGCTGCGCCCCGGAGACGTCGTCTGGTTCACCCCCGGGACGATCCACCGCCTCGTCAACGCCGGCGGCCTGCGCCTCGTGGTGCTCATGCAGAACAGCGGGCTCCCCGAGGCCGGCGACGCCGTCTTCACCTTCCCCGCGCCCGTCCTCGCCGATCCCGACGCCTACCAGGCGGCGGCCGCCCTGACCTGCGACCACGCCGCGGCGGCACGCCGCCGCCGCGACCTGGCGCTCGAAGGCTTCCTGCTGCTGCGCGAGGGCGGGCTCCGGGAGTTCCACGCCGCGGCCCACCGCCTGAAGCGCGATCTCCTCGACGCCTGGTGGGTCCGCTGGCGCGACGGTCCGCTGGCCGCGGCCCTCGCGACCGGCGGCCAACTGGCGGCGCTGAGGACCGGAGACCTCTCCCACCTCGACCACGGCGCGGTGGCGCGACTGGAGCGCCCCGAGCACGCGCGCTTCGGCATGTGCGGCCACCTCCACCCCTACCCCGTCCCCACGTCTCACCCCCCTCTCCCGAAGGAGCTCGACTGATGAGATTCCGCCGTCCACCCCTGATCCTGGGCCTCGTCCTCGCGGTCCTGTCGTCCCTGCTGCTCGGGGCCACTCTCCTCACGGCCCCGCCCGCCGCCGCGGCGACCGTCGACACCAACGCCTGGTACGTCCTGGTCAACCGCGCCAGCGGCAAGGCCCTGGACGTCTACAACCTGGCGACCGGCGACGGCGCCCGCATCACCCAGTGGTCCAGGAACGACCAGAACCAGCAGCAGTGGCAGTTCGTCGCCTCCGGCGACGGCTACTACCGTGTCAAGTCCCGCCACTCCGGCAAGGTCCTGGACGTCCAGAACAGCTCCACCGCCAACGGCGGCGCGGTCGTCCAGTGGACCGACCTGAACCGCACCAACCAGCAGTGGCGGCTCGCCGACAGCGCGGACGGCCACGTCAGGCTCGTCGCCCGCCACAGCGGCAAGGCCCTCGAAGTCCAGGGCGCCTCCACCGCCGACGGCGCGAACATCGTCCAGTACGACGACTGGGGCGGCGCCAACCAGCAGTGGCAGCTCGTCAAGGTCGCCGGCGGCACCACCCCCGGCACCTGCGCCCTCCCCTCGACGTACCGCTGGTCGTCGACCGGTGCGCTGGCGCAGCCGAAGGCGGGCTGGGCCTCGCTCAAGGACTTCACCGTCGCCCCCTACAACGGCAAGCACCTCGTCTACGCGACCACACACGGCGCCGCGGGGACGGGAACGGGCTGGGGCTCGATGAACTTCACCCCGTTCACCGACTGGTCGCAGATGGCCTCGACCGGCCAGAACGCGATGTCGAACTCCGTCGTCGCGCCCACGCTCTTCTACTTCGCGCCGAAGAACATCTGGGTGCTCGCCTACCAGTGGGGCAGGACCGCCTTCTCCTACCGGACGTCGACCGACCCGACCGACCCGAACGGCTGGTCGGCGGAGCAGGAGCTCTTCTCCGGAACCATCGCCGACTCCGGAACCGGCCCCATCGACCAGACGCTCATCGCCGACGGCCAGAACATCTACCTGTTCTTCGCCGGTGACAACGGCAGGATCTACCGGGCGAGCATGCCGATCGGGAACTTCCCGGGCTCCTTCGGCTCGTCGTACACGACGGTCATGAGCGACACGGTGAAGAACCTCTTCGAGGCGCCCCAGGTCTACAAGCTCAAGGACCAGAACCAGTACCTCATGATCGTCGAGGCCCGCGGCGCGCAGGAGCAGCGCTACTTCCGCTCGTTCACGGCCACCAGCCTGAACGGCTCCTGGACACCCCAGGCCGCGACCGAGAGCAACCCCTTCGCCGGCAAGGCCAACAGCGGCGCCACCTGGACCGACGACATCAGCCACGGTGAGTTGATCCGCACCAGCGCGGACCAGACCTTCACGGTCGACCCCTGCAACCTCCGCTTCCTCTACCAGGGACGCGCCCCGGGCTCCGGCACCGGCGACTACGGCCAGTGGCCCTACCGCCCGGGTCTGCTGACGCTGCAGCGCTGACCACGCCCGGCACAGGCGGTTCGCGTGGATCAGGAATGCCGGTCCCGCGACCGCCTGTTGTGGCGTACATGAATCTCGGAGTAACGCTCAGCTCGACCTCCCGGCAGCTCCCCCTCGACGACACCGTCGCGCTCGCGCGCGAGGCGCGGGACGCCGGACTGCACTCGGGGTGGTTCGGCCAGTCCTTCGCGTACGACTCGCCCTCGCTGGCCGCGATCGTCGGCCGCGAGGTGCCGGGCCTGCACGTGGGGACCGCCGCGCTCCCGATCTTCGGCCGTCATCCGCTGCTCGTCTCCAGCCAGGCCCAGACGGCGCAGGCGGCCACCGGCGGCCGCTACCACCTCGGGCTCGCCCTCGGCACGCGGCACCTCACCGAGGGCGCGTTCGGCCTGCCGTACCAGCGGCCCATCGGTCTGCTCAGGGAGTTCCTCACCGCCCTGCGGCCCCTCCTCGAAACGGGCGAGGCCGACTTCCACGGCGAGCTGCTGACCGCGACGACGCCCTACTCGGCGGCCGTGCCGGGAGCCCGGCCGCCGGTGCCGGTGCTGGTCGCGGCCATGGGGCCGCAGGCCCTGCGGGTGAGCGGTGAACTGGCCGACGGCATCCTGCCGTTCCTGGCCGGTCCGCGTGCGCTCGCCGAGCACATCGTGCCCGCCGTGACCGCCGCCGCGGAGGCGGCGGGCCGCCCCGCGCCCCGGATCGTGGCGCTCGTGCCCGGCGCGGTGACCGCCGACGCCGACGGCGCGCGGCAGCGCGCGGCGGAAGCCCTCGCCCTCTACGAGCGCGTGCCGTCCTACCAGCGCGTCATCGAGCTCTCCGGCACCGACAGGGCCGCCGGCCTGGCCGTCCTCGGCGACGAGGAGGCGGTCGCCGCCGAGGTACGACGCTACCGTGACGCGGGAGCGACGGAGCTGGTGTTCACCGCGACGGATCTGAGCGGCGAGGACGACCGGCGCCGCACCTGGAAGCTCCTCGGCGAGCTGTCCCAAGGCTGAGCCGGCCGCGCCGGACGGGCCCGCCCGCGCCTGCCCCGGCAGGCGGGCGGCCGTGCCCCGTCACGGCTCCAGTACCTCCACGTGGTCGCCGATCGCGACCACCAGGACCCGCGAGCCCGGTTCGGTGGAGCGCCAGCGGTGGCGGACGCCGCCGGACAGCAGCAGCGTGTCGCCGCGGGCCAGCCGGTGGATCCGGCCGTCGGCCTCCACCTCGACCGCGCCGTCGGCCACGTACACCAGCTCGTCGTTGCGGTGCCGGAACTCCCGGTCCGCCTCGTGCGCGCCGACGAACTCCAGCGCGTGCAGCTGGTGACGACCGCGCACCACCGGCCGGACGCGCGCCGCGCGGTCGAGGCCGCCCGTGTCGTCGGCACGCACCACGTCGACCGTCCGGGTCTCGTCCGACGCCGCGAGCAGCCGGACCGCCGTGGTGCCGAGCGCGTCCGCGATCCGCTGCAGCGACCGCATGCTGGGGCGCGCCCGGTCGTTCTCGATCTGGCTCAGGAACGGGGAGGAGAGCCCGCTGCGCCCCGCGACGTCGGCGAGCGTGAGACCGAGCGCCCGCCGTCGACGGCGTACGGCGGCGCCCACCCGCGGTGTGTGCGCGGCTTCCATGGCCGGTCCGTCCTTCCGCCGCCCCGTGGCGCCGTTTTCCCTGGTCGACGGCGCCTGACGGCACCTTACGCCGCCGGCGGCAGAAGCCCGAAGACGGTTTCGTACTCCTGACACACGCCCGTCACACCACGTCTCTACCGTCAAAGTCGGTTGTTCCCATCAAAGAAAGTTTGACGCGAGGAGAGACCCGACGTGCCCCCGATCGACCAGAACTCACGCCGCCGGCGCCCCACCGGCCTCATCGCCCTCGACGAGACGGCCGCCTACGACGGCCACACCCTCTACGCGCCCCTCACCGGCGCCGGCGAGGTCTACCTCGTCGACCTCCACGGCCGGACCGTCCACCGCTGGGACCTGCCCTACCGGCCCGGCCGCCACGCCCGGCTGCTCACCGACGGAACCCTCGCCTACAACGGCGTACTCCCGGGCGAGCAGGCCCTCTTCCCGATGTGGCACAAGTACCGGGGCGGCGTGATGCTCCACGCGGCACCCGACGGAACGGTGCTGCGGGAGCACCGCGACCCCCTCCAGCACCACGACGCACACCACCTCGACGACGGCCGCATCCTCTACACCGCCCTGGAACCCCTGGCCGGCGCCGAGGCCGCGGCGATACGGGGCGGAGTACCCGGCTCCGAGGCCGCGGGCGGCATCGTCTGGGCCGACACCATCCAGGAGGTCGGCCCCGACGGCGAACTCCTGTGGTCCTGGCGCGCCGCGGAACACCTCGACCGCGACGCCTTCGCCCTGCACGAGGCGTACGCCCGCGAGCACTGGCCCCTGATCAACAGCGTCACGCCCCTGCGGGACGGCAACGTCCTCGCCAGCCTGCGGAGCGTCTCCGCCGTCGTCGTCATCGGCCGCGACACCGGCGAGATCCTCTGGCGCAGCCGCCCCGGCACGGTCAGCCAGCAGCACGCCCCCAGCCAGCTGGACGACGGCCGGCTTCTGGTCTTCGACAACGGCGTCTTCCGGCCCGGCCACGACGTGCCGTACTCCCGCGTCGTCGAGATCGACCCGGCCGGCGGGGACGTCGTGTGGGAGTACCACGACCCGGCCCGGGAGTTCTTCTTCGCGCCGTTCATGGGCTCCGCGCAGCGCCTGCCGAACGGCAACACGCTCGTCACCGACTCTCCGTCCGGGCGGCTCTTCGAAGTGACGGAGGACGGCTACCTCTGCTGGGAGTACGTCGTCCCGCACTTCGCCGGCTACGGCGAGAGCGAGGTGCGGGGCCTTTTCCCGTCCGAGCCCAACGCCGTCTTCCGCGCCTACCGTTACGCCGCCGCGGACATCCCGTGGCTGGAGGCGACGGCATGACGGCCACCCGGACACCCACGGCCGGCCACGGCCCCGACGCCGTCGACGAACGGGTGCCGCCGCGGCGTCTCGTGCCGCTGTCGGCCCAGCACGTCCTGGCGATGATCGCCGCCCCCGTCTCCACCGTCTTCCTCGTCGCCGGCACCCTGCGGATGGCGCCCGGGGCCACCGCCTCCCTGCTCAGCGCCGTCCTCCTGCTCTGCGGAGCGGGCGCCCTCCTCCAGTCCCTCGGCGTGTGGCGGATCGGCGGACGCCTCCCCTTCGTCATGCTGCCCGGCGGCGCCGCGACCGCGCTCTTCCTCCAGATCGCCCAGGAACACGGCGCGCCGACCGCCACCGGCGCCGTCCTCCTGGCGGCGGCCCTGCTCCTGGCCGTACTGCCCCTGTACGCCCGGGTCGTACGACTCTTCCCGCCGCTCGTCATGGGCGTCACCGTGCTCCTCATCGGGATCGCGATGATCAGGGTCGCCGCCCGGCTCGTCACCGGCCCCGACGGCACGGGCGAGCCGAGCGCGGTGCTGCTCGCCGCGCTCACCGTCGCCGCCACCGTCGCCGCGTACGTCCTCCTGCGCGGCGTCTGGCGCCAGACGTCCGTCCTCATCGGGATGGCGGCGGGCACCGTCGTGGCGGTCACGACCGGGCTCGGGGCGTTCACCCCCGCCGCCGGCAGCGGCTTCGCGCTGCCCGCCCTCCTCCCCTTCGGGACACCGCGGTTCGACCTGGTGGCCGCCCTTCCGCTGCTCGTGTTCAGCCTCACCACACTCGCCGAGATCACCGGGCAGACCGTGCTCAACAGCGAGACCGTCGGCCGTGCTCCCGCGCCGGAACGGGACGTCCCGCGCGTCGCCCGCGCCGACGCCCTGGTCTCCCTGGCCGGCGGACTGTTCGGCACCTCCCTCATGGTCACCAGCGCCGAGAACATCGGCATCGGCCGGCTCACCGGTGTCCGCAGCCGCTTCGTCACCGCCGGAGCCGGGGCGCTCCTGGTCGCCCTCGGCCTCGCGACCCCCGTGACCCGGGCGCTGGCCGGGATACCCGAGGCCGTCGTGGGCGGCTCCGCCCTCGTCGTCTACGCCGTCATCGCGGTGATGGGCGTCGAGATGCTCCGCCGCGCCGAGCTGTCCGGCACGGGAACGGGAAACCTGACGGCCGCGCTCGCGCTCACCGCGGGACTGCTGCCGCTGCTCAGCCCGGACCTGTACGCGGGGCTGCCCGGGTGGGCCCGCACGATCCTGGGCAGCGGCGTCGTCGCCGGCACCCTGACCGCGGTCCTCCTCACCGCACTCCTCGGCCGGCTCGGCCGGGGGAGCCGGCGCACGGAGGACGACCGCGCCGCGAGCGGCGGCGCGGACCACCCGTGAGGCACCGCGCCGCCCCGGTCAGTCGGTCAGCGGAGTGCCGAGGATCTCGACGTGCGGCTCCGCCGCCCTGCTCGCCGCGGCACAGGCGTCAGGGGTGTCGGCCACGGTGATGACGGCGGCGTACCGGCTGCTGACGTGGCCCCGGGGAGGGAGGCGCAAGGCGGCCCCCGGCTCGACCAGCGGCATGATCTCGCGCACCTCCGGCGGCAGCCCCTCCTCGGTCACCTTCAGCGCGTCGAGCAGGAGATCGGTCTCGGGATAGAGGAAGTCGATCCGGGCGGTGAGCTCCCGCACTCCTTCGATGACGGGCGGGGCCCCCTTCGCGAGGGCGACCGCCACCGCGCCGCAGTCGATTCCGGTGGCCATGCCGGCGATGTAGGGAAGGAGTCCGCCGCCCAGGCGGGCGTTCACCTCGATGACCTTGGGGCCCTGGGAGGTGAGCTTGATCTCCGTGTGCGTGATGAGCGTGGAGAGCCCGAGGGCGGTGTGAGCGGCCTGCAGGACGTCCAGGAGCGCGGGGTCCCCAAGGAGCGGGTCGCGGGCACTGACCACGTGTCCGACCTCCTCGAAGTGCGGGGCGAACCCCACCTCCTTCCTCGCGACGAACAGGGGGTGGACCTTGCCCTCGAAGCAGGCGGCGTCGATGCTCACCTCCGGCCCGTCCGCGAAGGACTCGACGAGGACGCCGTCCTCCAGGGCCGGAAGGGCGAAGAGTTCCGCGCCGCGCGTCGCCGCGTAGGCGGCCGGCAGTTCCTCCGCGTCCGCCACGAGCGTGACGCCGATGCTCCCGCCCAGCGCACGCGGTTTGACCACCACGGGATACCCGAGGGAGGCAGCCCGCTCCGCGGCCTCCTCGTACGTGCGGACCGCGTACGAACCCGGCTGTGGGACACCGGCGTCCGCGAACGCCCGCCGCGTGAGGTTCTTGTCCCGGCAGGCCCGGACGGCCTCGACGCCACCGCCGGGCAAGCCGAGCGACGCGGCCACCGCCGCGGCGGTCGGCACCAGGAACTCGTCGTACGACAGCACACCCGCGATGCCGACCCGCCGGTCCAGTTCGGCGGCGGCCTCAAGGGTGGCTTCCACGTCCAGGGCGTCCACCCGCGTCGAGCCGACGAGGTACGGCGCCTCCCAGGTGACCTCCCGGGAGTCGAAGAGCCACACCTCGGACGACCGGGACATGGCGCGCAGGAGGTACTCCCGCCAGCCGCGCGATCCGCTGCCGATCAGGAGGACGGGCGCGTCTCCCGTCCGGCGTCGGGTGGCGTCCTCTGCGCGGAGGGCGTCGGCCGGTCGCTGCTCATGGGTCAAGTCCATCATTCCCGCTCCGTTGTCGCGTGATTCCGTGGGGTGTCAGGAGCTCATCGCGCCGTCGACGACAAGGTCGTGTCCCGCGATGTAGGCGGCCTGTGGTGAGGCGAGCCAGACGACCAGCTCGGCGATCTCCTCCGCGGTCCCCACCTTCCCGGAGGGTCCGGCCGCGGCCATGCGCCGGTGCCTGTCCTCCCGGCTCTCGCCGGGACGCGTCGACCACATCGGGGTGTCGACCGGGCCCGGCGAGATCGCGTTGACGCGCACTCCCCGCGAGACGAACTCCTTGGCCGCGGCCCGGGTCAGGGACAGCACGGCGGCCTTGGAGGCGGAGTAGGCGGCCATCGTCGGAAGGGTCATGTGGGCCGCGTTCGACGCGTTGTTGACGATGACGCCGCCGCCCCGTTCGACCATTTCGCGGAGCTCCCCGCGCATCAGCAGGTAGGTGCCGGTCAGATTGGTGGAGACGACCTCGTCCCACTCGGCGGGCGTCATGGTGGTGAGGGAGCCGACCAGTGACACTCCGGCGTTGTTGAAAGCGATGTCGAGGCCGCCGTAGACGGACACGGTCCGTGCGATCAGCCGGTCCACCTGCTCCTCGGACCGGACGTCGCAGGGGACCGCCGTGACCTCGCCCCCTTCCGCTCCGATGGTTCGCGCGGCGCGGTCCAGCGTCTCCGGGGTGCGGCCGGCCACGACGACGGAAGCGCCCCGCCGGGCGAAGGCCCGGGCCGTGGCCAGCCCGATCCCGGAAGCCCCTCCGGTGACCAGCGCGACCTTCCCCGCGAAGTCCACGGGCGCGTGCCCGTCCGCCACGTGACTCACCGCGCCGCCCTCCAGTCACCGATGATGCCGTGGAACAGTCCGTCCACTCCCGGCCGCAGATCGCCCCGCCGATGCACCGTCAGCGGCACGGCGAGCGGCTCCAACTCGCCCACGGGGGTGGTCAGATCCGCCGTCGCCGCGGCCAGCAGCCCGAAGAAGTCCCGCGCGAGCCGGATCGCGGTGTCCTGGCCCACGAGCCGCGGCCGGTTCTCCAGCTCCAGGGCCAGTTCGCCACGCCGCCACCCCAGTGAGAACGTGATGTCGTACCGCGCGGAGCCGGTCACCAGCTTGTTGGTGGCCAGCGTCGCGTCACCGAGGCTCCGCTTCGGCGCGGGGGTGTTCTGCAGGATGAACATCGTCTGGAAGTAGGGCGTGCGCTCGGGCTCCACGGGCGGTGCCAGCCGGTCGAGGAGCACGCCATAGGGAAGGTCCTGGTTCTCGTGGGCCAGCATCACCTTCCCGTGCGTGTCCCGAATCAGCTGACCCACCGTCACCTCGGGGTCGAACACATAGGGCATGACCATGGTGTTCACGAAGAAGCCCACCACGTCGTCCCACCGCGACGCGGTGCGCCCCGCGAACGGTGTGCCGACGGCCAGCCGGTCGCGGCCGGTCAGCCGCCGGAGCGCCAGCTGATAGACCGCGAGTCCCAGGACGAAGAAGGACGTGCCGCAGGCGCGGGCCGCCGTCCGGGCGTCGCCGACCAACTGCTGCGGCAGCCCGAGCCAGGCCATGTCACCCGCCCACCACGGAGCCTCCGGATCCCGGTCGCCCTCCGGCCAGGGCAGGGCCTCCGGAGGGGAGGCCAGACTCTCCCGCCAGTGGTCGAGCTGGCCCTGATGGACGCCTCGCTCGATCCTCCGGCGCTGCCAGAGCGCGAAGTCCACGTACCGGTCGCGCGGGAGCGGGGGGTGCGCGGAGCCGGCGGACAGCGCCCGGTACTGCGCGTCCAGGTCGTCGAAGAACACCGGAGAGGACCAGCCGTCGAAGGCGATGTGGTGGAAGTTCACCACGACCACCGTCTCCTCCGCGCCCAGGATCACGACATGGGCGCGGGTGGTGGGCTCCGCCGACAGATCGAAGGGCCTGGCGGCCTCCGCGGAACCCACCTCCCGAAGCCGCGCCAGCCGCTCGGCCGGCGGCAGAGGGCGCAGGTCGTGCCGGCGCACCGGCACGGTGTCCGGCGGCAGCAGCCGGGCCAGCAACCCGCCGCCGGACTCCCGGAAGGAGGCGCGCAGCGACTCGTGCCGGGCCACCACGGACCGCAGGGCGCGCTCCAGGAGATCCAGGTCCACGGGGCCGCGCAGGAGCACGGCGATCGGCACGTTGAACGCCGCCGACCGCGGGAAGCGCTGTTGATAGGCCCAGTGGCGCTCCTGGCCCAGGGACGCCCGCCAGGTCGATTCCGAGACGCTCCCCGCGGGGACGCCGGCGAGGGGGGACCGGTTCATGACGTGGTACCTCGCTGCTCCGACGCGGCCTCGATCATCGCGGCCAGCGCCTGGGGAGTGGGGGCGTCGAAGAGGTCGGCGACTCCCATGCGCACGCCGAACCTGTCCTGGAGCCTGGAGACGAACTGGACCGCGGTGAGGGAGTCACCGCCCACGCTGAAGAAGTCGTCGTCGGGCTTGATCTCGGAGAGCCCGAGCGTCTCGGCGAACAGGCGCACCGTCTGGGCCAGCGCGTCGTCCGCCCCCGCCGCCTCCACCGGCGCGACCGCGCCGGTCGCGGGCGTGGCCTCGCGCGCCGCCGGACGCGCCGCCGCCGCCGGGCGCGGGGCGGGAGCGGGCTCCACCGGCTCAGGGGCGGGGCGTAGGGCAGGGCCCCGGTCCGCGGGAGTCCACTCCACGGCGGGTACGACCGCCACCTGGGGCGGCACGGAGTCGGTCAGCAGGCGCATGAGGGTGGTGATGCCCTCGTCCAGGGTGACGCCCGAGGTCAGGCCGATCGCCGGAGCCTCGTCTCGCGCGTCGTCCGACTCCCGGCCCCGCGCCGGATCCGGCACGGCGGTCGGCGCGCCGACGCCCTGGCCGGACCCCGCCTTGATCTTCGTGTAGCCGTCCACGGTGACGACGGCCCGCCCCAGCATGTCGTACAGCTCGGCGTCGACCGTGGAGCGGCCGGACCGCTCGGGCCGGCGCACCATGCGGACCATCAGCTCGCCGGGGACCTCGCCGTACACGACCGCCCTGCGGCAGGTGAAGGGCACGTGGTCACCGGCCGGGAGGTTCAGCGCCAGGGACCGGTCGAGGAGCGCCGGATGGACCGCGTGCACGTGGAGGTCCTCCAGGTGCTCGGCGGCCAGCGCGAGGCGTCCCACCGTGACGTCCGTCTCCCGGAGCGCCTCGCGCACGCAGGCGAAGCGCTCGCCGAAGGAGAAGTCCGTCTCCGCCCCGTCGGGAGCACCGGGCGGGACGGCGGGCCACCCCCTGGCGGCCTCGGCCAGGTCCGCGACCCGCCGGGTGTCGCTCAGCGCGGGGTCGACCGTCACACGGGCGTGCGCGTGCACCGTCTCGCGCGGGGCGGTCCGTGCGCCGTCCTCGGCGGGGTACGAGGAACGCACCGTGGCCCGCCAGCCGTCCGCGCCGGCGGGCACCAGCTCGACGGTCAGCCGGGCCGCGCGCTCCACGTACAGCGGCTCGCTGAGGACCAGGTCCTCGATGACGACGGGGTCGAGATCGTCCGCGCCGGCCGCCTCGCGCACCGCCCGCACGAGCAGGTCGAAGTAGGCGGCCCCGGGCAGCAGCGGCCTGCCCGCCAGACGGTGCTCGTCGACCACCCAGTCGCCGGGGGAGACGACGGTGTCCCAGAGGACGCCGTCCGCCGCCGGTCCGTCCTGGCCCGGCTCGGTGACCGAGGGCGGAGCGGCCATGCCCACGCCGTGCCAGGCCGGCCAGTCGACGCTGACGGTCGGCGGCGCGTCCGGCGGGGAGGTGAGGGCCACCGCGTCCATGAACGCGTTGGCCGCCGCGTAGTCGGCGCTGCCCAGCAGACCGTTGAGCGCGGCCCTGCTGGAGAAGAGCATCAGGAACCGCACGCCCGGTGACCGGGCCGCGAGTTCCCGGAGGACCAGCGTGCCGGTCACCTTGGCCCGCAGCACGTCCTCCATGTCCTCCCGGCGCCGGGAGCGCAGCAGCCCGCCCCCTGCGATGCCCGCCGTGTGCAGGATCCCGTGCACGGCTCCGTACCGGCTCCGCAGGTCGTCGAAGACGCGCCGCACGGCCGCGGCGTCGGAGACGTCGGCGGCGTGCAGCGTGATCTCGGCGCCGGCCGCCTCCATGGCCGCCAGGCGCGGGGCCACCCGCTCGACCGCGTGGGCGTCGTCGGCCTTCCTGCTCAGCAGCGCGAGGCGCGGCGACAGCCCGCTGTGGGCCAGCGCTTCCGCCACGGCGAGACCGATCGCGCCGAAGCCGCCGGTGACCAGGTAGACGCCCCGCTCCTCCAGGAGGGCTCCCACCGGGCCGTCGAACGCGATCTCCGACCGGTCGGGCAGCCACCGGCGGTTGCCGCGCAGCGCCACGACCGTGTCCCGCGTGGCCGGGCCGGCGAGTTCGGCGGCGAGGGTGCCCGCCGTCACTCCGGCGGCGTCGATCAGACGCACCTGTCCCACGCCCGACTCCAGCGCCGCCGAGCGCACCAGGGCGGTGGCGGCGGCCCGCGCGGGGGACAGGGGCTCGGCCCCCGTGACGCCGACCGCGGACCGGGTCACCGCCACGACGGGGAGAGCCCGGCCGTCCGTGCCCCTGCGCGGTGCCGCGGCCTGGAACAGCTCGACGAACGACCACACCGCGTCGTCGAACGCCGTGGGGGCGTCGGACGGCTGCCCGGGCTCGACGGCGGCGTACGCGCGGCCGTGCACCAGCATGCTCACCTCGACCGATCGCGCGGCCAGCCGGTCGAGGAAGGCGGTGAGGTCCTCCGGACGGCCGCGGCGCACGCTTCCCCGGTAGTCGGAAGCCCGGTACGTGTCACCCACGTCCACCGTGACCGTCCGGAACCCCGCGAGCTGGACGGCGGTCGACAGCTGCCGGGCCATGACCGGATCGGCCGGCGTCAGCACCACGGCGGTCCCCCTGCTCCCCGGTGTCGTGCGCGCGGCGGCGGTCACGACGCCGTCCGGGCTCCAGCCGGGCAGTGCGATCACCGGGCCGCCGGGCGGTACCGGTACCGGCGCTGCGGACTCGGGCTCGACGGCCGCCGCCGGCGCGGGGCCGTCGACGACGGGTGCGCGCTCGTCCGTGGCCGTGGCGGGCCGCTGTCCCTGGCCCACGTAGGGGAGCCAGTAGTCCTTGCGCTGGTACGGATAGGCGGGCAGGGCCACGCGGTGCGTGTCCGCCGGACGGGGCAGTCCGTCCCACGCGAGGTCCGTCCCGTGGCACCACACCTCGGCGAGCGCGCCGAGCAGCGTGGGCCAGTCCTCGTCCCGCTCCGCCTCCCCGGTGAAGCGCGGCAGACAGGCGGTGGTGCGGTGCCCGCCCGCGCGCATGGCCGCGCTCCGCCGGATCAGACTGGTCAGGGTCTGTCCCGGACCCACCTCCACCACACACGTGGGGGCCTGCTCGGCCAGGGCGTCCAGGGCGTGCGCGAACAGCACCGGCTCGACCAGCTGCTCGGCCCAGAAGCGGGGCGAGGTGGCGTCGGCCGTGTCGAGCGGACGTCCCGAGGCGGCGGAGATCACCGGAATCCGGGGCGCGCGCAGCGTGAACTCCGCCAGCAGATCGGTGAGTTCGTCCACGGCGGGCGCCATCATCGGCGTGTGGAAGGCATGGGAGGTGGGCAGCGGCCGTGCCTGGATGCCGTGCTCGCCCAGGAGGGTCCGGAATCCGTCGACGGCGTCGGCCGGACCTCCCACGACCACCTGCTGGTGACCGTTGACGGCCGCGACCGCGACGTCCGCGGTGAGCAGCGCGCGCACCGCGTCCTCGGTCGCGGCCACGGCGAGCATCCGGCCGGACGGCATGCTCTGCATGAGTTCACCGCGGCGGGCGATGAACCGGACCGCGTCCGGCAGCGAGAAGACACCGCCCAGCGTGGCCGCGACGACCTCGCCCACGCTGTGCCCGATCAGGGCCGAGGGCTCGACCCCGAACGTGCCGAGCGTCTTGGCCAGGGCGTACTCGACCGAGAACAGCAACGGCTGGGCGTGAACGGTGCGCGCGACGACCTCGGGATCGGACTCCTCCTGCCACACCCGCACCATGTCGATGCCCAGGGCGTCGGAGAACAGGGCCAGGCACTCGCGGATGTGGTGGTCGAAGGCGGGAACCGCGGCGGCGAGCCCGACGGCGGCCCGTGGATGCTGGGAACCCTGGCCCGGGAACGCGAACACGGGAAGGCGGCGGGTGCCGTCCGACCGGGCCGTGAGCGGCGCCGCGGGATCGGCGAGGACCCGTGCGGCCTCGCCCGGCCGCGAGAAGCGCAGCGCCGCGCGGACGGGAAGCGCGCGCCGCCCGGCCTGTGACGTGAACGCGATGTCGGCGGCGGATCCGTCGGGCAGGGTGCCGAGCGTCGCCGCCAGCCGGGCGCGCAGCTCCGCGCCGGCCGTCTCGTCGACCGCGCTCCACACGAGCAGCTCCGCGCGCTCCCCCCGCGGCTCTGCGGGCGCCGGCAGCGGGCCTTCCTCCAGCACCACGTGGGCGTTGGTGCCGCCGAAGCCGAAGGAGCTCACCCCGGCGCGGCGCGGCGCCCCGTCCTGCCGCGGCCAGTCGAGTACGGAGTCGGCGATCCTGAACGGCGTCCTCTCCAGGTGGAGTTGGGGGTTGGGGGTGCGCACGTTGATGGTGGGCGGGATCTTCTCCCGGTGCAGGGCGAGGACCGTCTTGATCACGCCGACGATGCCGGACGCGGGCCCGAGATGGCCCAGGTTCGACTTCACCGAGCCGATCGCGCAGCTGCCGGGCGGGAGTTCGCCCTCGGCGACCGCCCGCATGGCCTCGTCGAGCCCGTGGATCTCGATCGGATCGCCCATCTGCGTGCCCGTGCCGTGCAGTTCGACGTACGACACCGTGGCCGGGTCCACGTCCGCGACCGCGAGCGCCTCCGCGATCGCCCGGCTCTGGCCCTGGGAGCTCGGAGCGGTGAACCCGGGGCGCTCGGCACCGTCGTTGTTGATCGCGGAGCCCTTGATCACCGCGTAGACCGGGTCGCCGTCCTCCAGCGCGTCGGCGAGCCGCTTGAGCACGACCACCCCGCCGCCGCTGCCGAAGACCGTCCCGCTCGCCTCGGAGTCCAGCGGGCGGCAGTGCCCGTCGGCCGAGTCGATGCCACCGCCCACGTGGCGGTAGCCGCGGCCGTACGGGGTCTCGATCTCGACCCCGCCGGCCAGCGCGATGTCACAGTCCCCGAGCCGCAGTGCCTGACACGCCAGGTGGGTGGCGACCAGGGACGTGGAGCAGGCCGTGCGGACCGACAGGCTCGGGCCGCCCAGGCCGAGGCGGTAGGAGGTGTACGTGGCGAGATAGTCGATGTTGTTGGAGACCAGGGCCACCATCTCGCCGACCTGGGCGAGGAGTTCCGGGTCGGCCTTGATGTGGTCGTCCACGTACCGGTCGCTGGCGCAACCGCCGTACACGCCGATCTCCCCGTCGTACAGGGTGGGTTCCACGCCCGCGTGCTGCAGGGCGGTCGAGCACAGTTCGAGGAACAGCCGGTGCTGCGGATTGCGCAGCTCGCTCTCGCGCGGCGAGATGCCGAAGAAGCGGTTGTCGAAGCCCCCCACGTCGTCGAGGAGCGGCCGCGCCCTGATGTAGTGCGGGTCCTTGAGCAGTTCCGGGTCCTCGCCCGCGGCCAGCAGCTGTGCCTCGCTGAGCCGGTGGATGCTGTCCCTGCCCGACAGAAGGTTGTCCCAGAACGCCTCGGCGTCACCGGCGTCGGGCACGCGCACGGACAGGCCGATGATCGCGATGGCCTCACTGCTCATGGTTCGGTGTCCTCTTCATGCGGTGGGGCGTGGCGGCCGTCTCGTCCACGGAAGCCCGGCCGGATCTGGGCAGTGCCCGGCGTGCGGCCCGGCGTGCGGCCCGCTCGGCGGCGGCCGATGCGGCCGACGCCGCGGACGCGGGGCGACGGGGCGACGGGGCGACTGCGGGGGAGGGGGGCCCTGAGCCGAGATGCGCGGCCAGGGACCGGGGGGTGGGGAAGCGGAACACGTCGGCCAGCGTGAGACCGAGGCCGTCCGCCGTGGTCAGGGTGTGGAACAGGCGGAACAACGTCATCGAGACCATTCCGGCGTCGAAGAAGACCGTGTCGGCGGTCAGGAGTTCGCCGTCGGGGCACAGGGCGCGCGCCCTGTCGACGATCAGCCGGGTCAGCTCCTCCGCCGGCAGCGAGGCCGTTTCCGTGGACCGGTCGGCGCGCTGTTCGGCGGCCTGCCGCAGCAGCGCGGCGATGTCCGCCTTGCCGTTGGGGGTCAACGGGAGCCCGGGCACGCGGATCCAGCGCGACGGCTGCTGCCACCGGGGTACGAGACGGGCGAGGGCGGCGCCGAGTTCGTCGTCCGTCCCCAGCCCCTCTCCCACGACCCAGGCGATCAGGCTGTCGGGTCGTGCGGGGTCGGTGGCCACGGCGCAGCGCCGTACGCCGCGCAGCCGGCCGATCGCCCCCTCCACCTCGTCGAGCTCGATCCGGTAGCCACCGAGCGAGATCTGACGGTCCGTCCGGCCCAGGAGGGTCACCACGCCGTGGCGGTCCCGGCGCGCCAGGTCCCCGGTGGCATACCGCCTGACGCCGTCGGCGACGGGCGCGGGCCGGGCGAGCCGGCCGGGATCGCCCGCGTACCCCAGGGCGAGTCCGCGTCCGGTCACGACGACCTCGCCCACCTCGCCGGTGAGCGCCGTGCGCCCCGCGGGGGAGACGACGTCCAGCCGCCGGTGCGGCACGCCGCGTCCGATCGGCACGCTTCCGCGTGCCCCGGCCGTCGCCGCCCGGGCGGGCCGGGACCACCGGTGGAGACTGCTGGCCTGCGGGGTCTCCGTGCTTCCGTACAGGTTGAAGAGGGCGGCGCCGGGCGCCAGGGCGGACGTCCTCTCGGCGCAGGCGTCATGGAGCGGCTCGCCGTGGAAGACCACGGAGCGCAGGGCGGGCAGGGCGCGCTCGCCCGCGACGGCCGCGAGAATCGTCGCCTGAGAGGGCGTCAGGTGCAGGACGGTGGTCCCCGAGTGCTCCAGCAGGTCCAGCAGCTCCTCCGGCCGCTCGGCCTGACCGGGCCCCGGGATGTGGACGCTCGCCCCGAGCGTCAGGGGCAGCAGCAGGGACCGCAGGACGGGATCGTGGGCCGGCGGTGTGCTGAGGCAGAACACGTCGTCGTCGCCGAGCCCCAGTTCGCGGCCGTACCAGTCCAGTGCCTCGGGAAGGGCGTCGGCCGGCAGGACGACCACCGCGGGCCGCCCCGAGGTGCCCGAGGTGACCAGCAGGTGCCCGGGCGAGTCCGGCGCGAACTCCTCCTGTACGAGGGAGGGTTCGCCGCCTGCCACCGCGGGTCCGTCGACCTGCTCGCAGTCGAACCCGGGCACGGCGGAGGCGTCCGTGGTGAGCACCAGCGAGACGTCCGCCGTC
Source organism: Streptomyces sp. NPDC007863 (assembly GCF_040633895.1). Lineage (NCBI taxonomy): Bacteria > Bacillati > Actinomycetota > Actinomycetes > Kitasatosporales > Streptomycetaceae > Streptomyces > Streptomyces sp. NPDC007863. The sequence goes on from NZ_JBEYEI010000019.1 coordinate 131,931, forward strand.
GAGAGCACCTGCTCGCGCCACGCGGCGGGAGCCTCCGCGTCGACCAGGAGCACCGGTCGCCCGGCGTGCCAGCTCCCCAGGACCGCCGCCGGCAGCCCGGCGTCGCGCCGGGCCAGCACGGCGACCGGCCGCCCGGGCTCGGTACGCGTACGCACCAGAGCACCGACCCGGCGCACCCGGGACGCGAGCGCGCCGTAGCTGACCGTACGGCCGCCGCTCACCAGGGCCGGCCGCAGCGGGGTGCGCTCCGCCCGGCTCAGCACGGCGCGCACCAGGTCGGCGCACGTCCGCCTGACGGGGGACGCTTCGAGCGGCAGCGGAGGCTCGGAGGCGGACGCGGGGCCCGATGGCGCCGGGGCCGGCGGGGACAGCACCGCGTCCCGGCATCCCGCCAGGAAGTCGTGTGCCGTCTCGGCGTCCCAGAAGTCCTCGGCGTAGGCGAGGCGCAGACGGTAGCCCCCGTCGGGCCGGCGGGAGAGGTACAGCCCCAGATCGAACAGGGACCAGCGGGTCTCCGGCTCCTCGGGAACGGCGGCAAGGCCCGCGAAGCCGGTGGGAGGCGTGGCCTGCGTCAGGTCGTTGAACCAGACCTGGAACAGCGGATGGGTGTCCGGAGACCGGTCCACGGCCACCCGCGCGACGATCTCCTCGAACGTCGGCGCCATGTGCTCGGACGCGGTGACGACGGCCTCGGCCACCGAGGGCAGCACGTCCCGGGTGTCCGCCCCGGCGGGGACGTCGAGGCGGACGGGGACCGTCCGCATGAAGAAGCCGACCGCCTCGTGCTGCTCGTCCGTCTCCCGCCCGGACATCGGGACACCCACGAGCACACTGGCCTGGGCGCTCCAGGCGGCGAGGACCCGCGCGTACGCGCTCAGGAACAGCGTGGCGACGGTGACGCGTTCGTCGCGGCACACCCGGTCCAGGTCCAGGCTCGTCCGCCGGTCCAGGTCGACGACGGCCTCGGCTCCGCGGTGACCGGGCAGGCCGGGGCGCGGCTTGCGGTGCGGAAGATCCAGCCGCTGGGGTGCGCCGGTCAGCCGCTCGCTCCAGAACGCCAGGTCGTCGGCCTTCCGAGCGGCCGCCCCGTCGTGCTCGGCCGGCCCGTCGTCCTCCGCCGCCCCGTCGTCCTCGGCCGGCTCCACGGCGAGTGCGTCCCGGAACTGCACGACCGGCGGCAGGTCCGCGACGGCGCCGGCGACCCTGGCCGCGTACAGGGCGGCGAGATCCCGCTGGAGGAGGTCCAAGGAGCGCTGGTCGGAGAAGAGGTGGTCGACGGAGAGCACGAGCCGTGAGGTCGGCGGCCCCGAGCCGTCGCCGTCGACGTGCAGCAGCCCGACGGCCAGGCGAGGCAGCCGGTCGGCGGGGAACGGGATCCCCGCGACTTCGTCGACGAACGCCCGCACCGCGGCGGGGTCGTCCCTCTCGATCGCCCGTTCCGTGAACGACGGCGGACCCGGTGGCGGCAGCACGCGCTGCGACAGGGCACCCGAGGGGGACCGTTCGACGACGGTGCGCAGCGATTCGTGCCGGGCGACCAGATCGGCACAGGCCTCCCGCAGGGCCACGGGGTCGATCCGTCCCGCCACGTGGAGCACACCCACCACGTTGTAGGCGGGGGAGCGCGGATGGACCTGCTGCCACAGCCACAGGCGCTGCTGCTCGGGCGAGACCGGCAGGGTGTCGCCGGACGCCCGGACCGCGCGCCTCGGGGACCGCGGTGAGGGCGTCTCGGGGATCCGGGCGCGCAGCCCCTCCAGCGACACGTTGTCGCGCAGGAACACCGACAGCGGGAGCCGGACTGCCCACCGGCCCAGGATCCGGCCGGCGAGCCGGGCCGCGGCCAGGCTGTGCCCTCCGGCATCGAGGAACCCCGCCGCCTCGTCTCCGCCGGCGCCGCCGACCGCCTCCCGCCAGAACCCGGCGAGTTCGTCGGCCGCCGTCTCCGGAACAGGTCCGGCCAGGCCGGCCAGCCGCTCCTGGGCACGCGCTTTCAGGGCCCGTTGGTCCTGCTTGCCGCTGCTGGTGAGGGGAAGGGACTCGGCGCCGAGGACCAGGGTGGGTACGAACGCCTCGGGCAGCGCCCGGGCCGCGCGCTCGCGCACCGCGCGGGAGTACTCCTCGTCCACGGTGGTTCCCGGTGCCGGCACGATGAACGCGCACACGACCAGGGCGCCGTCCGGGCCGGGTGCGGCGACCACGGCGGCGTCGCGGACCGTGTCGAGGTCCCGCAGCACGTCCTCCGTCTCGCGCAGCTCGACGCGCCGGCCGCGGATCTTCACCTGGTGGTCCCTGCGCCCCAGGTACTCCAGGGCGTCGCCGTGGCGGCGTACCAGGTCTCCGGTCAGATAGAGCCGGGGCACGGGGCACCAGTCCGGGGCGTCGACGAAGGACGCGTCGGTCAGGTCGGGCCGGTGCAGGTAGCCGAGCGCGAGCGGCAGCCCGCCGATCGCGAGCTGACCGACGTCCCCCTCGGCCACCGGTCGCATCTCGTCGTCGAGGACGACGAGCGTGCAGTTGTCGATCGGACCGCCGATCAGGACCGTCTCCAGGTCGTCGGCCTGCCGGGGGCACTCCCAGGCCGTGACGTCGATCGCCGCCTCGGTCGGTCCGTAGAGGTTGTGCAGACCGGCGTCGAGGACCGACCGGAAGCGGCGCACCAGACCGGGGCTCAGCGCCTCTCCGCTGCACATCACCGCGCGCAGCGAGTCGCACCGCTCCGCTCCCGGCCAGCGGAGGAACTCCTCCAGCATGGACGGGACGAAGTGGCAGACCGTCACCTGGTGCCGGCGGATGCAGTCGACGACCTCACCGGGGTCGCGGTGGGCCTCCGGGGCCATGAGCACCTCGGTGGCTCCGGAGACGAGCGGACCGAAGAACTCCCACCCCGAGACGTCGAAGGTGGCGGGGGTCTTCTGCAGAACGCGGTCGCTCGGCGCGAACTCGTACGTCTCGCGCATCCACACCAGCCGGTTGCAGAGCGCCAGCGAGGGGACGACGACGCCCTTCGGCTCTCCGGTCGACCCCGAGGTGTACAGCACATAGGCCGGGTGGTCGTCGGCGACCCGGCGCAGGGGCAGCCGGCGTTCCGGTGGTACGGCGCCGGGTGGGGAGGCCGGGGTGTCCACCCGCAGCACGCGCGCGCCGGCGTCCTGCCACGGTCCGGGCTCGTCCGCGCCCTGCCCGGCGACCAGCACGATGCCGGCCCGGGAACTGCCCAGGATGCGGGCCCGCCGCTCCTCGGGGTCCTCGGGGGCCAGCGGAAGGTAGGGCATCCCGGCCTTCAGCGCGCCGAGCAGCGCGAAGATCAGGTGCCGGCCGCGGGGCACGCACACGGCGACGACGTCACCGGGGCGGCCGCCGGCCTCGACGAGGCGCCGGGCAACCGTGTCGGACGCCGTCTCCAGCTCCGCGTAGGTGACGGCACCCTCGCCGTCGACGAGCGCGACGGCCTCCGGCCGGGCGGTGGAGACGTCCCGGATCAGTCCGGGTACGCCCCAGGGCGCGGGGCATTCCCGGTCGGGGCCGCGGAGGATCGCGCCCCGTGCGGCGGACGTCGAGCCGGCCATCACAGTCCTTTCGGTGAGGTCATGCGGCAGTGCGGAGCGACGAGCTCGGGAAGGGCGGTACGAGGCGGGCCGTACGGCCGCCGGAGCGGGGCCTCAACCGCCATCGCTCGCCAGCCTTCTCGCCTTGCTGTCATTGCGCTTCAGCAGCATCAGGCCGACGACGAGCCAGCCGCCGGCGACCAGCAGCTCCAGCAGCGCGCTCACCGCCCAGTCCCGGCCGTCGGCGAAGGCGCGCAGCGCGTCCGCGCCATGCGTCACGGGCAGCACCTCCGACACCCACCGCAGGGGCCACGGCAACCGGCTGAGCGGCGCGATGACGCCGGCCATGACCAGCAGCACGTACACCGCGAGGTTGGTGAGCACGGCCGACGCCGGATGCAGGGCGGCCACGGCGGTGACCGCGAGTCCGAACGCGGTGGTGCTCAGTGCCGTGACGACCAGGATCGGCGTGCCCTGGAGCAGCGACGCCATGAGGCTCCACTCTCCGAAGAAGGCGCACACGCCGACGATCGCCACCACCGCGGAGGCCACCGCCTCCACGAAGTAGATCCAGCACCGGGTCAGCTGGACGAGAGCCAGCCCCGGACGGCTCATCCGGACGCGGTACAGGGTCCCCTCGGCCAGATCGTCGGTCAGGGCGTCGGCCGCCTTGACCACGGTGGCCAGCGACACGATGTAGGCGCAGGCGCCGACGAGGGCGAACCGCCGCCCTTCGAGGCCGCCGGTCACATAGCCCAGGTAGGCGAGGAACAGCGGCTGCAGCACCACGCGCGGCACGCTGGACGTCAGGAGCGTCCTGACCGGGTACACGGCGAAGTAGTCCCGCCGGGCGGCTCGCGCCACCACCGGGAGCCCCGCGAAGCGCTCACGAGAGGGCAAGGGTGCCTCGCTCTCGCGCCCGCAGCAGAACGGTCCTGAAGGACCACCGGGCCAGCAGCGCGTACCCGGCCGTGGTGGCGCACAGCAGCCCCCACGCGGCCATGCTCTGGGACCGGCCCGTCGCGGCCGCGGTCAGCAGCTCGGTCGCCCAGCGCAGCGAGACGACGTCCGGCACGTGGCGCAGCCAGACGGGCAGCATGTCCACCGGGACGATCATTCCGCCGAGCAGGGACATCGGGTAGACGAGGGCTTCGGCGATCCGCATCGCGGCCGGCGTCAGCAGGAAGAGACAGCTGAGCAGCATGCCGAGCACCAGCGCCGAGCCGAACGTGGCGACGGCGGCCAGGACGAAGGCGACGGGACGCGCGATCCGCAGGGGGGTGCCCACCAGCAGGCCGACGGTCCCGATGGTCACGACGATCAGCAGGGCGCACCGGACGGCGGTGCCGATGGTCTTGCCGGCGAGCACCGTGCCCAGGCCGGTCGGCCGGGTGAGGATGCCGGGCAGCGTTCCGTGCCGCAGCTCCTCGCGCAGGATCAGGCCGGTCTGCCAGATCGCACAGCTCCACAGGGCCAGCACGCCGCAGCCCAGCTGGATCTCTTCGGCGCTGAGCAGGGAGTCCGGGGTACGGGCGAGCAGCGTGGCGACGCAGAGGGTTGCCGGGACGACGCATCCGGGGATGACGGCGCTCAGGATGTGCTGCTGCCTGAGCTGGAAGCGCATGCTGTGCCCGAGGGCCGAGAGCCACGCGCGGAATCCGCCTCCGGCCGGGCCGGTGGGCGCCGCGCGCCGTTGCGTGAGGCCGGTCATCGGGGCTCTCCCGCGGTGGCCCCGGCGAGACGGCCGAACACCTGCTCCAGTCCGACGGGCTGTACGCGGACGTCCTTGACGGCGCCCGGCGGCCACCACTCGGCCAGGGCCCGGAGGGATCCCGCGGTCCATGCGGCGACTTCGAACTCCGTGCGCCACACGCCGTCCTCGGGCGCGTACGTGGCGGCCAGCACGCGGATGCCCGACACCTGCGCCGTTCCCGCGGCGATGGGACAGGGCTCGCTGGACAGCACCGTCACGACGGTTCCGCCCCCGTTCTGCTCCACGAGGTCGTTGAGGGGAAGATCGTGGGTCACCCGCCCGTCCCGCAGCATGACGACACGGGAGGCGAGCCGCTCGATGTCCTGCAGGTTGTGGCTCGTGAGCAGCACGCCGATGCCTTCGCCCGGCAGTTTCGCCACGGCCGAGCGGAGCCGTTCGGTCTCCAGCGGGTCGACGCCCACGGTCGGTTCGTCCAGCATGACCAGGCTCGGCCTGGCCATGAGTCCCACCGCGAGGTGCAGCCGCTGCTTCATGCCCTTGCTGAAGGTGTTCACCGGCCGGCCGGCCACGTCGAGCAGCCCCACCGAAGTCAGCGCGCTCCGCGCGGACTTCTCCAGGTCCCTGGAGGGCACGCCGCCGAGGGACCCGAACAGCAGGGCGTTGTCGAGCGCGGACAGTCTCGGATAGAGGCCGCGGTCCCCGCCGAAGACCACCGACAGATGCCTGCGGGCTTCGCGCGGATCGGCCTCCACGTCGACGCCGTCCACCAGGACCCGGCCACGCGTGGGCGTCAGCAGGGTGGCGATGATGCGGAGCAGGGTCGTCTTGCCGGCTCCGTTGATCCCCAGCAGGCCGACGACCTCACCGGGGCCGACGCGGAAGGACACCTCCGACAGGGCGGTGACGACGTGCTTCTTGTCGGCGTAGTCGCGGCCGACTCCGTCGACGAGGAGGGCGGGATGGGTCACGGTGCGACCTCCGGCCGGGGCTCGCCGCCGCCGTCGGACGTACGCCCATTCGGCGTGGCGACTTTCGTCGCGGAGGTTCCTGTGCCGGGATGGAGTGGGCAGAGCCTCCGGCGCCGCGCGTATTCGATGGGCGGGTGCAGGACGAGCACGGAGGAATCGAGCGCGCGGTCCTTGCGTGGATCGGCGAATCGGCCGGACTTTATATCCGCGGTGTCGCCGAATTCGTGTGCCGGCAGAGCGCCGGTGAGTTTTCGCGAGTGCCTCGCGGTGAAGGTGGTCGAGGGGTGCCGGAGCGTTTCGCTCCGCGCTCTCGGATATGCCCCTGGAGCTGCCGGAAAGGTGCGGTATTCGTGCGCGACGGCGGTTCGTCGTTTACCTGGGGCGACTGTGGTGCCGTGTTCCCGCAGTGTCTTTGCTGTGGTCGTGACCGCAAAGGGCGGCACATGCCCGAGTTGTCCGCGGCCCGCCGCACCTTCGTGGACGAACCGTACGGGTGCGCCCACGGCGTTCGCTAACAGGCGTTTGCAGACTTCTAACTCGTTCGGCACGACGTCGTAGCCCCTTCTGCTCGCGAGGGAAAACACAAAGGGGGGTGTGAGATCTCATTCAGGGTTCGCTGCGAGATTTCGTGCTCCACGACAGGGGAACCCTCCCCAAGTGCCGTATCAGTTAAGCAAATCCGCATGATCTTGCGCAGTGATCCATGCCACACGGCGCTTCCGTTGCCTCGGGAGGAAAGTGGCTCCACACTGCGAGTGGCCGCCTGGGGCGATTCGCCGGCCGGCGTGCCCGAATGTCCAGGTTTGTGAGATCTCTGCTGTGTTCCGCGTGCTCTTCTCGCGGTCGCGAGATCCCCTCCTCGGGGACCGGAAATACGCACGACGCGTCCGGTGCTCGGGTGGATCAATTTGCTTGCCTCCGGCCAGAGCGGGTGTTTTACTGCTCCCGGTGTTTTCCGGAGAGAAAAGTCGGAGGATGCGCCGATCGGGCGCTCTGGTACTGGTTTAGGGGGAATCATCAACGTCGACCACTTACCGACGTCCTTGGCCGACCTCCCCGCCCCCGCTCCTCGGCCGGCGCTGCACGAGGCCCTTTCCGACGAGTTACGGCGCCTGACCCTGCCCACCCTCGGGCGGCTGTTCGGCGCGTCGTTCCGGCACCGCTCCTGGCGAAACGCCCCGCAGGACGGCGCCATCCTGCTGATGGCCCCCCATGAACTCTCCGCGGCCCGGCGGAACACGATCCTGACCGCCGCGAACTGGTCCTGGGTGCACCTGACTTCGGCCGGCAGCGACTTCATCGACCTCGACGCGTGGCCGACGACCACGCTCCTCACCCGCAGTTGGCGGTGTTACGCGGCACCGCTCGCCGAATACTCCCTGCACGCGGTGCTGAGCCACGAGTGGCGCGGGGGAGCCCCCTGGGGCGAACGGGACACCCGGGCCACACCGGCTCCCGACGCCCCGCCCGTCCCGGCCGGCGGAAGCACCGGCGGAGGCGCCGGCCTGTGGGGCGCCAGGGTCGGCGTCGCGGGCTGGGGCGCCGTGGGACGGCGCCTGGCGCACACCTTCGCCGCGTTGGGGGCGGACGTGACCGTCCTGCGCCGCCGACCGGACGACGTGACCCGCGAGCGCATCGCGCAGACCACCGACCTCGACAGGGTGCTGGACGTCGACCACCTGGTCGTGGCACTGCCGCTGACCGGCGACACCGTCCGCCTCTTCGACCGGCGCGCCCTCTCCCGGGCCCGCCCCGGTCTCCACCTCGTCAACATCTCCCGCGCGGACATCCTCGACCAGGACGCGCTCACCGAACTCTGCGCCGCGGAAAGGATGTTCGCGACGCTCGACGTCACGGACCCGGAGCCGCTGCCCGAGGACCATCCGCTGCGCCACCTCCCCACCGTCCGGCTCTCGCCCCATGTGGCCTGGCGCAGCCGCGGCAGCGACAGCGCCTTCATCGACGACTTCGCGGCGATCTGGCAGGCGCTGCGGGATCCCGGAAGCACCGTGCCAGGGGCCGTCGCGCCCACCGAAGACATCCGCGCACGCGCCGCAGTCAGCGGCGCATCCACGAGGGGCAAGGCATGACAGGCATCGACTCCCCCCTGCCGGCGGCACCGGCCCCCGCACGTCCCCTCGCGGTGATCCTGCACTCGCGCCAGCCGCTCACCACCGACGTCGCGACCGTCTTTCCGGCGGACGAGTGGGACACGATGGTCCTCACCGACGCCGAGGACGACGCGGTGCTGCGCGAGGACGCCCCGGGCCCGGCCCCGAGAGTGCGCCGGGCCCCGCGCACCGCGTGGGCCGAGGCGATCAGGGACGGCGCCGGCACGCGCCCGGTGGAGATCGTCACCAACGACGAGTACTGCCTCATCTCCTGCGCGGAGCTGCGCCGGGAGTTCGGACTGGCCGCCCGGCACCCGGCCCGCCCCGAGCACTACATCGACAAGGTCCTCATGAAGGCGCGCCTTCACGCGGCCGGGGTCCGCGTACCGGGGTTCCTGCCCCTCCCCGACGGAGAGCCCGGCGCCGCGTACGAGGCGATCGTCGCCCGTCTGGGCCTGCCCGTCGTGGCCAAGCCGCGCAGGGAGGCGAACTCCAGGGGCGTGAGCATCCTGCGGACCGAGGCGGAGCTCCGCGGCTGGCTGACACAGCACTGGGGGGAGCCCGGCTGGCAGGTCGAGGAGTACCTCGACGGAACCTTCCACCATGTGAACAGCGTGGTGACCGGGGGCACGACGACCCCGGTCCAGACAGGCAGCTACCTCGGGCCGCTGCTCGACCTGCCCTCCGGCCGCCGCCTGGGAGGCTGGACCGTCCCCCACGACAGCACGCTGGCCCGGCGCGCCCAGGAGCTCAACAATGCCGTGGTCGCCGCGCTCGGCGGCGAAGGCGCGTTCGTGGTGCACACCGAGTTCGCCGTCGACGCCAAGGACGAACTGGTGGTCGTCGAGGTCGCCGCCCGGGCCCCGGGCGCCCTCGTGTCCGAGCTCGCCCGGCTGCACGCCGGCGTGAACCTCGAAGAGGTCAACCTCGCCCTCCAGGCCGGTCTGCCGGTGCCGGAACCGGAGCCCACGGGCGTGCAGGCCGCGTGGGTGTGGGTGCCCGTCATGCCGGGGGAGCGCTACCGCGGCACACCGCCGATGCGCGGCGAGCGGCTCGTCCACGTCAGGAAGGCCGCCCAGGAGATCCACACGGGGACGTCGGGCGCACTCGGGGTCTCGGCCCTGCTGTGGAGCACCGACCCCGCCGCCCTCGCGGCCGACGTCGACATCGCGGCCACCGCCGCGTGGTGTGGTGCCTGAGCGTGACGAGGACATCGACGGCACCGACAGCGACCGGCAGGGAAGGCACATGACCGCGAACACCACGGCGCACGACCCCATACGCACGGGCAAGGAGTACTTGGCCGGGCTGGCGGACGGCAGGCGCGTGTACCTGGCCGGCCGTCTCGTCGACGACCTGGCGCACGACCCGGCGACCGAGGGGATGGCCGGATTCCTGGCCGACCTCCTGGACGCCCACCGGCCCGGCGCAGGGCTCGCGGCGGACGACGGGCAGCCGCTCGCCTACTCGCTGGCGGACTCCACCGCGGCGGTACACGCCCGGGGCCGGGCCTTCGCCCGCATCGCGCGGCTCAGCGGCGGCCTGATGGGCCGGAGCCCGGACTTCGTCGCCACCGTGCTCACCGCCTGGGCGGGCGCCGCAGGCCACTTCGGGGAGTACCAGGACAACGTCCGCGCGTACTGGAAGCTCGCCCGGGACGCGAACCTCGTCCTGACGCACGCCATCAGCGACCCGCCCGGCGACCGCCACCTCGGCCCCGACGCGCGCGGGGAGACCCAGACCCTGCGCAGTGTCCGCAGCACCGCCGAGGGGGTGGTCGTGCGCGGCGCCAAGATGCTGGCCACGCTTTCGCCCTTCGCCGACGAACTGGTGGTCTACCCCTTCCGTCCGCTGACGGAAGCCGAGGCGGACCAGGCGCTGTGCTTCGCCATCCCGGTCGCCACCCCCGGACTCACCCTGTACTCCCGGCCCTCCTACGCCGCGGTCCCCGCCGACGACGGCCCGCTGGCGAGCCGCTTCGACGAGCTCGACGCCGTCTGCCGGTTCGACGACGTCCTCATCCCCTGGAACCGGGTCTTCATCCACGGCGACGTCGAGACGGCCAACAACCTCAGGCCCGGCACCGGCATGACGGCCTACGCCTGGCACCAGTCGGCGGTCCGCGCCTGGATCAAGGCCGAAACGGTCTTCGACCTCGCCGACCGGTGCGCCAAGGCCTCCGGCCGGGACCGGCAGCAGGTGGTCCGCCAGCAGCTGGGCGAGCTCGCGGGCATCGCCGAGACCCTGCGCGGACTGGTCGTCGCCGCGGAAGCCGGCGCCCATCAGGACGAGTTCGGCCACCACACCTGCCAGTCCGTGCCGCTCGCCGCCTCCGGGATGCTGCACGCGCGGCTCTACCCCCGGGCCGTCGAGCTGCTCCAGCAGATCGTCAGCAGCGGACTCGTGATGCACCCCGTGGCCGCCGACGAGGACCCCGAATCGGCCGCCCACGCGTTCCTGCGGACGTACTTCGCCGGAGCGGGCGTCGACGGCCTGGCGCACGGCCGGCTGCTGCGTGCCGCCGCGGACCTGACCATGAACCGCTTCGGCACCCGTCAGGTGCTGTACGAGCGGCTCTTCCTCGGCCCCCCGGACGCCTTCCAGGCCAAGTTCTACGACCTCTTCACCCAGCACAGGGACAGCAAGGAATCCGTCCTGGACGACCTCGACCGCTGACTCCGGTCACCGGCCGCCGGCCCCGTCCCCGCTCACCACCCACTGTGATTGGAATCGTCATGCCCATCAACGAGTCCCACCTGGTGCGCGCCCTCGAACCCTTCAAGGGATTCGTGCTCAGCACCATGATCTTCACGCTCCAGCAGTCCGGCCTCCAGGACTCGTTCGCCGCGGGCACCACGGTCGACGCGCTCGTCCAGGAGAAGAACCTCGACCGGGCCCGCATCACCGCCATGGTCGACTACTGGGTCGCCGCGGACCTGCTGGACCGCTCCGATTCGGGCGTCCTCACCCTCACCGGGCTCGCCCACCGCTACGAGGAGGCGCGCCCCTGGTACGAGATGATGGTCGGCGGCTACGGCGGCACGTTCCTGGCCCTCGGCGACCACCTGGCGCAGGGCACCGGACCGACCCCGCGACGCGGCGGCTACGTGGGCAGCGGAAGCTGCGGCATCAGCATGCACGACTCCATCCCGCTGCTGCGCAAGCTCCTCGCCGAGGACGGCCGTACCTACCGCCGCCTCGTGGACCTCGGCTGCGGCAGCGGCGTCTACCTGACCGAACTGTGCGCCGACTACCCGGAGATGACCGCCGTGGGCATCGAGCCCCACGTCGACGGCGCCGCGGCCGCGCGCGAGTGGGTCGCCACGCAGCCGACCGCGGACCGCGTGACCATCGAGCAGGTCGACGCGGTGCAGTGGATCGAGAACACGAGCGAGAAGCCCGACCTCGCCGTACTCGGCTTCGTCATCCACGAGGTCCTCGGCCAGGAGGGCGAGGAGGGCGTGCGCCGGATGCTCACCAAGCTCTTCACGGAATCGCCCGACCTCACCCTGGCCATCATCGACATCGACCTCAAGTCCTCCGACCGCCAGGCGATGGCCCAGCCGCTCGCGCAGGCCTACTACAACGCCTACCTCCTCATGCACCCCTTCACCAGCCAGCGGCTGGAGACCAAGGACTGGTGGGAGAAGCTGTTCGCCGACTGCGGCCTGCGCGTCGACGCCTTCGACACCACCGACCCCTCCATGGACTCCACCGGCTTCGCGGTCGGCTGGCTGCTCCGGAAGGCCTCCGTGTGACCGAGCACTATCGCCCGCGCGACAGCATGACCAAACCGCGCATCGCGTCGGGCCCCCGCACCTTCATGCGCCTGCCGTGGGTGGACGACCCCCTCACGGCGGCCGGCCGGGTCGACGTGGCGGTCGTCGGCGTACCCACCGACTCCGCCGTCTCCTACCGCTCCGGAGCCCGCTTCGGACCCGAGGCGATCAGATCCGCCAGCATCCTCCTGCGCGATCACAACCCGGCGACCGGGGTGGACATCACCAGGACGCTCTCGATGGTGGACGCGGGGGACGCCCCCGTCGTCCCCGGCTACCACGAGCTGACCCTGGAACGGCTGGAGGAGTTCCTGACGCCGCTCTACGAACAGGGCGTCATCCCCCTGCTGCTGGGGGGCGACCACAGCCTCGTCATGGCGGAGATGCGGGCCATGGCCCGGGTGTTCGGCCCGGTGAGCGTCGTCCACTTCGACGCCCACGGCGACGTGCTCGACGACTACTACGGAGTCAAGCACTTCCACGGCACCATGTTCCGCCGCGGAGTGGAGGAAGGGGTCGTGGACCCCCACCACAGCGTGCAGGTCGGCATGCGCGGCTCCGTGCACCCCGACGACGTCGGCTCGGGCGAGGCGCTCGGCTACGACGTGATCGGGTGGCCGGAGCTGGCGGAGACCACGCCAGGGGAATTCGGCAGACGCGTGCGCGAGCGGGTCGGCGACCGCCCGGTCATGGTGTCGTTCGACATCGACTTCATCGACCCGGCGTACGCCCCGGGGACCGGCACCCCGGAGGTCGGCGGACCCACCTCGTACCAGACCCTCCAGTACCTCAGGGCCCTGGGACCGCTCGACTACCGCAGCCTGGACATCGTCGAGGTCGCGCCCCCCTACGACCACGCGGACATCACCAGCCACGCCGCGTCCGTGGTCGCGTTCGAGCTCCTCGGACAGGTCGCACTACGGTCCCGGGCGCAACCGGCGGCCGGCACGACGAAGGGAACCCCATGACTTCCGCATCCACCGAGCCGACCGCGGCCGACGAGCTCGCCCGGAACCTGACCTCCATGGAGACCGACGCGCTCCTCGGCGGCCTCAACGTCTCCGACGGGCACCCGCGCATGGCCCTGACCGACACGCAGCGCGAGATCGTGAACAGCCTCCCCCTCCTCTTCGACGAGGCCGAGAAACGCGTCTTCGAGGAGATCGAGGCCGAGGCCCAGGCCGCCTTCCTCCACGGCATAGGCCAGCACCGCGCCCCCATCGGCACCGGACGGCTCGTCAGCTGCTACTCCTCGTCGGTGGCCATGGACATCACGGCCCGCGCCCTGGCGCAGCGGACCGCGCACGTCGCCCTGGTGCACCCCACCTTCGACAACATCCCGGACCTCCTCAAGGGACGCGGACTCACCCTGCTGCCGGTCCCCGAAGCCGACCTGGAGCGCGGCGAACCCGACCTGCCGGACGAGGTCGGTGCCGTGTTCGTCACCACCCCCAACAACCCCACGGGCTGGGTGCTCTCCGAGGAGGGACTGCGCCGGCTCGCCGCCTTCTGCGCCCGCACCGGCCGGGTGCTGGCCATGGACACCTGCTTCCGTGCCCAGGACACCCGGGCGCAGTACGACACCTACCGGATCCTGGAGGAGTCCGGCACGGAGTGGGTGGTCATCGAGGACACCGGGAAGCTGTGGCCCACGCTGGAGCTCAAGGCCGGGTTCCTGGCCTGGGGCGAGCACACCGACCTTCCGCTGATGGAGTACTTCAGCGACGTCCTGCTGTCCGTGTCCCCGCTGATCCTCCTGATGATCACGAAGCTCGCCGAGGACGCCGGGCGGGAGGGCTACGCGCAGCTCTCGGGCCTGATCCGGAGCAACCGCGAAGCACTGGCCGGCATCCTCGACGGCACTCCCGTCGAGCTCACCGACCCCGACGCCCGCATCAGCGTCGCCCGGATCACCCTGCCGGCGGACGGACCGGACGCGGCCACCCTCTACGACACGCTGGTGCGCGACGGCACCCACGTCCTGCCCTGCGGCCCGTTCCACTGGGCACGGCAGGAGGACGGCCGGCGCCAGGTGAGGCTCGCCCTCGCCCGCTCCGGGGGCGATGTCGTCCGTGCCGCCGAGACCGTCGTGGCAGCGGTGCGGGAGCACATCGAAGCGGCGCGCCACGACCACTGAGCACGGAGTCCGGACGCCCGCGTCCGCCACCCCTCCCCACCCGATCGACCGAGCCGACAGCACTGAGGCGGATGACACGATGGACGGTTCTCCCGTCGGCCTGCGCACCGAGACCGTGGCCACCCTGGACCAGGTGCCGGCACAGGCCTGGGACGATCTCGCGGAGCCCGAGGGCTTCTACATGTCCCACGGCTGGCTCCGCTCCGTCGAGCGCGAGAGCGGCGCCTCGGTGACGTACCTGCTGGCCTACGACGCGGACCGGCTGGTCGGCGGACTGCCGCTGTACGAGATCGAGCGGGAGCACAACGTCTTCTACTCGCTGGAGCCCCGGCTCGACCAGATGGGGGCGTCGGGCGACTGGGGGGTGGCGGGGGCGCACCGGGGATACAGCAGCGGCATCCTCCGGGCACCCGACGCGGAGGACGCCGTCCTCGACGCCCTGCTCGACGCCCGACGCGCGCTGCAGCCCCCCTCCCGGAGCGGCTCGCTGTTCCTCTTCGCCACGAGCCGCACCGCGTCCGCGCTCCACCGGCGCGGCGCCGCGGTCGACTTCGACTGCGGCGACGCGTCCCTCGTCACCGGGGGCGCGACCTTCGCGGAGTACTGCGCCGGCCTGCGCAGCCGCCATCGCATCAGCCTCAAGCGCGAGTACCAGCGGTTCCTGGCGGCCGGCTACGAGCTGGGCACGGAGCGCCTCGGCTCCTGCCTGGAGGAGGCGGCGCCCCTCCTGGCCAACCTGCAGAGCAAGTACGGTCACGCGACCACCCCGGCCGACACGGTCCGCATGTTCGCCGACCAGGCCGCCTGCCTCGACGACCACTCCGTGGTCTTCACCGCGCGCAGCCGCGGCCGGCTCGTCGCCGTGTCGGTGATGTACGAGTGGAAGGGCACGCTCTACGCCCGCGCGGCCGGGTTCGACTACGAGGCGCTGCGGGACGCCTACGAGTACTACGGGATCTGCTACTACACGCCCATCGACTACATGAGCGGCCGAGGACTGGACCGACTCCACCTGGGCATCGGGGCGTACGGCGCCAAGGTCAACCGGGGCGCGCTGCTGTCCCCGCTGTGGACCGTGGCGCTCGCCGACCGCGCGGCGGACACCCCGCGCCCGGCCCCCGTCGACCTCGCCCCGTGGCAGGCCGAGCACGGACCGGACGCCGTCCCGTCCGAGCTGTGGGACCAGCCCTGGACGCGGCCGCTCATCAGCAACTGAACCCGAACTCCGGAGAAACGATGTCGTTCACCACCATCAGCACGCCCGCCGCCCCGGCCCCCGTCGGCGCCTACAGCCAGGGCCGCCGCATCGGACCCTTCCTCCAGGTCTGCGGCCAGGTGGCCACGGACCCCGCCACGGGCGACGTCCTCGACGCCGGCGTCGCCGGTCAGACGCGGCGCGCGCTGGAGCAGGTCGGGACGATCCTCGCCGCCGACGGAGCCGGCTGGCAGGACGTGCTGATGGTCCGCGTCCACCTCGCCCGCGACGAGGACTTCGAGGCCATGGACGCCGCCTACCGCGAGGTCCTCTCCGAGCCGTTCCCGCCCCGCACCACCGTCACCGTCGTCCTCGCGCCCGGCGCGCTCGTCGAGGTGGACGCGCTGGCGGTCCGACCGTGACGGCGGTGCGGGGACGCGACGGCACGGCGGCATCCGTGCGGGACCGGCTCGCCGCAGCCGTCGACGCGGATACGGACCGGGTGTGGGGCGATCTGGCCGACCTCGTCGCCATCCCCTCGGTCGCGGACCCCGACCAGTACCCGCTGGAGGAATGCCACAGGGCCGCCCGATGGGTCCGCGACGCCTTCGCCGAGCTCGGCTTCGACGACGCGCGGCTCGTCGAGACGAGCGACGGCACGCACGCCGTGCTGGGCGAACGCCCGGGCCCGCCCGGTGCGCCGACGGTCCTCCTCTACGCCCACTACGACGTGCAGCCGCCCCTCGACGAGACGGCGTGGACGTCCCCGCCCTTCACGCTCACCGAGCGCGACGGCCGCTGGTACGGGCGCGGGGCCTCGGACTGCAAGGGCAACATCCTCGCCCACCTGACCGCGCTCAGGGCCCTGCGTACGCTGGACGGCGATCTTCCCGTCCATCTCAAACTCGTCGTCGAGGGCTCCGAGGAACAAGGCACCGGCGGACTGGAGGACTACCTCCGCCGCCACCCGGAAGAGCTGCGCGCCGACGTGATCCTGGTGTGCGACGCGGGCAACGCCGCCGTGGGGGAGCCGGCGGCCACCGTCAGCCTGCGAGGCGTCACCGACCTGGTCGTCCGCGTCGAGACGCTCGCGTCGGAGCTGCACTCCGGAGCCTTCGGCGGAGCGGCCCCGGACGCACTGGTCGCCCTCGTCCACGTCCTGTCCACGCTGTGGGACGACCAGGGGCAGACCACGATCGACGGTCTCGACGACGGCGGCACGTGGTCCGGCCGGCCCTACGACACCGAACGGTTCCGGCGGGACGCACAGGTGCTGGACGGCGTCGAACTGCTGGGCCGGGGCACGGTCGGCGACCAGATCTGGGCCCGTCCGGCGCTCACGGTGCTCGGCATCGACAGCCCGCCGGTGGACGGGGCGGCCGCCGTCGTCCAGCCGCGCGCCGCGGCCCGGCTCAGCCTGCGGGTACCGCCGGGAATCGACCCGCTGCGGGCCCAGAACGCCCTCGCCGGCCACCTGGAACGCGCCGCCCCCTGGGGCGCGCGCCTGAGCGTGGAGCGCGGCCCCGTCGCGATGCCCTTCCTCGCCGCCACCGACGGACCCGCCTTCACCGCGATGGCCGGGGCCATGCGCGACGCGTACGACCGCGACATGTCCCTGCTGGGCCTCGGCGGATCCATCCCCCTGTGCAACGTCTTCGCCGAGCTCTACCCCGACGCCGAGATCATCCTGATGGGCGTCGAGGAACCACAGTGCCTCATCCACGCGCCCGACGAGAGCGTCGCCCCCGAGGAGATCGCCCGCGTGGCCCTGACCGAAGCCCTCTTCCTGCACCGCGGTGCGGGGCGGCTCACGACGGCACCCTGACGCGTCGCCGCCGACGCCGCGAGAGAGGCACGAGGACCATGCGCGAGACGAGCACGGCCGAGCCCGGCCGGTGGCTGAGGGTGCTGCGCCCGAGCCCCGGCGACGCCCGGCTGGTGTGCTTCCCTCACGCCGGGGGCAACAGCACCTTCTACAGCCCGTGGGCCGGGCTGCTCCCGCCGGGGCTCGAACTGGCGGCGGTACGCCACCCCGGGAACATGGAACGCCGGAGCGAGCGCCCGTCCCCGGACGTCGAGGCGCTCGCGGACGGCGCGGCCGAAGCCATCCTCCACGACGGGGACCGGCCGGTGGCCCTGTTCGGACACAGTCTGGGCGCGCTGGTGGCCTACGAGGCGGCGCGGCGCCTCGAAGGCCGGGGCCGCCCGCCCGTGGCCCTGTTCCTGTCCGGCCAGGCCGCCCCGCACCACGTGAGGCGGGGCTCCGTCGCGTCGCGTGACGACGACGACTTCTGGGCCGCGGTCACCGCCCTGGGCGGGATCGACGAACGGGTCTCCGCCCACGCGGAACTCCGTGCCCTGGCCCTGCCCGGCCTGCGCAACGACTTCAGGATCGCGGGGACGTACGGCCCCCGTCCGGTCCACCGGCTGCGCTGCCCCGTGGTCGTGTTCACCGGCGACGCCGACCCCACGCACACGGCGGCCGGGGCCGCGGCGTGGAAGGACGCGGCCCGGGGCCTGTTCCGTACGCGTTCGTTCCCCGGCGACCACTTCTTCCTCGTCCCCTGGGCGGCCGAGGTCGCGGCCGCGGTCGCCGCGACCACGGCGGAGCTCCTCGCCGCACCGGGAACGCGCACCCGCTGAGGCGAGGACGACGGATCCTCGGCCCTGTGGTGCCGCCCCCCCAAGGGCGATCCGTACTCAGTCGAACAGCGCGTACAAGTTCCTTGTCAGCAACGCGAGTTCCGCCTCCACGTCCCTCGGCGCGGGGCGGGCCACCGCCTCCGGGTGCGTGTACCGCGAGGGCGTGAGCCCGTATTCGTTCTGGCGCACCTGCGCGAGGCCGGCCGAGGCGCAGAAGCCCGGAACGTCCGCGTACGCCAGTCGCTTCACCTGTGCCGAGGCGGTGCCCCGCCAGGCGTGGTAGGTCTCCGAGATCCTCGTGATGTCCGCCTGGGTCAGGACGCGTTGTGTCCGGTCCACCAGGGTGCCCGCCTCGCGGGCGTCCACGAACAGGATCTCGCCGCGCCGCTCGGCAAGTCGTCGGTCCTCCTGTCGGCCTTTGTCCCCGGTGAGGATCCACAGGCTCGCCGACGTCTTCGGCGAGTCGAACAGGCGGCCCGGGAGAGCGATCACGCCCGCGACCAGGTCCCTCTCCAACAACTCCGCCCGGTCTTCCGAGCCGGAGTCGAGCGATCCGCTCGGAAGCAGGAGACAGGCGGTTCCCCGGGCGTCGAGGCTCTCGTACGCGCGACGGAGCCAGAGGGCGGGGGAGACGTCCCGCGGCGGCGCGGCCATCACGAAGTCGGACTTGCGCCGGGGCGACCTCTCGGCCTTCGGTGTGTCCCGCCACCGTACGTCCGCCCGGCCGTCGACGCCGTGGACGGTGAGGTTCATCCGGGCCAGGCGCCACGTCCGTTGGTCCGACTCGTGCCCCCGGAAGCGGAGACCGCTGTCGGAACCCCTGATGGCGCGTGCGTACGCGGCGGCCTCCACGAACATGCCGCCGGTCCCGCACGCCGGGTCGTACAGCCGACCCGCTTCCGGTTCCACGAGCGCCACCATCAGGCGGACGACCGACCGGGGCGTGTGGAACCCGCCACCAGGAGCGCCGCTCATCCGCGCGAACCTGGAGAGGAAGTACTCGTAGACGTCACCGAGCGCCTCCTTCGGCGACCTGCGCGCGTCGCCGAAGCGGATGTCGCCGATCAGTCCCACGAGTTCGGCGAGGCGTCGCTCGTCCATGCCCCCGCGCCGGTACACGACCGGGAGGGCGTCCGCCAGCGCGTGGTTCGACCTCATCAGCCCCTCCATCGCCTCGTCGAGGAGCGGCGCGAGGCTCCGGCCCCCGGCGCGGCCGACGATCCAGGACCAACGGGCGTACTCGGGCACCCACAGGGCACCGGTGAGGTCGAACGCGGCGCGGTCCTCGACGCGGCCGTCGATGAGCTCGTCGGGTACGCCCTCCGCCGCGAGGTGCGAGGCCAGCTCCCGCTGGTGCTCGTCGAAGGCCTCCGACACGTATCTGAGGAAGATCAGGCCGAGGACGAACTCCCGGTAGTCGGAGGCGTCCAGGTCGCCGCGCAGGATGTCGGTCACGCGCCACAGGAAGGCGTCGGCCTTCTCCGCTCCGGCGTCGTCGAGCGGTGCCGCCCGGTCGGCGCGAGGGCCGTCCGGCGGTCCCCACGGTTCCAGTGGTTCCATGACGCCGATTGTCCACGACCCGGCTTTGAGGCGGCCCCGGGGCGCTGTAACGTAACGACGACGGAGCGTCTCGAGTGAACCGTGGGTGGGGGCAAGGGTGTCGACGATCGGGCTGGCCGCGGCCATCGAGGAGCTGCGGCAGGAGCTGTACCAGGCACAGGACAGCGGCTCCGGACAGCAGTTCGCCTTCACCGTCGAGGAGGCGGAACTCGAACTGCTCCTCGAACTCCGCGACAGCGTGAACGGCGAGGGCAAGCTCGGCTTCGGCGTGGTCTCCGTCGGTGCCGGCGGCGGGCACGAGAGCGTCCGCACCCACAAGCTGACGCTGCGGCTCAAGGTCAAGGACCGGTCCACCGGCGGCGGAAGCCCCGACATCAGCGACGACGAAACCGGGTCGTGGGACGAGGAGTGACGTGGATCCGCGCAGACTGGCGCTGATCCGCAGCGGGTCCGACCGGCAGGTCCGGAGCACCGGAACCGGCTATCTGATCGCCCCACGGCTCGTCCTGACCGCTCGTCATGTTCTGGCGGACGGCGACACGGGCGCGCTCTGGCCCGTGACGTCCGTACGCCTCGGACATCCGGTCGAGGGGGAGACGACCCGTACCTCCGCCGCGCTGCTCTGGGAGCACCCGGAGGGCCTGGACGTCGCCCTTCTGCTCCTGGAGGAGGCGTCGGAGCTGCCCGGCACGGTCCGCTGGGGCTGCCCCACGGGCAAGGCGCCCCTGCCGTACGAAGGGCTGGGCTTCCCCCGGGCCGCCGCCGGAGAGACCCGGGACGTCGAGCACCTGCGCGGCTTCCTGCCGCCCCTCTCCGGCGCCATGAACCGCTACGTCCTCGACCAGGACCCCGCACCGGCCCCCGGCGTCGACGGCAAGAACGCCTGGGGCGGCGCCTCCGGGACCGCGATCTTCTGCGACGACGACCTCCTCGTCGGTGTCGTCGTCCAGGAGGCCCTGGCCTACGGCGCCCGGAGGCTGCACGCCCTCCCCGCCCGGTCGTTCCTCGGCGACGCCGCGTTCGCGGCCCACGTCGCCGAGCACACGGGCACGCCCCCCGGTCTCACCCCCCTCGGCAGGGTTCGGCCGCCCGAGGCGCGACCCGTCGGCGAGCGCACCCCCGCCGAGGCGGAACTCATCCCGGCGCTCACGCGGTTGCTCCCCGACCCGATCGTCCGCGCCGCCCACACGCGCGAACTCGCGCGGGAACTCGGATACGACACGGACGGCTACGCGCCTTCGCTCGCCGACCTCGCGGCGCTCCTCGCGGCCCATCCCCGCGCCCTCGCCTCGCTCGGCGCCTCCCTCGCCCCGCAGGCCGCGGAGGACCCGTCCTTCCGCACCCGGCTCACCGCCCTCTTCCTCCAGGCCCGAGTGCTCGGCTGCGGCTCCCTGCTCTCCCTGCACGAGTACGAGGGACTGCTCGACCTGCTGCGCGGCCTGTCCAAGGAACAGCCCACTCTGCTGTCCCGCGCCGCCCGCGAGGCGCTGCGGTACGGCGTCCTGCCCGAGGCCCTCGCCCGCCCCCACCTCGCGGAGGACGACCTCGACGAGGTGATCGAGGGACTGGAGGCGCTCACCGACGGCCAGGGCGTCCCGGAGGGCACCCCGCCGGTTCCGGGGCTGCTGCGGCTCGTCGAGTACGTGGCGGCCGCCTCGGACGCCGCCGTCGGAGCCGGACTCCGCGCCTGGTCCTCGGCGACCGCCGGGCGGCTCGGCATCCACATCGGTGCCCTCGGCGAACGACGCGCGGACGCCGTGGAGTGGGCGAGCCGGCCGGCCTCACCCGTGTCCCGCGTGGTGATGGAGCTCCGGCGGGACGAGTCCGCGGCCGACGAACGCTACCGGTGCCGGATCGTCCTCGTCCGCGTGGACGGCACCCCGAGCGTGATCCACGAGGCGGACTCGGCGTCGAAGACCCCGGAGGAGGCGGCGCGCTGCCTGCGCGCGACCGTCGCCGCGGCGAAGAAGGAACCCGGACAGGGGTACCACGTGCCGTGGGTGACCGTCGTCGTGGACCGGTCGGGGCTCCACCTGGCCGTCGACGAATGGGAACCGGGAGCACCGAACGACTTCGTTCCGGGACAACCCATCGGGGCGGAGTACCGCGTCACCCTCAGCTGCCCCGAACTGAGCGAGTACGTGACGGACCGGCAGGACGCGCAACGGCACCGCTGGAAGCACGGCAGGTCGGTGGCCCTGGTCACCGACCCGACGTGCGGGAACCGGACGCAGCTGGCGCACCTGCTCCAGACCGACCATCGCGACACCGCCCAGGTCGTCCTCCACGGCCCCGCCGACCAGCGCGCCTCCTGGCTGCTGCTCTGCCTCGCCCTGGGCGTCCCCGTCGTCCTCTGGGACCGTGACGCCGTCTCCTACGAGGACGCCGACAAGCTCCGCGCCCTGCGGCCCTCCGGGCCCCCGGACGAACTCCCCGAGCGCGTGCGGAACTTCCGGAGCAGGTCCCATGCCCATCCGGGCCCGGCATGGGCGCGCCCCTCCCTCGTGTGGGAGCCGGAAGGCCGGTACCCCGAACCCGAACCCCTGGAACTGAGGGACCCGTTGAAAGGAACCCAGGCGTCATGACGACCGCGGAACACGGAGCCGGGACGGCCACCGGAGACCTGCCGCCCACCGAGGACGACTGGCGCCTCTTCCGCGGGAACGGGCAGCGCCGGGACGTCCCCTTCCCCGAGGCGCCCCCGTGGCGCCGGTTCGGCCGGGCCGACACCCTCGCCCGGCCGGGGGAGACGGAGGGCGAGGAGGAGCGGGGACGTACGACTCCGTTCCCGCGGCCGTACCTCATCGGCCCGGCGGAGGCCGACGTCGTCAACGCGGCCCTCCACCTGCGCCGGCCCCTTCTCGTGACCGGGCACCCCGGCACCGGGAAGTCCTCGCTCGCACACGCCGTCGCCCATGAACTCGCGCTCGGCCGCGTCCTCCAGTGGCCCGTGAACAGCCGCTCCACGCTCCACGACGCCCTCTACCGGTACGACGCCGTCGGCCGGCTGCGCGAGGCCACCCTGCGCCGCGACACCGACGGCACCGGCCACGGTGCCGAGCCGGACATCGGCCAGTACGTACGCCTCGGCCCCCTCGGCAACGCCCTCGTGCCCCGGGACCGCCCGCGCGTCCTGCTCGTCGACGAGCTCGACAAGGGCGACGTCGACCTGCCCAACGACCTCCTGACCGTCTTCGAGGAGGGCGAGTTCGCCATCCCCGAGCTCACCCGCCTCCCCGAGGACCACGGGCCGGTGTACGTCCAGACCGACGATCCGGACGCGCCCGCCCCGGTGGTGCGCGGACGCGTCCGCTGCCACGAGTTCCCCGTCGTGATCATCACCAGCAACGGCGAGCGCGACTTCCCGCCCGCCTTCCTCCGCCGCTGCGTCCGCCTCGACCTGCCCGAACCCGACGAAGTGCGGCTGCGCGAGATCGTCGCCGCCCACCTGGGCCCGGAGGCCCTCGGCGGCGTCGACGACCTGCTGAGCGAGTTCCTCGGCCGCCGTGTCTCCGGCGAACTCGCCACCGACCAGCTGCTCAACGCGGTCTTCCTCCGCAAGGGCGGCATCGACCTCGACGCGGGATCCCTCCTCGACGCCGTGCTCCACCGGCTCGGCGGAGCCGTGTGACGTGATGATCGGGCGCGTCACGAAGGTCCTGGCCGAGAGCGGGGCCGAGCTCTCCCACGAGGAGCTCCTCGACGCCCTCTGGCTCGCCCGGAAACTGCCGCCGGGCACCGCGCCCCTGGCCCGGGCCCTCACGCCCACGGCCGGCCCGGCGCCCTCCGCCACCCCCCGGGACGACGCCCCCTCCGAGCCCCCGGCCCCGCCCGTCGAACCTGCCGCACCCGCCGGCGGTCCCGGCGAGCGGCCCGCACCGGCGGCGGCCGTCCCGCCCGCCGCGAGCCCACTCCTCGCGGCGGCGCGGCCGCGTCCCCACGAGGACGGCCCGCTCGCGGCGGCGGCCGGGACCGACACCCGCCGCTCCCCGGCCGTCGCCGTCCGCGCCCCCGACAGCCGCCTCATCGAGGCCGGCCAGCTCAGGCTCGGCAAGTCGCTGTGGCCGCTGCGCCGGCGCCACCCCGACCGCGCCCGACGCGAACCCGACATCGCCAGGACCGTCGCCGCCATCGCGGACAGCGGACTGCCCGAGATCGTCACCCGGCCCGCCAGGACCCGCTGGCTCTCCCTCGCCCTCGTCGTCGACGACGGCGTCTCCATGGTCCTCTGGCACCGCCTCGCCGCCGAGATCCGCACGCTCATGGAACGCGCCGGAGCCTTCCGCGACGTCCGCGTGTACGGGCTCCACACGCGCGACGGCGGCCCGTACCTCCGCCCCGGCCCGTTCCGCGCCGACGGGCGCCCCCGCTCCACCGACACCCTCGGCGATCCCACCGGGCACACCCTCGTCCTCGTCGTGAGCGACGGCGTGGGCGAGGCCTGGCGGGACGGCGGGATGCGCCGTGCGATGGAGCGCTGGGCACGGTGCGGCCCCACCGCCATCGTCCACGCCCTCCCCGCGCACCTCTGGGCGAGCACCGGCATCGGCGCCCAGCGCTGGCGGGTCACCAGCCACCGCCGCGGCGGCCCCACCCGCGCCTGGCACGTCACCGACCCCGACCTGCCGCCGGGCCTCGTCGACTTCGACTCCGTACCCGTCCCGGTCCTCGAACCCACTCCCGCCGCCATCGCCGACTGGGCGCGGCTCGTCGCCTCGCCCGGCGGTACGGCCCTGCTGCCGCTCTGGAACGGCGGCAGACCCCGCTCCGGCCGGTCCGCCGCCCCCGAGGCCGACACGCACGCGGGCGCACGCCGGGGCGACGACGCCGAGGCCGTCCTCCGGTTCCGGGACGCGGCGACCCCGGAGGCGTACCGCCTCGCCGCCCACCTCGCGGCCGTCTCGCCCGTCACGCCGCCCGTGATGCGCCTCGTCCAGAGCGCACTGGGGCCGCCCACCGACGCCGGCCACCTCATGGAGGTCTTCCTCGGCGGCCTCATGCACCAGCTCGCCGCCGACGCCCCCGACCTGCTGCCCCACCACCGCCGCTTCGACTTCACGGGCGACGCCCGCCGCGTGCTCCTCGGCGCCGTGCCGCCACGGGAACTGCTGCGGACGACGGAAGCCGTCACCGCGCGCGTCGAGGCCGCCGTCGGGCGCGCCCCGGTCTTCCCGGCCTGGGTCGGCCACCCCGACGGCCCCGCCGTGATCGAGGACACCGGACGCTCCTTCGGCTGGCTGCGCGAGCAGGTGCTCGCCCGGCTCGGCGTGCCGGTCACGGCGGCGACGCCCACGCCACCGCCGCCGACCCCGGAGGAGCTGCCGGCGGGCTGGGAACCGCTGTGGCCGGAAGACCCCCGGCGGCTCGGGCGGTTCCGGCTCGTGGCGCGCAGCGGCCGGGGCTGGGTCCACGTGACGATGTACCTCGGGGAGGACGAGAACGGCACCGGCGCCGTGGTCCGGGTGCCGAACCCGGGCGAGGTGGGGGGCCGGACACCCGCCGGGGACCTGGTCGCCACGGAAGCCGCCTGCCTGGGCAGGATGGGGGGAAGGCACGCGCCGGAACTGCTCGGCACGCGGGTCCGTCGCCGCTCCGAACCCGACTGGGTCGCGATGGCCCGCGTCCACCGCCGTACGGGCGACCCCTCCTCGGCGCCGGCGCCGAACCTCCGCGACGTCCTCGACGAGCATGGGGGAGAGGTCCCGGCGGAGCGTTTCCTGCGGATCGGACGGGGCCTCGCCGAGGCCGTCGACCGAGCGCACACGCTCGGCCTCGTCCACGGTGCGCTCGGGCCGAGGTCCGTCCTGGTCACCGACCACGACGAAGTCCACCTGGTGAGCTGGATGACCGCCGGGATCGACGGGACGGTCAGTCCCCACCGCGGTCTGTTCCCCGTCAGGGAGGCGTATCTCGCGGCGGGCGGAGAAGAGCCGTCGCCCACACCGGAGTCGGACGTGTACGCGCTCGGCTCGCTGCTGTTGTCGCTGCTGACGGGCAAATGGGGCGACCCCAGAGCCCTCGACGGACAGCACGTGACCCCGGCCACGACCAGGATCGGCCCCGTACTGCTCGGAACCCTCTGGAACTGTCTGCACCGCAGTCCTGAACACAGGCCCGCAGCGGCCGAGTTGGCGATCGCCTTCGCGGAGGAGCTCGCGGTTCCGCACGCGGCGACCCCGAGGGGTGAGGCCCTCGCCGGCTTCATCCGGCAGGCCCGGGACCTCGCGCGGGACGAACCCGAGGTGTACGGCGGCGTTCTCGGTCAGGCCCTCCGGATGCGTGCCAACGGGTACGCCGGGAGTCATCGGTCGGCCGAGGCGATCGCCGACCTCTCGGAAGCCGTGAACGTCTACCGGGACGTCGCCTCACGGGACCCGGAAACCCACGATCCCGGCTTGGCCATGACCCTCAACAACCTCGCCGTGAAGCTGTGCGAAGCCGGTCGACGGGACGAGGCCCTGCTCGCGGCCTCGGAGGCCGAGACGCTGTTCCGGAGACTCCAGGACCTGGCCGCGCCATGGGTCGAGCACGGTCACGCGGTGACCTTGAACAACCTCTCCAACGTACTCGCCGAACTGGGGCGGCACGAGGAGGCACTGGAGGCGGCCGGGGAGGCCGTCTTGCGTCATCGCCGTCTGCGGGACACGGACCCCTCCACTCCCGGCGACGGCCTGGCCATGAGCCTGGTCAACTTCGGCAACCGCCTCGGCGCACTCGGGCGTCCCCAGGAGGCGTTGTTCGCCGCCGAGGAAGCCGTCCACCTCTACCGCTCCCTGCACGGGGACCTGGTCGACCACGCCGTGAGCCTCAACAACCTCGCCGTCCGGTTCATCCACCTCGAACGGTACGAGGAGGCCGCCGAAGTGCTCGACGAGAGCCGGCGGATCGTCGCGCACCACCTGGTCGATCCCTCGGCGGACACCCCGGCCTTCCTCCGGCAGTCGCACCGCATCAGGGCCCTGCTCGACACCTTGTCGCAGGACCGCCGTGACTCCGTGTGAGGACCGTGGCGGAAGGAGTCGGGAGCCCCGGCGTACATCTCGCTGAGGAGCCGCCGGCGGCCGCGTAGCACTTGAGGATGATCCCGCGCCCGTACGGAGACGGACTTCTCGGCCCGGAGGGAACCCCGGCCCGCCGCCGCCGTCTTGGTCCTCGTGTCGGCTTGATCGTCGAGCCGACCGAGGAGGGGTGTGATGGCAGGTCAGGTGCGTGGGACGAGGCGGGCGAAGGCGTCGGCTCCGGAGTACCAGGGCGCTCTCGAGTCGTTGTCGGTGAACGCCTCGCTGCCCGAGGTGCTGGCCCGGGGCATGGAGGAGCTGCGGATGGCGGAGCGGGCCGGGGACCGGCGGGAGGAGGCGCGCTGCGGGCTGGCCGTGGCGGAGGCCTGCCGCAGGCTCGGGCGCGTCGAGGAGGCCGACCGGGCGTGGAAGGCGAGCTACCGGGCGGCGCGTTCGGCCGGTCACGAGGGGGCCATGGCGTGGGCGCTGTGGAGCGGCGGCACGCTGGCCCGACAGCGCGGCGCGTTCAGGCTGGCGTACCGCTTGCTGAGGCTGGCGGCCGAGACGGGCGAGCGGGGCGGTGACGTCGTCGTGCGCGGCTATTCGCTGGCGGGGCTCGCCGAGACCGGGCGCATCCAGGGCGATTACGCGGCGGTGAGGAGGCTGCACGAGCAGCTGCTCGCCGAGGCCCGCCGCCGCGGCGAGGCCCGGCACACCGTGTGGGCGCTGGAGGGCATCGCGCAGATGCACCGCAACACCGGTGAATACGACGAGGCCCTGGCCCTGTTCGAGGAGGCGGCCGACACGGCGTCCCGGGCCGACGACCGGCGCGGGTGGGCATGGGCGCTGCGCGGCATCGCGGACGTGGTGTCCGTACGCGACGCGGACGTGGAGCGCGCCCTGTCGCTGCTGTCCCAGGCGGAGGAGGCCTGCCGGGAGATGCGGCTGTCCAGCGCGCTCGCCTACAACCACAAGATGCGCGGCAACGTGCTGTACCGGGCGGGCAGCTACGAGCAGGCCCGTGAGATGTACGCGCTGGCCCTTGAGGAGTTCCACGAGATGGACGAGCCCCGCGGGACGGCGCTGTCGCGGCTGGGCCTGGTCAAGGCCTCTGCCCGCCTCGGCCGCGACGCCGCGCGGACCGCCGAGGACCTGGCCGGACTGCGCTCGACGCTGGACCGTATCGGGCTGCGGCACGCCCGGGACATGGTGGACAAGGCAGCGGCCGAACTGGGGGTCGGTCCGCTGCCGGACCACGGCGGCCCCGAGCGGGGCGCGGCGGGGCCCGTGCTGCCGGCCGGGACCGAGGCGCTTCAGGCCGTCGATGCGGAGGGCCTCCGGTGAACGCCGTCCCGACACCGCTCTCGCCCCCGCGCTCGCCGGGCGCCGCCGCCATGGCCACGGTGCGTCCCGCGCGTGATGACGACGCCGATCACGAGGCGGCGCCGGCCCGTGTCCTGGAGCGCTGTCGTGAACTCGTCCGGCCCGCGCTGGTGGAGGCGGTGGGCGGCCTGCACCCGTGGACCGGTGAGATGGCCGCGTACGCGCTGGGCTGGTCCGACACGGCCGGTACACCGGATTCCGGCAGGTCCGAGGGCAAGGGAGTGCGCCAGGCGCTCGCCGTGCTCGGGGCCGAGGCGGTCGGGGCGGATGCCGCGGAGGCCGTCCCCGGCGCCGTGGCGGTCGAACTCGTGCACACCTTCTCGCTCCTCCACGACGACATCATGGACGGCGACGCCCTGCGCCGGCAGCGGCCCGCGGTGTGGAAGGCGTACGGCACCGGCCCCGCCGTTCTCGCCGGCGACGCGCTTCTCGCCCAGGCCGTGACGACCCTGGCCGAGACCCCGGGCCGGCACGCGGCGGCCGCGGTCCGCTGCCTCTGCCGGACACTGACCGCGCTGGTGTCCGGCCAGGCGCAGGACCTGCGCTTCGAACACCGTCCGTGGTACGGCCCCGGCGCGGTGGGACCGGAGCAGTACCGGTCGATGGCCGAACACAAGACGGGCGCCCTGCTGGGCTGCGCCGTCGCGCTCGGCGCGGTCCTCGGCGGCGCCCCCGACCGGACCGTGACCACGCTCGAACGGGCGGGCCGTCATCTCGGCCTCGCCTTCCAGGCGGTGGACGACATCCTCGGCATCTGGGGCGACCCCGCCGTGACCGGCAAACCCGTCCACGCCGACCTGCGCAGGGGCAAGAAGACCTACCCGATGATCGCCGCACTGGCCGGCGGAGGCAGGGCCGCGCACGAACTGGCGGCACTGCTCGACCCTCCCCGGCCGCTCGACCACGAGGCCGCGGCACACGTCGCGGCGCTCGTGGAGGAACTCGGCGGGCGGACCGCGACCCTCGACGAAGCGCGCCGGCACCTGGACACCGCCGGCCGCGCGCTGCGCGACGCGCCCCTCACGCCCACCGCCGCACAGCACTTGGACAGGCTGTTCACGTACGTGCTCGACCGGACCAGTTGAGCACCGACGGAACAGGAGCCGCGCTCCCACGGCGTACGGGAGGCGCCGGCCACGCGGCCACCGCGCGGATCCCGGCGTTCACAGGCGGATGACGACGAGGGCGGTGTCGTCGGTGAGGCCGGCCGGGGGGATGAGGTCGGTCAGCAGCCTGTCGGCGATCGTGTCCGGGCTCGCGGCGCCGTCACGGGCGAGCGATTCGGTGAGCCGGGCGAGTCCGGTGTCGATGTCCTCGTGGCGGCGCTCGATCAGCCCGTCGGTGTAGAGGACGAGGACGGAGCCCTCGGCGAAGGCGCTGTGGGCCTGAGGGCGGGCCTCGTGCTCGGGCCGTGCGCCGAGCGGAGGGTCGGTGGCCTGGTCGAGGAAGGTGACTGTGCCGTCGGGGTGCCGGAGCGCGGGCGGGGGGTGACCGGCGCTGCTGTAGGTGAGCGTGAGGGTGTTCCAGTCGATGAAGACGGAGACGGCGGTGGTGGACTCGGCGCCGCCGATGGAGCGGGCGTACAGGCCGAGGACCTCCAGGGCCTGGGCGGGGCCGTCGGCGACCCGGGAAGCGGCGGACAGGGCGCTGCGGAGCTGGCCCATGACGCCGGCCGCCCGGAGACCGTGGCCGACGACGTCGCCGACGGCCACGGCCGTCCGGCCGTGGCCGGGCAGGTCGACCAGGTCGTACCAGTCGCCGCACACGTTCAGGGCCCCCACGGCGGGCCGGTAGCGCACCGCGGCCCGGTGATGGCCCAGCGGGTGGGGCACGGGCAGCATCGCCTCCTGCAGATGCAGGGCGACCTCGCGCTCCCTGGCGTGGGCCCGGCGCAGGCGCTCGTTGACCTCCTGCAGCTCCCGCGCCCGGGTGTACAGCTCGGCTTCGAGGACCTGGGCGCGGTCTCCCCCCGACCGCCCGCCGCGGGCGCGGATGAGTTCGGTGACCTCCTCGACCCGGTGCAGCAGCAGTGCCACGGTGCCGTCAGGGGCGAGAACGGGAACGTTGACCGGACTCCAGTACCGCTCCTCCCACACTCCCGGCCGGTCGGGAGACTCCACGTCGTACCGCTGCAGGGCCATGCTGTCGGGCTCCCCGCTGTCCGCGACCCGCCGCAGCGAGGCGTACAGGTTGCGCATGCCGGTCGCGGAGGGGTCATCGGGATTGTCGGGAAACACGTCGAACAGGTAGCGGTCGACGACCTGCTCGCGGGTCCGGCCCGACATCGACAGATATGCCTCGTTGGTGTCCGCGAACACCAGGTCACGGGTCAGCAGCGCCACGGCGCCCGGCAGCGCCTGGAAGACCGCCTGGTAGTCGATTCCGACACCGCTCACCATGTGCCCGCCCACTTCACGACGTGCCGATCACGTGCTTCCTTCACGGTTCGCACTGTCGGCGAACCGACCGGCCGCGGCCAGCCCGGAGTGGGCCATCTGGTCGTCCGACGGTGGCGGGCTGCCTCGTACGGTCCTGTGGGGCTTCGTCTTCCCGGTCGCCCCGTCCACGGGACGCGGCGACGCCCCACCCTGGTCAGACTCCCATGTCGTGGACGACGTGGTACGCCCGTGCGGCGTGATGCGGATTGCGGCCGGCGTTGTGGTTCGCCGCTACCTGTGCGGCCTCGTGTTCGTAGTTCCAGGTCCCCTCCTCGACGAAGCATTGCTCCTGAGGGCACCAAACGGCCCAGTAGTCCGTCGTTCCCTCGCCGGAGAGTCCTGTGTCCGTCATAGCGGTTCAGTCCTTGTGTGAGGCGTGCTGAAAGGGAGGAGCCGACAGGTTCACAAGCCCTGCCAGTTTCCCGTGATCGGCTTCGGATATCCGTCGTCCACCTTGTTGTTTTCGATGTCGTACCTCATGTAGAAGGCGGAGTGGAAGAAGTAGGCGACCTGGCGGCCCTCGACCAACTGGGGCCACACGAAGCCTCCCCTGATGTTGTTTCCGGTCGTCCACAGGCCGGGCCAGTTGTCCTTTATCGGCATGGGGTAACCAGGGTCGACCTTCTTGGTCGTGGGGTCGACCCGGTAGTACCTGTCGTCCTGGAAGAAGTAGACGCTTCCGTTGGTCCAGGGGACGACGGCGTCGACTCGGTGGTCCTGGAAGGCGCCGAGCACTCCCGGCCAGTTGAGGGCCGTCGGCCTGGGGTACGCGTCGTCGACCCTGTTCGCCGCGATGTCGTAGCTGTAGTAGTTGTCGCGGTCGAAGAAGTACGCCTTGCCGCCGGTCGGCCAGACCGCGGCGCCGTGGATGAAGGCACCGTCCAGCCCCGGCCAGGAGGCTGCGGTGCTCATCGGGTAGCCGCCGGGGACCGTGTTGGCCGCGATGTCGAACTTGTAGTACTGAGACCCGCTGAAGAAATACACGCTTCCGGTATTCGGCCACAGAATCGAGCCATCGTAGGAGCCCATGGGGTTCTCCGTAATGAGGTGTGATTTCGAGAGGTTTCGTTTCGTCGGGGGGGGCGTGCTTCAGAGGGTGGTCGGCAGGAGGGGCTCGTGCTCGTGTCTTTCGGCCGCGTGACTGCTGTGAACCGTTCAACGGAACCGGAGAAGATGACACGGAGGGTCTGAAGGTCGCCAGGGTGATCCGGCTCGTTCCGGAGCCGGTGGAACCGGCGGAGATCCGGAGAGGGGAGAGGTCGAAGGGCGGGCGCCGCATGCTTCGACCGGGGTCTCGCCACCCGGGCGCGCACCTTCGATCGATTCCTCCCCTCCATCGTCTTCCACGGTGCGTTCCGCCGCACCTCGGAGGGATGGTCCGCGCAACCCTGGGCCCGCTCCGCATCCGTGATGCCTACCCCGCCGGCGCGGGCGCAGGGCGGCGGGTCGTGGGGTTCGGCCAGGCCGTGCCGCCCCTGCGTGATGGTGGCGTCGCACCTGCCGGACGATCCACACCTCGGACCGGCGCCCTGCCGGGCAGCCCCGGCGTCATGCCGTCCGAACCCGGTCCCGCACCTCCGGACGCACCTCGAACCCGGCCGCCTTGTACGTGGCGACGGCGCCGACGTTCGAACTCGGCGTGCACACACGTACGCTCGACGAGCCCATCTCCCGTAGCGCGGCCGCCCCGGCCAGGGTGATCGCCCGGCCGTAGCCGCGACCACGGTGGTCCGCGTGGACGCCCATCGGCTCGACCAGTCCCGGCTTCCCCGGGCCGGCCGACCACACCGTCACCACCGCCGCCACACCGCCCTGGTCGTCGTAGGCGCCCAGGCAGCGGGCGTCGGCGTAGAACGGCCCCGCCGACATCGCGTGCCAGTATGCGGGCGTAGGCCGCGAGGTGGCGAACGCCGACCGCAGGACGTCGGCGAAGTCCTGCGCCTGCTCCGGGCCGATCGACCCGATCCGCACCCCGGGTTCCTCCACCGGCTCGGTGAGGTCGCGGAAGAGCGGCGTCCACGGCTCGTCGACGCCCCAGCCCTCCTTGCTCAGCAGCTCGTGGAGCGGCAGGCCCAGCGGCGCCTCTATGGACACCGCTCCTTCCGGCAGCACGCCGCGCTCGGGAAGCGAGAAGTCCTCGACGAGCCGCCGCGCCAAGTCCGCGTCCTGGAAGGCGTCCGGAGCGACCGTCATCCGCACCAGCGTCGGCGAGTCGAGCATCCCGACCGCGAGGATCCGCCCGTCCCGACTCCAGGTCCGGACCGCCGCGGTCGTCTCGGCCGATCCGAACCGGTGGTTCCAGCCGATGTCCCCGGAGTGCAACTGCATCGGGGCGTCGTCGTACTGCCACTCCCGCAGCGCGGCCATGGCCTCGCGGACCCCGTCGACAGTCGGCGTACCCAGCGCAATCGTCATGGTCGGGATCAGACACTCCCTCCCGAGAGGCCCGCAACCGGTTAACCGGACCGGCCGCTGCTCCGGCGGAGGCCTTACGCGAGGTCGCAAGGCGCTTCGACCTCCGACGTGGCAGGGTGCCCGGTCCGGATCCTGAACGACGCGGTCAACGGGGCGCGTCCGACGGCACCCACGCCCGCGGCGCCGATCACCGTGCCGGCCGACCCGCAGCGCGGGAACACCGACGACATACTGAACCTCCCGGCGCGCACTGTCAGACCCGTCCCGTAGAACGGGGCTCATCGCAGTCGAGTCGTGAACCAGGACTCCTTTCCGTGCCGACGGGTAGACGACGGCAGGACCGAAGTCCCGGGACGACCTGACCACGCCGTCCTCCGCCGAACCCAGGAGATTGCCCCGCCATGAGCCCGACCCTCACGCCGCGCCGCGCGCCGTCCTTCGGAGACCGGATCGCCGACGCGGTCCTGGACGCCGCATACGAGACGCAGCGGCTGTACGGGCACGGTGCGTTCGGTGTTCCCTGTCCCACGTGCGGGGTGCCGGCCGGGGCGCTGTGTCTGGCCCGCCGCAGCGTCCACGCCGAGCGGCGCGGGGCATACCGGCAGGGCCTGGAGGGCCGTGCGCTCGTCTCGGCCGGCCGCTGACATCGCGCGTGCCACGTGCAACGCCGGAACCGCACGTTCACCCGTACCCCGTGGCCCCGCTGCTCCACTGCCGGGTGGCAGGTACCAGGGGTTTCCCGGTCCGCTCGATCCGCTCCGCTCCGGGGCGGGGCCCGATGTCACGGCGTACGACTCTCGGTGTCGGGGCTTCGACGAGACCCCTCGATGGAGAACCCGGCAGGCCGCGCACCCGCCCGCGCTGTGCGGCGGCGGCCTGGACCGGATCGAGCGCCCTGCGGTCGCGACCGCAGGGAAGGATGATGGGGGCATGGAAGGGCTACCGTTCGTTCCTCCCGCCGGGGTGGGCGAAGACGGGCACCTCGGCCCGCCCCCGGCCGGCTTCGCCCTGGTCGCCGCGGACGGAGTGCTCGTCGGGTGGAGTCGTGAGGCCGAGGCCCTACTGGGGTATCCGGCTTCGGAGGTACTGGGACGCCGGGCGGTGGACCTGATCGCGCCCTCGCACGCCGATCGCGACAGACCGGAGGAGCCGGGGCCGGATCAGCGGTTGCGGCTCGGCGGGACACGCAGTGCCGTCGTGGACGTGCGCCACCGCGGCGGAGACACCGTACGCGTGGCAGTGACTCTGCATCCCCTCATCCCCGCCTCTGCCGGGGTCCCTTCCGGCCGGGCCCCCGCCGCCGTCCTCATGGCGGCCGAGCTGGAAGGACTTCGCTGGTGGGAGACGCG
The DNA here is from genome assembly GCF_040633895.1 of Streptomyces sp. NPDC007863. Classification (NCBI taxonomy): domain Bacteria; kingdom Bacillati; phylum Actinomycetota; class Actinomycetes; order Kitasatosporales; family Streptomycetaceae; genus Streptomyces; species Streptomyces sp. NPDC007863. Next base: position 166,169 of record NZ_JBEYEI010000019.1, read on the forward strand.
GCAGGCGATGCTGCAGGGGCTCGTCACCCAGTCACCGGTGACACTGACCATCTACGGACCCGGCGCGCGCCTCTTGTGGGCCAACGCGTCCAGTGTCCGGGAACTCGGCGGCGACCTCACGGCGTTGCTCGGCCGCTCCATGACCGAACTCTTTCCCGGCGATGTCCTCACCACGCAGCACCTGGTGCCGCCGGAGGATTTCGTCCAGCAGATCCTCGATACCGGTGAGCCGGTCATCGACGTGCGTTTCCGAGGGCGCTCCCCGGCCGACCCGTGGCGTGAGCACGTCTGGTCCTCGTCCTATTTCCGACTGCTGGACGGCCGGGGAGAGCCGGTGGGCGTGTGCGAACAGTCCATCGACGTCACCGACCACTACCGTGCGCAGCAGCGCCTCGCGCTCCTCGCGGAGGCCGGCGCGAGGATCGGGTCGACGCTCGACCCGTCCCAGACGGCAGCGGAGCTCGCCAAGGTCGCCGTGCCGCAGTACGCCGACGCCGTGCTCGTCGACGTGGCGGCGGAAGTGCTCGAGGGAGAGGAGCCGAAGCCCGTCTCGGCCTCGGGCCTCGTACGCGTGGCGGATTCCGACGGGGGACCCGCCCGGGTGGGCGCGGCAGTCGCGTACGCCGCCGGCTCATCGCAGGCCGAGAGCCTGGCCAGGGGCCGGTCGACCACGGACGCCGTGGTCGCGCCGACACGGCTGTACGTCCCGCTGATCGTACGGGGGATGCCATGGGGCCTCGTCACCTTCGTGCGGGGCGAGAGCTCGGAACCCTTCGAGGACGGCGATCGGGCCGTGGCCGAGGAACTCGCGTCGCGGACCGCCGTATGCATCGACAACGCCCGGCGGTACCGCCGGGAGCACACCGCCGCGTTCGTGCTCCAGCGCAGCCTGCTGCCACGGTCGCTGCCCGAGCTGAGCGCGGTCGAGGCGGCGAGTCGCTACCTGCCGGCCGACAGCCACCTCGGTGCCGGTGGCGACTGGTTCGACGTCATTCCGCTTTCAGGGGCACGTGTCGGACTCGTCGTGGGAGACGTCGTCGGCCACGGACTGGGGGCCGCGGCCACCATGGGGCGCTTGCGCGCGATGGTGCGCACCCTGGCCGAGCTGGACCTCGCGCCCGACGAACTCCTGGCCCGGCTGAACGATCAGGTCGGCAAGGAGGCGTCGGAACAGAACGGGAAAGGCGCGGACGGCAGTGGCGCCGCCGGAGCGACGTGCGTCTACGGGATCTACGATCCGGCTTCCCGGACGAGCACCTGGGCGGCGGCGGGACACCTGCCGCCGGCCGTGGTGCAGCCGCACGGCCCCGTCAGCTTCCTTCGTCTGCCGCAGGGGCCGCCTCTGGGCGTGGGACGGCTTCCGTACGAGGGCGTGGAAGTGGAGCTCGCCGAAGGGAGTCTGGTCGTCCTGTTCACCGACGGCCTCGTGGGGGCCCGGGGGAACGGCACCGACGTGGGGTTGGACCGGTTGGCGGCCGTACTCGGCGAGCAGCGGGGATCGTCGTCCGATCGACTGTGCGCCCGGATCGTCGCGGAGCTGGCATCGGGCCAGGCGCAGGACGACGCCACGCTCCTCGTCGTGCGCACCCGTGCGCTGGGGGCACGGCAGGTGGCGACCTGGGAGCTGCCCTCGGACCCCGCCCTCGTCGCACGCGCACGGGCGACGGCCGCGGAACAGCTCGGGCGGTGGGGACTGGACGATCTGGTCTTCACCACGGAACTGGTGGTCAGCGAACTGGTCACCAACGCGATCCGCCATGCCTCCGGCCCGATCGGCCTGCGATTGATCCGGGACCGTTCTCTCATCTGCGAGGTCTCCGACTCGCAGCACACCTCACCGCATGCCCGTTACGCCGGCAGCGACGAGGAGGGCGGACGTGGACTGTTCATGGTCGCCCAGCTCACGGAGCACTGGGGGACGCGCTACATGCCGGCAGGGAAGACGATCTGGGCGGAACAGGCCTTGCCCGTGGCGTGACGGCCGCCCGCGCCTGCCCGGGCCAGGGCCCCGAGCGACGTGGAGTCCACGGCCTCTCCGTGCGCACGGCTCATGGAGTGTGCAGGCGTACGGCCAGGGCGGCGATGTCATCGTCGAGGCCGCCTCTGCTGTGACGGAGGAGGTCCTGGTGCAGGACCGTGAGCAGATCACGGGGAGGCGTGGGGGGCTGCCGACGCATCCACTCCGTCAGCGGGAAGAACGCGCCGTCCCGGGCGCGGGTTTCGGCGATCCCGTCCGTGTACAGGAGGAGAAGCTCGCCGGGAGCGAAGTCGAAGGCGTCCGCACGGTACTGGTCACCGATCAACTCCGCCAGGCTGAGCAGGGGCGATGGGGCGGACGGTTCGAGGACGCGCACGTTCTTCGGGCCGTGGACCAACGGTGGGGGATGTCCGCAGTTGACGATGGTGACGCGGTTGCCTCGATGCGGGATCTCGACGAGCAGCGCGGTGGCGAAGCGTTCCATCGCCGCCTCGGGCGGATGTGCGGCGTTGTGCCGGGCGCAGCTGGCGTCCAGTCTGCGGGCGACGTCGGTCATGGAGGCCTCGCCGTGTGCCGCCTCCCGGAAGGCGTTGACGATCGCCGCGGCCGCCCCCACCGCCGGCAGGCCTTTTCCTCGCACGTCGCCTATGAGCAGCCGTACCCCGTACGGCGTATCGACCACCTCGTAGAAATCCCCGCCGATGCGGGCTTCCGCGGCGGCGGCGAGGTACAGCGATTCGATCTCGACGTTCCGGAAACGGTGCGGTAGGGGCCGCAGCACCACCTGCTGGGCCGCGTCGGCGACGAGCCGTACCTGGAAGAGGGTGCGTTCCCGCTGAAGCCGGACATGGCTTCCGTACGCGGCGGCCACGGTGACCGCGACGATCCCCCCGCACGTCCACCACGTCCCCAGATCGGGGAAGACGAGGCCGAGGCCGATCATCAGAAAGAGGCAGACGGTCCCGAGCAGGATGGTCGGGAGGACCGGCCACATGGCGGCGGCCAGAGCCGGCGCCGCGGGCAGGAGGCGACTGAAGGCCATCTCCGGCGGGGTGGCGTAGGCCAAGCAGGCGATCACGACGGTCAGAATCACCGGCGACAGCCGCACGAGCCTGCCGTAGCCGTAGCTTCGACGGAGCCGCGGCCGTCCGGACTCGATCATGAATCCCAGAGTATCCGCGAGGGGCCCGCTCAGCGACGTGACGAGTGGGCCCCGTGGGACAGGGCACGTCCGCCGCCCCGTGGCCATGGCCGGCGCGGCGACGAAGACCGGCACGCCGCACACCCTCATCCCCGGATCCGGGGTTTCGGCGAGGAGCGCCGGCCCCGGGCGTAGCGGCGGCCGAGGGGCTCGGCGCTCAGGCCGTGCAGCACGATGCTGACCATGACGGTGATCACCATCACCCGCGAGATGAAGTCACCGCCACCGGAGCCGCGCAGTTCGATGGCGGCGAGGAGTCCGAAGACCACCGAGGCCACTCCTCTGGGCCCCATCCACCCCAGGAACAACCGGTCGGACAAGGACAGACCCGTACCGATGAGGGCGACCGTCACGGGCACCAGGCGCACCAGGGTGCAGGCGAGGAGGGCGTAGAGGACGACGGACACATGGAAGCCGTCCCAGAACTCGTCGCTGACCAGCTGGCCGAAGAGGAACCACAGGGCGAGGGTCGACAGGGTGACCAGGTCGTCCGTCATCCGCACGGTGTCCTCGGGGAGGTGCCGCAGCGCCGGGGCGGCGCAGACGCCGGCGACGAACGAGGCGACGAAGCCGTTGCCGCCCAGGAAGACCGACAGGGAGTACGCGGCGAGGGGCACGCTCAGCACCGCGAGCCTCGCCGCGGTGGGCAGGGTCCAGCCCTTCGCCCAGGACCGGCGGAGCAGCCGTCCGGCCAGGTGACCGACGAGCGATCCGGATCCGACGGCCCAGGCCGCCGCGCCGACCGCGTCGAGGAGCGCCTCGGCGTAGTCGGAGCCCACCGTGTGGTACTCGGCCGCGGCGGCGACGCAGACCAGGAACACCGGCGAGACGATCCCGTCGCTGAGGCCGCCCTCGACCTTGAGCACCTCCCGGAGACGCGCCGGGACGCGTTCGTCCCGCACGAGGGCCGCGGCGGGCGCCAGGTCGAGGGGGACGACGACCGTCGCCAGGGTCGCGAGCACCCATCCGGGCCGGTCGGGGAAGAAGACGAGCGCGGTCAGGAAGGCGGCGCCCAGGGTCAGCGGCAACGCGCCGCCGAGGAGACGGGCGACGACGCTCCTCTCCCGTCGGATGCCTCCCGCCGGAACCTCGGTCGCGTCGACGAAGAGCAGCAGGGCGAGGACGGCCTCCACGGCGCGTTCGAAGCCGGCCAGGTCGCCGAAGTCGAACACGAGCGGCGGGTCCGAGCCGCTGGTGAGGGCGATGCCCGCGACCATCATGGCGATCGGTGCGGTGACGCTCCACAGCGCGAGCCTGCGCGACAGGACGCACCAGGTGAACAGAATGCCCGCGATGACGGTGACGGCAAGCAAGACATCCGCGCTTTCGGGGAGGCTCGGTCCCGGCGGGTTCGTCCCGGCGTTGCAGCGTAAGGCGCGGGCCGTGCCGTGCCGTGGCAGCACGCCGACGGCGTCCCTCCCGGGGCGTCGTCCGCCGAGGAACCGGCGGCCCTCACCCGGGAACCCCTCACCCGGACGGTTCCTTTCCTGTCCGCGTCCGGGGAGGCCGCCGGTGCCGACGCGCGGCGGTAGGCGGCGGGCGAGACGCCGCAGGCCGTACGCACGTGCGTGCGGGCAGTCGCCGGAGCCGGGGCCCGCGTGGTGGGCGACGAGGTCGATCGGAAGGTCAGCCGTCCGGCAGGGACCACAGCGTGACGGTGCCCGTGTGGGTGCCGGTGGCCAGCAGGGAGGCTCCGTCCGGGGCGAAGGCCAAGGCCCATACCGGGTGGTCGTGGGGCAGTTCGCGGCGCCGGAGCCAGTCGCCGGTCGAGTGGATGCGGACCCGGCAGTCCCCACTGCCCGTGGCGAGGCGCGAGCTGTCCGCGCTGAACGCGAGGCAGTCGACCGCCGCCGTGTGGACGATCTTCGCGACCAGCTCACCCGTGGCCGGCCGGTACACCATCACCGGACAGGTCACCCGGCCCCCCGGGTGCTCGTGACGGGTCGCCGCCGCGAGCCACTGCCCGTCCGGGCTCACCGCGAGCCAGCGCGCTTCCCCGCCTGCCACGAGGTGCCGGGTCCGTCCCGGGATCAGGTCGTGCAGTCGTACGGTCCCGTCGGTACAGGCCGTCGCGAGGGTCTGCCCGTCGGGGGTGAACGCCAGCCCCCGGACCATGCCGGGGTGCGGGAACCCCTGGAGGAGCGCACCGGTCTCGGCCTGGTACAGCCGGACCGGCCCCTTTCCTCCACTGGCCGCCACGAGCAGCCCGTCCGGGCTGAACACCGCCTGCCGCGCCCCCTCCGGCCGGTCGAAGGCCCGCACCAGCTCGCCGCTCCCGGTGTCGTACAGCCCGACCGTGACCGCCGCCCCGCCGGCGGGCCCGGGCAGGGTGCCGCACAGCAGCCGCCCGTCCGCCCGGTACGCCACCGACACGGCCTCACCGCCCGTGACGATGTCCCGCCGGACGGGCGGGCCCATGCGCAGCCCGTGGACGCGCACGCCCGTCGCACCGCCCGCGGTGGCCAGCTCGAGCCCGCCGGGCCGGAAGGCGATCCACTGCACGCGGTCGCCGTGCTCCCGCCGTTGCAGCACCCGGGGTGATGCGGTCGGCTCGGGCGGCGGTCCCGCGGCGGCGGTCCCGGGCGGAGCCTTCGGCAGGCCCGCGGGGTTCGTGGTCCGCGCCCGCTGCACGGGCGCCGGAGCGGGGCCGACGGTGACCGGCCACTCGTCGGCGGTGACGAGCTGCCCCGGCTCCGCGTGGAGCCCCAGCACCAGTCCGCTGCTGAAGGCGGGCGCCTCCAGGCGCCACTGGGCCCCGTCGGCGTCCCTCAGCAGCGCCAGCGGCTGCCCGGGCCGGAACCGTGCCCCCGGTACCGTCAGCCAGCGTTCGAGCCGCGCGCCGCCGGGCGGCAGCGGCCAGGCCAGCGGGGTGCGGTCCGCTCCCGGTGCGGCCGGACGCAGCCGGCGGACACCCCGGCCGCGCCACACGGCCGCGCCCGTCACCACCGCGAGCTGGGCGTCCCGCGACCGGCGCGGGGGAGTGCCGAAGGCGGCGGCCAGCCGGTCCGCGACGAACGGCAACCGGGACAGACCGCCGGTGGCCAGGACGCCCGCGAGGTCCTCCGGAGCCGTCCCGTCGGCCTCCAGCAGCCGGCGGGAGCAGGCCACCGTCGCGGCGAGCAGCTCGGCGGTCATCCCGGCCAGCCCCTCCCGGCTCAGGGTGTACGGGGGCGCCCCGGGCAGCAGCACGTCGGAGGCCTCCTCGGCGCTGCTGAGGCGGTGCTTGATTCCCCGGGCGAACTCGGCGAGGAACTGGCCGACCTGCGCGGCCACCACCGCCTCCGCAGGACCCGCCTCCGCAGCGCCCGTGCCCGCTGTACCCGTGCCCGCCGCGTTCGCGTCCCCCGTGCCCGCGCCCCCGTGCGGCGCCCCGGCCGCGCCCGCCCCCGAGAACGCGTCGAGCAGGCCGTCCGGCAGCCCGGCGCGGACGTCGGCGGCTATCAGGGCGTCCACGTCGGCGCCGCCGTGGAAGTCCAGCGTCATCGCGTACCCCTTCAGCCCCACCTCCCCGCCGGGGTGGAAGTACACGAGCGCGGTGTCGAACGTGCCGCCCCCCAGGTCGTAGACGAGGACGGTGTCCCCGGGCTCGAACGGGGGGCCGTCGAGCGGGGCGAGGGCCGCGGCCACGGGCGCGGGCACGAGAGAGGTCCGCGTGAGTCCGGCCTCCCGCGCGGCCCGCCGCAGCGCGTTGCGGCGGGGGTCGGAGGTCCCGGACAGATAGTGACCCGGGCAGGCCAGCACCACGCTGTGCACCCGGGTCCCCGCCAGCCGCTCCGCCTCGGCCCGCAGGGCGGCGAGCAGCGCGGCGACGCAGGAGCGGGCCGGGAACTCCCGGCCGCCGATCCACAGCGGATGCGTGCGGCCCAGGTCTCTGTGGAAGTCGTGGCGGTAGGCCTCGGGGTCGAGGCGGCGCCGGTGCAGCGCCGGGGTGCCGGCGAGCAGCCCGCCGCCGGCGGCGTCGAGGGCGACGGCACTGGGCCACAGGCGCGAGCCGCTCGACGGCTCGCGCAGCACCGTGACGCCGTCACCGGTGACCAGGGCGCCCCTGGAGTAGGCGGATCCGATGTCGGCGACGAGCACCGGGACCCCCCTCACGCCACGGCCCCCGTGTCCGGCGCGGCAGCCGTTCCGACGCCGTCCCCCGCCGGCTCCGCCCCCGGCCCTGACGGCACGGTGCCGGTGGGCCCGCCGTCCGGTGTAGTCGGGCCCACGGTGTCCGCGGGAGCCGGTGCCGCCGGAGCCGCGGACGGAACAGGATCCGCAGGGGCCGCGGGAGCTTCCGAGCCCGCCCCGCAGGCGGATCCGCCTGCCGCTGGAAGCCGGTCCTGCCGCCCCTCCCGCGCCTCCGCCCGCACCTGGGCCGCCGCGACCGAGGCCAGCTCCTCGTACGCGCGCAGCACCGCCACGACCGCCCGCCGTGAGCGTCCCCCGTGCCCGGGGTCGGCGGCCGCGGCCGCCCAGCGGGCCCGGCCCGCCCGGGCGGCGTCGAGCACGCGGGCCGGGCCCGCTTCGGCGGGCAGGCCGAGGCGGGAGGCAGGGGAGGGGCCGTGCTCGCCCAGGACCCGCGCCAGCTCCTCCCCGCGTGCGCCCCCGCCGACCGCGGGGCCGGGACCGGCGCCGGGGCCGAGCAGTCCGCGGTAGTGGTCGCGGAGCACTTCCAGCGCGAGGAACCCCGGTTCGTCCTGGTCGAGCGCGAGGAGCGGCGCGAGCGCGGCGTCCGCGCGCAGCCGGTCCGGCTCCGACAGCCGGCCGGCCGGGCGGGACCGCACCTCGTAGACGTGGTCGAGGCGGCCGCGCAGCCGCACCAGGTCGGCGCGGCCGCCGAAGTGCTGCTCCAGGAGCCCGGTGAAGGACCCGATGCCGCTGCGGGCGACCAGCGCGCGGCGCAGGGCGGGCAGATCCGCCGCCTCCCCTTCGTACAGGAGTCGGCAGGCGAGGTGGACACCGTACGGGGACAGCCGCCGGCTGAGCGGACGGCGGCGCTCCGGCGGCACCGGGAGGTCCGGATCGTCCCGCTGCTCCCACTGCGGCCCCCGGGAGAGGCGAACGGCCAGCAGGTCGCGGCCCGGCCGGGCACTCGCGCGGCCCGCCAGGGGGGCCAGAGCGAGCAGGTCGGCGTACATGTCCTCCGTCATCGTGGCGGCCCCGCAGGCCAGCAGTGCCGCCACCGGACGCAGGGCGAACAGCACCCGGTCGGTCCCCGCCACCGCCAGCGTCCCGGCGGCCAGTTCGGCGCCGCGCCGCAGCGGGTCGGGGTGATCGGGCCACAGCCGCTCGACCTTGGTCAGGGCGCCGACCGTGGAGATCGGGCCGTGCTCGGCGAAGCCCCCGCCGCGCAGGTCGGCGAGGAGCGTGCGCAGGTTCTCGGAGAGTCCCTGGCAGGGGATGACGGCGATGAGGGCGTCGGCCTGCCCGGCGTGCGCGGCCGAGGCGGCGCGGACCTCCGCGCCCGAGCGGCCCAGGAGCCGGAGCGTGGTGAGGGAGTCCGACTCGAAGGCCGAGTCCAGGCCGGGGGTGTCGATCAGGTCGAAGGCGGCGAGTCGCGGGTGGGGGTCGGTGACCAGGAGGTGGTCCACCCCGTCGAGCGGGCGTGCCCGCCCGTCGGCCCGGTCCCCGCCCGCCAGCCCGGCGAGTTCGCCGGGCCGGAACGGCACGGGCGGGCGGCCGTCGCCGAAGTGTGCGGCGACGGTGCGTTCGGGGCCGTGCGTCAGCCAGGTCACGGTGAAGGTGAGGTCCGTGATGCCGGTGGGCGCGATCTCCTCGCCGAGCAGAGCGTTGACGAGCGTGGACTTGCCGGCACTGACCCGGCCGACCAGTGCCACCCGCAGCGGCCCGGCCATCCGCTCGCGGGCCGTGCGCAGGGAGGCCGCCAGGGGGTGCAGGGCAGGGGAGTCCCCGACCGCGTCCAGCGCGGCGGCGAAGGCCCCGTCCGCACGGTCCCGCAAGGGCCTCGTCCCCGCACCGGTCGGTCCAGGACGGCTTGCGACGCCCCCGTCCGTACGGGGACTCAAGGGCGCTCCGCCGCGGCGACGTCGGCAGCGGAGGGCCCGGGGCCCAGGAAGCGCGTGAAGAACGAGGGCCCCAGCACCCGAAGGTACGGCTCCAGGCCCGGTTCCACGAGCAGGCCGAGCAGCTCGGAGAAGTCCGCCGCGGCGGGCTCCGGCATTCCCCGGCCCTGCTCCAGCGCGTCGAGGAGCTCGTCGTAGCGGGTCAGCAGCCGGTGCCGCAGCTCCCGGTACCGGGCCGCCGACGTCCGCAGCCGCTCGCCCGGGAAGCGCCCGACCGGCCCGGTGGCCCCGGCGTCCGCCCAGGGACGGGTGAAGCGGAGGTCGGCGTACTCGACGAGGGTGCCGGTGGTCCGGGCGACGGTGAGGGTGGCGAACGGCGGGCGGATGAGCACGCCGCCGCCCCGGGGGTCGGGGCTGCCCGAGAACACGGCGAACCGCAGGTACACGGCCGGTGTGCCGTCCGCCTCCGGGCGCCGCAGCGGCACCGGCCAGGCGAGGTACGACTCCATCGGCAGGCGGCTGCGGAAGAACGGGCTGCGGCGCAGCTCCCGCATCAGAGCGCCGGTGCGGGTGGCGGCGGGGCCGGCGGCTTCACTCACCACTACCGCCCGTGCCGCCGTCCGTCCGCGGTGCGACGGGAGCGCCCTCGGCCCGGACCATGTGGTGGCCGGAGTCGGCCCAGGCGCGGTAGAAGGTGGTCATGGGGACCCGGTAGCCGGCGCCGTCCTCGTGCCCGGAGTCGTTGACGATGACCGCCGGGGCGTCCGGGTCGCCGTAGTCGAGGCCGGTCACCACCACGGCGTGGTCGGCGCCCTGCCCGGGGATGTAGCCCAGGGCCTCCAGGTCCTCCGGGCCGCCGCCGGACCGCTGCTTCAGCTCCTCGGAGTCGACGGCGACGATGACGTGGTCGCCGTCCGCGAGGGCGAAGCGCAGGTCGTCCATGTTCGCCCCGCCCTTCGTGCTCACGGGGACGCCGTGGTGCTCCAGGATCCGGCTCATCTCACCCATCGGCGTACCCGCCTCGGGGTGGTACCAGCCCTGCCGCTCGGCGAACGAGCTCAGGTCGGACTCGGCGTGGTCGGTGCCGGTGACCCGGTCCAGTACGTACTCCTGGGAGACCACCGCGCAGCTGAACGGCGCCTCCTGCTGGTGCCAGTGCAGGGCCGCGGTCTCCGGGTCGCCGACCACCGGGGCGTGCGGCCCGGCCGGGGCGGGCGCCCCGTCGAGGGCGTACGGGTCCGACGGCGCGGCCGTGTCGTCCGGGTCGACGTCGAGGGCGTACGGGTGGTCGGGGTCCACGGAGGGGAGGTCCGAGGCGCCGTCGTCGTGACCGTCGCCGCCGGATCCGTCCTCGGACTCGGGCGTGACGCTCGTGTCGGCGTACGCGTCCCCGGCCGCGGAGGATCCGGATCCTCCGGAGGGGTCGCCGTACAGGTCGGTGTCGGGATCGGGCTGGTAGCCGTAGTCGTCGCTCATCGTCAGTCGTCCGCCCAGGAGTTGTCGTCCGCGGGCCCGGTGGGCCCGCCTGCCGGACCCGTTCGGTCCGCCTCGCTCGTCGGACCCGCCGGGCCTGCCGGACCGGTCCCGGTCGCCTCCGGGCCTTCGCCCTGCGCCTCCGCCCCGCGGGCGATGACGTCGGCGCGGAACGCCCGCACGCGGCCGGAGAGCTCCTCGGCGTGCACACCGAGGGCGGCCAGGGGCTTCCTGCGGGCGCGCAGCGCGGCGAGCCGGAGCTCGGCCGCTCGCGTGGTGAGGTCCTCGGTCTGCTGGAGGCCTTCGATGAGCCTGCGGTTGGTCTCCTGCTCCTGGGAGATCCGCAGCTCCATCTCCGCCTCCGCCTGCTCGCGGAACTCCTGGCTGATGTCCTTGACCGCCTTCGTGATGTGGCCGGCCTGGTTGCGCCGCAACGGCGCGAGCTGGTTGCGCAGACTCTCGCGGTCGAGACGGCGGTCCTCGTTGCGCAGGTCGCGCCCGGCGCTGCGCCAGCCCGCGACCATGCCGACGAGTCCACCGACGGCGAGGCCCACCGCCGTGCCGATGCCGGGTACGACGCTGCCGAGGACGGCGCCCGTCGAGCTGCCGACGGAACCGCCGAAGGTGACGTCCCGCAGCCGCCGCTTCAGCCGTCCGGAGCGGAACTTGTCGCCGAGCCGCCGCTCGATGGTCAGACCGCCGTCGGTGGGAGCCGCGATCGAGGCCGCCCCGGCCGCCCCCAGGGTGAGGCCGGTCTCGGCGACGGTCACGGCCAGGATCGCGGCCGTGCCGATCTCGGCGCGCGCGTTGACCTCCGCCACGACCTGGCCGGCGTCCGCGGTCAACTGCTCGACCAGGCGCTGGGGGGCGGTGAGGAAGGACTCCTCCTCCAGGTAGTGCGTCTCCAGCCGGTCCCAGACCTTCGCGTGCCGCTCCACCGCGTCGGCGTGCAGCTCTTCCTGCAGGGCGGCGGTGCGCTTGCGCAGCTCGGCCCGCCACTCCGCCTTGCCCTTCCGCAGTTCGGCCAGCCGCTTCTGGCGTTCCAGGGCCTCGTCGCGCAAGGCGGCGACGGTCGTGCGCGTGCCGTCCTCCAGCGCTCGGATCTGCCCCTCCAACGGCCCGAGCAGCGCCTGCAGACCCCGGCCCAGGGTCTCCAGGGGGCTGCCGAGGACCCGGGGCACGCCGCGGTGTGCCAGGGTCGCCCACAGCCCGGCGCGCAGGCCCGCCATGTTGCCCGTGATCCGGTCCTCGTCCTCCCCGTACCGGAGGAACTCCAGGTGAGCGCGGGCCGACACGGGTATGAGGAGGAGCTCTTCCGGGGCCCGGCCGGTCTCCTTGGCCAGCTTGGCCCGGGCGTCGGCCAGTACCTCGTCGAAACCGGCGAAGTCGCTCTTGGTGAGGACGAACGACAGGGCCCCGGGGGACTCGGCGGCGTCCACCGCGGAGGCGGCTCGCCGTGCCGTGTCGAGGTGGCTGCGCAGCACCGGCTGCGTGGAGTCGAGGACGTGCAGGACGGCGTCCGCCCCGGGAAGGGCGGCCAGGGTGGCGGCGTTGTGCTCCAGGTGCGGACCGCCGAGCCCCGGGGTGTCCACCAGGGTGAGCCCGGGGCGCAGCGGCCGGGCCGGCGTGCCGACGGTCACGGCGAGGACGCCTCGCCGGTTCTCCGGGTTGCCCCCCTCCGTGCCGTGCGCGCGCAGCCCCTGCCGGTCGACGCGGACCCGCTCCACGGCCGGCGCTCCGTGGTCTCCGCCCGCGGCGGTACGGACGACCTCGATGGTCTCCGGATCGGCGTACGAGACGGACACGGCCACGCTGGTGGCGATCTCCTCGGCCTCCGGCAGCAGCGGCGGCTCGCCGACGTCGTCGAGGAGAGCGTTGAGGAGGCTGGACTTGCCCGCCTTGAACTCGCCGACCACGACGGCCCGCAGCCGGTCCGCCGACAGGTGCGCGCGGGCCTCCTCCAGGGACGCGGCCGTAGCCCCGGCACCTTCCCGGGTGGCTGCCTCGGCGGCTCGTGCCAGGGCCTCCAGTACGTCGGACCGCAGTAATCCGTAAGCATCCAAAACGGTCGGCCCCCTGCCGGTGTCTTCGCGGCGTACGCGGCCGGGCTGCCCCTCGCAGCGGGCGGCCGCAGGGGGGAACCTACCCCTTCGGACCGCCGCTGAAAGGAAGTTCGGGGCAATGGACCCGATCCTTCCCGGGCGGCGTCCGGGCGGCGTCCGGGCGGTGTCGTGCCGGCCCACGACGATCGCTCCCATGTGCGCCTGTTCGGTCGATCTCGACGGACCGGTGTGGCTTCGGAGCGTGGTGGCCCGGGCGGTGGTCGCCGAGGGGGGAACGGTCCGAAGGCTTGGGCGTCGGTGTGCTGTCGATGGTGTGGCAGGGTGGTGGGCATGTGGGCCTCCGGGGCCCGTGAACGTGAACGTGAGAGAGGTATGCCGTGAACGAGGCCGAGCTCAGGGCGCTGTTCGACGAGATCGACACGGATGGCGACGGACGGATCAACATCGTCGAGTTGGCGGAGGGTTTCAAGGCCGAGGGCGCCCACGGGCACCTCGCGGAAGAGGTCAAGAAGGCCATGGCGGCCGACGCGAACCGCGACGGGGTCCTCGACTTCGACGAGTTCCGCACCCTGCTGAAGTAGCGTCAGGCCTGACGGCGCGAGCGCCTGTGTCCTGCTCCAGGCGCTCGCGCCCCGCACCGGTTCACCGCGGGTTGCGCGGAAGGCCGTCCGACGTGCCCCTAGAAGAAGCCCAGCTTCTTCGGCGAGTAGCTCTGCAGGATGTTCTTCGTCTGCTGGTAGTGCTCCAGCATCATCTTGTGGTTCTCCCGGCCGATGCCCGACTGCTTGTAGCCGCCGAAGGCGGCGTGGGCGGGGTAGGCGTGGTAGCAGTTGGTCCAGACGCGGCCCGCCTGGATGGCTCGGCCGGCGCGGTAGGCGGTGTTCGTGTCGCGGGTCCAGACGCCGGCGCCGAGGCCGTACAGGGTGTCGTTGGCCGTGCGGACGGCGTCGTCGAAGTCGGTGAAGGAGGTGACCGCGACGACCGGGCCGAAGATCTCCTCCTGGAAGATCCGCATGCGGTTGTCGCCCTCGAAGATGGTCGGCTGGATGTAGTAGCCGCCTTCCAGGTCACCGCCGTGGCCGACCTGCTGACCACCCGTCAGGATCTTGGCGCCCTCCTGCCGGCCGATCTCCAGGTAGGAGAGGATCTTCTTCAGCTGCTCCGCCGACGCCTGCGCGCCGATCATCGTCGCCGGGTCCAGCGGGTGGCCCGCCACGATCGCCTCCGTGCGGGCGACCGCGGCCTCCATGAACTCGCCGTAGCAGCCCCGCTGCACCAGCGCGCGCGACGGGCAGGTGCAGACCTCGCCCTGGTTGAGGGCGAACATCGTGAAGCCCTCCAGCGCCTTGTCGCGGAAGTCGTCGTCCGCCGCCCACACGTCCTCGAAGAAGATGTTCGGCGACTTGCCGCCCAGCTCCAGCGTCACCGGCTTCAGGTTCGCGGAGGCGTACTCCATGATCAGACGGCCCGTCGCCGTCTCGCCGGTGAAGGCGATCTTCGCGACCCGGGGGGAGGAGGCCAGCGGCTTGCCGGCCTCCTCGCCGAAGCCGTTGACGACGTTCAGCACGCCCGGCGGCAGCAGGTCCGCGACCAGGCTCAGCCAGTAGTGCACCGACGCCGGCGTCTGCTCCGCCGGCTTCAGCACCACCGCGTTGCCCGCCGCCAGCGCCGGAGCCAGCTTCCACACCGCCATCAGGATCGGGAAGTTCCACGGGATGATCTGCGCCACGACCCCCAGCGGCTCGTGGAAGTGGTACGCCACCGTGTCCTCGTCGATCTCGCTGAGCGACCCCTCCTGCGCCCGCAGCGCCCCCGCGAAATAGCGGAAGTGGTCGACGGCCAGCGGGATGTCGGCCGCGAGGGTCTCCCGCACCGGCTTGCCGTTGTCCCAGGTCTCCGCGACCGCGAGTGCCTCCAGGTTCGCCTCCATCCGGTCGGCGATCCGCAGCAGCACCGCCGACCGGTCGGCCGCCGGGGTCCGCCCCCACGCCGGCGCGGCCGCGTGCGCCGCGTCCAGGGCGCGCTCGACGTCCTCCTCGGTGCCCCGGGCGATCTCGGTGAACGGCCGGCCGTCGACCGGGCTGGGGTTCTCGAAGTACCGGCCGCGGGCCGGGGCGACGTACTCGCCGCCGATCCAGTGGTCGTAACGCGGCTGGTACGCCATGAGCGCGCCCTCGGTACCGGGTGCGGCGTAGCGGGTCATCGGCAGACCTCCCTGAAGGTCGTACGGATCCCGGCCGCCGGGGCCCACCGGACGGCGGGCGCACGGGGGCGGCCGGGGACGGCGGGGCGCCCGTCGTCCCCGGCCGGCGCCCTCACCGCCGAGTGTGGGGGAGCGGACGTTGCAACCCCGTTGCACCGGCGGACAGTTCCGCCTCCAGCGCGTCGAGCCGGGCCCGTACCGGCGCGGCCTGCGCCGCCGGCACCGCCGGCACCGCCGCGCACAGCGCCCGCCACACCTCCAGGTCCTCCTCGCCCCACGCGCTGTACGCCCAGTCCGCGAGCAGCAGCGGATCCGCCCGCGCCACCAGCGCGGCCCGCAGCCGGCCCGCCAGCCGCTCCCGCAGCCGTACGACCCCGGGCGCGGCCGACCCCGGCAGCAGTGGGCCCGCGTACTCCCCAGCCGCCGCCGCGACCGCCCCCGAGGCGAGCCGCCGGTCCACCACCGTGAAGTCGGCCTCCACCGGTCCGGCGAGCCGGTACGGACGCGAGGCCAGCACCTCCGGCCCGAGCAGCGAGCGCAGCCGGGACAGCTCCGCCCGCAGCGTCACCGGCGTGACCGACCCGTCCTCGTACAACAGGGACAGCAGCTCCTCGCCGCCCACCCCCTCCGGCCGGTGCGCCAGCACCACCGCGATCTCGCTGTGCCGACGGCTCAGCCGCAGCCGCCGCCCGTCCACCACGAGCAGTGCCTCGTCCCGGCCCAGCGCGGTCAGCCGGGGCCGGCCCGGCGCCGGCTCCGGCGCGAGCAGCGCCAGCTGCGCCTCGGCCGCCCGGGCCACCGCCCGGACGAGCCCGAGACTGTGCGGGTGGGCGAGCCCCGCGCCGCCGGTCAGGTCGACGGCGCCCAGCAGCCGACCGGTGCGCGGATCGTGCAGCGGCGCCGCCGCGCACGTCCACGCCCGCACCGGCGGCCGGAAGTGTTCCGCCGCCACCACCTGCACCGGCCGGCCGACGGCGAGCGCCGTCCCCGGCGCGTTCGTCCCCGCCGCCGTCTCCGCCCACCCCGCACCGGCCGCGAAGTTCATCCGCCGCGCCTGCCGCAGCGCCGCCGGATCCCCCTCCACCCACAGCAGCCGCCCGGCCGCGTCGCACACCGCGAGCAGATGCCCGCCGTCCCTGGCGTCCGCGCCGAGCAGCTCCCTGATCACCGGCATCGCCGCCGCCAGCGGATGCCCCGCCCGGTACGCGGCCAGTTCCTCCTCGTCCAGCTCCGTCGGCGCCGCGCCCTCCCGGCTGACCCGCGCCCGCTCGGACCGCCGCCACGACTCCGCCACCAGCGCCCGGGGCTCCGTGCCGGACCGCCCGTCCCACCGTGTCGTCGCCTCGCTCAAGTCGGCCTCCCCATCGAGGACGTACGGCTCGCTCCCGGCGCACATCGTCGTGCCCGCGCCGACCGGCGACAAGCACCCGAAACGAGCCGCGCGAGCACCGGACCCCAGGAGTCCCGGAAGCGGAGCCGCTGTCTCACGGCGGGTCGGGGGCCGGAGTGCGGGCCGCGTAACCCGTCCCGCCCGGAGGGTGTGATCGTCCGGAAACCGGATCTTCCTAATGTCTTCTGCGTGGGAGAGTTCCCACGTAGGAGACGGTGTCGGTGTCGGTGGGAGGGGTACCCGTGGGGTCGCCGGAAGCGGAGGACAGGGCGGTGCGTACGGCCTGCTCGTACTGTGGGGTCGGCTGTGGCATCGTCCTCGACATCGCGACGGACCCCGCGACGGGGCGCCGCAGGGCCGTGAAGGCCTCCGGCGACAAGGCCCACCCCGCGAACGCCGGACGGCTCTGCACGAAGGGGGCCACGAGCGCCGACATGCTGGCCGCCCCCGGGCGGGCCACCACGGCGCTCGTGCGGGCGGAGCGCGAGGAGGCACCGGTCGCGACCGACGTCGACACCGCCGTGGCCGACGTGGCCCGACGCCTCCGCGCCGTCCTCGACGAGCACGGCCCCGACGCCCTCGCGTTCTACGTCTCCGGGCAGATGTCCCTGGAGGCACAGTATTTGGCCAACAAGCTCGCCAAGGGCTTCGTGAGGACCCACCAGATCGAGTCGAACTCCCGCCTCTGCATGGCCTCCGCCGGAACCGGCTACAAACTGTCGCTCGGCGCGGACGGCCCTCCCGGCTCGTACGAGGACTTCGACCACGCCGACGTCTTCCTCGTCATCGGCTCCAACATGGCCGACTGCCATCCGATCCTCTTCCTCCGGATGATGGACCGGATCAAGACGGCCGGCGCCAAGCTGATCGTCGTCGACCCGCGCCGCAACGCCACCGCCGACAAGGCCGACCTCTTCCTCCAGATCAGACCCGGAACCGATCTCGCCCTGCTCAACGGCCTGTTGCACCTCCTCGCCGAGGACGGCCGGCTCGACGAGGAGTTCATCGCCGCGCACACCGAAGGCTGGGACGCCATGCCCGCCTTCCTCGCCGACTACCCGCCCGCGCGGGTCGCCGAACTCACCGGCATCCCGGAGGACGACATCCGGCGCGCCGCCCGGTGGATCGGCGAGGCAGGCGCCTGGACCAGCTGCTGGACCATGGGACTCAACCAGTCCACCCACGGCACCTGGAACACCAACGCGCTCGTCAACCTGCACCTCGCCACCGGCGCCATCTGCCGGCCCGGCGCGGGCCCCTTCTCCCTCACCGGCCAGCCCAACGCCATGGGCGGACGGGAGATGGGCTACATGGGACCCGGCCTGCCCGGGCAGCGGTCGGTCCTCGTCCCCGCCGACCGCGCCTTCACCGAGGACCTGTGGGGCATACCGGCGGGCTCGCTCCGCGAGGACGTCGGGCGCGGCACCGTCGAGATGTTCGAGCGGATGGCGGCCGGCGGCATCAAGGCCTGCTGGATCATCTGCACCAACCCGGTCGCCTCCGTCGCCAACCGCAAGACCGTCATCGCCGCCCTCGAAGCGGCCGAACTCGTCGTCACCCAGGACGTGTTCGCGGACACCGAGACGAACGCGTACGCCGACGTCGTCCTCCCCGCCGCCCTGTGGGCCGAGTCCGACGGCGTCATGGTCAACTCCGAGCGGAACCTCACCCTCGTCCGGGGCGTCGTCGATCCCCCGGGCCAGGCCCTCCCCGACTGGCAGCTCATCGCCCGCGTCGCCTGCGCCATGGGTTACGCCGAGGCGTTCACGTACGCCTCCGCCGAGGAGGTCTTCGAGGAGCTCAAGCGGGCCTGGAACCCGCAGAGCGGCTGGGACCTGCGCGGCGTCTCGTACGAGCGCCTGCGCGCCACCCCCGTGCAGTGGCCCGCCCCCACGGCCGAAGGGCCCGACCGCAACCCGATCCGCTACCTCAACGACGGAGTCAGCCAGACCCTGCTGGAGCGCCCGGACGGCACCCGCCCCCGCCTCGCCTTCCCGACGCCCGACGGACGGGCCCGCTTCTTCCCGCGCCCGCACCTGCCGGCCGCCGAACTCCCCGACGAAGACTACCCGTTCGTCCTCAACACCGGTCGGCTCCAGCACCAGTGGCACACCCTCACCAAGACCGGCAAGGTCGCCAAGCTGACCAAGCTGAACCCCGGCCCCTTCGTCGAGGTCCACCCCGACGACGCGACGGCGCTCGGCGTCCAGGAGGGCGACCACCTGGAGATCGCCTCCCGGCGCGGCCGCGCCGTCCTGCCCGCCGTGGTGACCGACCGGGTCCTGCCCGGCACCTGCTTCGCCCCCTTCCACTGGAACGACCTCTTCGGCGAGTACCTGAGCGTCAACGCCGTCACCAACGACGCCGTCGACCCCCTCTCCTTCCAGCCCGAGCTCAAGGCGTGCGCGGTGAGCCTGACGAGGACGACGGCGCCGGTGCCGACAGGGGCTTCCGCTTCCGGGACAGGTTCCGAGGCCGCTTCCGAGACCGCTGCGGAGGCCGTCCCGGAGGCCGATACGGAGACCGATACGGCGGCCGATACGGCGGCCGAAACGGCGACCGGGTCCGCGGCGACGGCCCTCGCCGCCCTGTTCGGCGTCGCGGAGCTCGTACCGCCGCCGTTCACCGAGCCGGAGCGCCGCTACCTCGCGGGGTACCTCTCCGGGCTCGCCGCCGCCCCCGCCGACGACCGGATCCCGGTGCTGCCCGCCACCGCCCCCTTCAGCCCCGACCACGGCCTCTGGGTCGACGGAGCCCTCGCCGGCGTGTTCGCCCGGACGCGGGCGGACGCGCCCCCGCCGCTCCCGGCGCAGGCTTCCGCCGCTCCGGCGGCAGCGGGAGACCGCACCCGGCAGTCGGCGCCGTCCGCCGCCCGTCGGCTCCTGATCCTCTGGGCGTCGCAGACGGGCACCGCCGAGGAGTTCGCCGCGACGGCCGCCGGCCGGCTCACCGAGGCCGGACACCGGCCGGTGCTCCTCCCGATGGAGCGCGCCGACCTCTCCGCGTTCGGCTCCGACACGGACCTGCTGGTGGTGACCAGTACGTTCGGGGACGGCGACGCCCCCGACAACGGCGCCGCCTTCTGGACGGCTCTGAACGCGCCAGAGGCCCCGCGCCTCGACGGCCTGCGCTACTCCGTCCTCGCCTTCGGGGACTCGGCGTACGACGACTTCTGCGGCCACGGCCGCCGGATGGACGAGCGCCTCGCCGAACTCGGCGCCGGCCGCCTCCTGCC
Organism: Streptomyces sp. NPDC007863; assembly: GCF_040633895.1. NCBI lineage: Bacteria > Bacillati > Actinomycetota > Actinomycetes > Kitasatosporales > Streptomycetaceae > Streptomyces > Streptomyces sp. NPDC007863. The sequence continues at coordinate 185,720 of NZ_JBEYEI010000019.1, forward strand.
GCGTACCGACTGCGAACCGGACCACGAGGAGACCTCCGTGGCCTGGCTCACGGCCCTCCTGCCGCTCCTGCCCCCGGAGGCCGAGGAACCCGCCGTACCGGCCGTTCGCACCGAGCCGTCCCGTACCGCCCCCGCGCCGTCCTCGGTCGGGAGCGCACGCCCGCCGGCGTACTCGAAGTCCTCGCCGTTCGCGACGCTCCTCGTCGGCAACCGGCTGCTGAGCCTGCCCGGTTCACAGAAGGAGGTGCGCCGCTTCACCTTCGACACCCGGGGCGGCGAGCTCGCGTACGAGGCGGGCGACGCCCTCGGCGTCTGGCCGGTCAACAGCGTGGAGCTGGTCGCGGAGTGGCTCGCCCTGACGGGCCTCGACCCGGCCGAACCCGTGACCACAGGAACGGGAGCAGGCCGAGGAGCGGACACCCTGCCCCTCGCCGAAGCGCTGCGCACCCGCTTCGACATCACCCGCATCACCCCGGACCTGCTGAGGTTCGTCGCCGAGCGCACCGGGAGCCAGGAGCTCAAGCGGCTGCTCCGTCCCGGTCACAGGGACGAACTCGCCAAGTGGGGCTGGGGACTTCAGGCACCCGACCTCATGGCCTCCCACCCGGTCCGGGCCTCGGCCGCCGAGTGGGCGGGGGTGCTCAAGCGGCTCCAGCCGCGCCTGTACTCGATCTCCTCCAGCCCCCTCGCTCAGCCGGGCGAGGTCAGCCTCACCGTCTCCGTCGTCCGCTACGCCAACGACCGGGGCCGGGAGCGTACGGGAGTCTGCTCGGCCTATCTCGCCGATCACGCCGACGACGGCCCGGTGCAGGTCTTCGTCCAGCGCTCCCCGCACTTCCGGCCGCCCGCCGACCCCGCCGCCCCCCTGATCATGGTCGGCCCGGGCACGGGCGTGGCGCCCTTCGCCGGCTTCCTGGAGGACCGCCTGGCCCGCGGCCACACGGGCCGCAACTGGCTCTTCTTCGGCGAACAGCGCCAGGCCACCGACTTCTACTACCGGGAGGACCTCGAAGCCCACCTGGCGACGGGCCACCTGGACCGCCTCGACACCGCCTTCTCCCGCGACCAGCGCGCCAAGGTGTACGTCCAGGACCGCATGCGCGAGCACGGCGCCGCCCTGTGGTCCTGGCTCCAGGACGGCGCCCACCTCGCCGTCTGCGGCGACGCCGCCCGCATGGCGAAGGACGTCGAACGCGCCCTCCGTGACGTCGTCGCCCGCCACGGCCGGATGACCGAGGAGGAGGCGGCCGCGTACGTGAAACAGCTGGCGACGGAGAAGCGCTACGTCCGCGATGTCTACTGACGTACGCCGGTCGACATCGGGGACGGAGGATCGGGCACGGTGGATCAGGGGCAGCTGACCCGCACGTCGCCGGGATCGGTGGTGCAGGTGTCGGTGTTGAGACCGCCGTTGGCGGTGTCGTTGCCGCCGACCCCGTCGACCGAGTTCAGCGTGTCGTTGCCGTAGCTGCCGAGGAGCGTGTCGGCGCCCGTGCCGCCGATCAGGGTGTCGTTGTGGTAGCTGCCGTCGACGCGGTCGTTGCCGGGACCCGCGTGGACCGTGTCGTTGCCGAAGCTCGCGTTGACGGTGTCGTTGCCGCTGAGGGCGCAGATCACGTCGCCCTGGTACGTACCGTTGAGGGTGTCGGCGCCGCTGGTTCCGATGATCGTGCAGCCGCGGGTGTTGTTCACGGTCGTGGTGCGGGACGCGGTGTTGTTGCCCGGCGCCGGGTCGGTCTGGGAGGCGGTGACGGTCGCCGTGTTCGTGAGCGTGCCGGTGCGCGAGGGCTCGGCGACGATCGTCACCGTGGCCGTGGCGCCGGAGGGGCTTCCGGCGGGGTCGAGCGTGCCGAGGGCGCAGGTGACGCGGCCGGGCACCGTCGTGCAGCTGCCCCGGTCGGTCGTGGCCGACAGGATGGTGGCCGTACCCGTCAGGGTGTCGGTGAGCTGGACGTTCGTCGCCGCGGTCGTGGTGCTGTTGTTCGTCGCGCGCACCGTGTACGTGACGGTGTCGCCGATGGCGACCGTGGCGGCCCCGGTGTTGGTCACCGACACGTCCACGCCGGCGGGCGGCTCGACGCCGCCACCGCCGAGGTAGCGGGCCAGCCCCCGGTGGGCCTCGAAACTGAAGGCCGTACCGGCGAGCCCGGCGGCGACGATCCTGCCGTCGGTCTGCAGCGCCACGCTCGTGGCCGCGTCCCCGGTGCCGCCGAAGTCGGTGGTCAGCCGTCCGTCCCCGCTGAAGCCCGGGTCCAGTGAGCCGCCGGTGTTGTACCGGGCGAGCGCGAAGTCACCGCCGTAGCGGCCGGCCACGACGAGCCGGCCGTCGGACTGCACGGCCAGGTCCGCGCCGCCGCCCTCCTCGGGGCCGAAGGAGGTGGTGACCCGCCCGTCCCCGTCGAAGCCCGGGTCCGGCGCGCCGGCGGTGGTGAACCGGGACACGAGGAAGGAGTTGCCCTCGCTGCCCGCGACGACGATCCGGCCGTCGCCCTGCAGCGCGACGGCCGACCCGCCGCCGGTGCCGGTGGTGACCCGCCCGTCGCCGTCGAAGGTCGTGTCGAGGGTGCCGTCGGGGAGGTAGCGGGTCACGGCGAGCCCGTCGGCACTTCCGACGGCGACGATCCTGCCGTCGCCCTGCAGGGCGATGTCGGCGACGCCGTGACAGCACGTGGGGCCGAAGGTGGTGGTGACCCGGCCGTCCCCGCCGAAACCGGGGTCCGGAACGCCGGCCGGGTCCCAGCGCACCAGCGACCACACACCGCCGCTCGACCCGCCGGCGAGGATCCTGCCGTCGGGCTGGACCAGCACCGCCTGCGCGGTCTCGATCGCGTCGACGTCGATCTCGGTGAGCACCTTGCCGCCCTCGCCGAAGCTCGGGTCGAGGCTGCCGTCCGGGAGGTAACGGGCCGCGGCCCACTGGCCGTTGCCGCCCCAGTCGGTGGAACCGCCGACCGCGACGATCTTGCCGTCGGGCTGCAGCGCGACGCCGTGGCCCTCGTCGTTGTTGGCTCCCACGAAGTCGGTGGTGACGATGCCGTCACCACCGAAGGTCGGGTCCAGGCTGCCGTCGGCGTTGTACCGGGTGAGAGTGAAGTCGCCGGAGGTCTCGTCGGAGTACCCGTACCCGATGGTGACGATCCTCCCGTCCGGCTGTACGGCCATGCCCTCGGCGCCGGCGAAGCCGCCCAGGTCGGTCACGACCCTGCCGTCGCCGTCGAAGGAAGGGTCCAGATCCCCCGGCGCGGCCACCGCGACCGCCGGCAGCCCCAGGACGAGTGCCACGACGGCGGCGCCCACCGCCCCCCTCGCCCTCGTGCGACCGGCCCGCGGCCATGAGCTTCTCAAGGACATGCGTGATCACTCCGTCCTTCGATCCTGATGCCCCACCGTTCTCGTCGCCGGCACCCGGCCCCGGCGCGACGGGCCGAACTGCGCCCACTGGACGGACCGGCTCCACCCCCAGGGGTGAGCACCGCGTGGCCCGGGGCCGTCCCCCTCGGGCGGGGGCGGCAGTCGGCCGACGGGGCGCCCTCCCCGGTAGGGCCGGAGCCGGTGACCGGGAGGACCGGAGATAACGATCTTGGGCGGGGCCGGTCACGGACCCGACGGTCCGGAGGGGACCCAATGCGCGGTCTTTCCCCGCAGCGGATGAATCGTTCAGCCTTTTCGCACCCACCCCGCAGCCCGACGTCTTCCCGGCCCGTTAGGACAGCAGGAAACCCACTCCCGCCCTCGCCCGCCCCCGTATCTCGTCGCGCGCCCGCACCGCAGCCCGTGCCCGGCGCAAGCGCCTCCGGAGACCTTCATGACCACCGCCCCGGCTCCCACCCGGGTCCGGATCGCGGCAGCCTGCCGCGCCGTGACCGAGGCCCCCGCCTTCTCCTTCGCCGTCCTGACCGTGATCCTGTGCAACGCCGTCCTCCTCGGCGCCGAGACCTACCGCGGCTTCGTCAGCGACCACGCGGCCGAACTGCGCGGGGCCGAGCTCGGCTGCCTCGCCTTCTTCACGCTGGAGATGCTGCTGCGCGCCGGCGCCCACGCCGACCGCCCCAAGGAGTTCTGGCGGGACGGCTGGAACATCTTCGACCTGCTCGTCGTCGTGTGCGCCTACATCCCCTTCGTACGCGAGAACTCCACCGTCCTGCGACTGCTCCGGCTGGTACGCGTGCTCCGCACCGCCCGCTTCCTGCCCCAGCTGCGCATCCTCTTCATCGCGGTCTCGCGCAGCCTGCCCGGCACCGTCAGCTTCCTCTTCGTCGGCGCCGTCATCCTCTACGTCTACGCCATGATCGGCTGGGTCTGCTTCGGCTCCCACGACCCCGCCCACTTCGGCTCCCTCGGCCGCGCCCTGCTCACGCTCTTCCTCCTGATGACGCTGGAGGGGCTCCAGGACGCCATCTACAACGGCCTGGCCATCTCGCGCCTGAGCCTCTTCTACTACGGCTCCTACGTCCTGCTCGCCTCCTTCGTCCTGGTCAACGTCCTGATCGGGGTCGTCCTGAACAGCCTCGACGAGGCGCGCGAACTCGACAACGCCGCCCTCGACGCCGAGGGCCGTGCCGCCCGTGGCGGCGCGGGGAAGGAGGAGGACGCGGACCTCGCGGAGCGCATCGCCGACATGCGGCAGAGTCTCGACCTCCTCGAACGGTCCCTGGCCGCCACGCGGCAGCCGACCGCCGTCGGCGACAAGGACCGCATGGCGACGATCGCCTGACCGAGCCGCTCCCGCCCCGGCCTTTCTATCTCCAACCTCCGTCGTCAATAGAATGGCCGGATGGAGGACATCGAAGCGATCGCCGCCCTGCAGGATCCGGTACGCCGCCGCCTGTACGAGTACGTGGTGGCGCAGGGCCGTGACGTCGGGCGCAACGAGGCCGCGGAGGCGGCGGGCGTGGCGCGCACCCTCGCCGCGCACCATCTGGACCGCCTGACGGAGGCGGGGCTGCTGGAAAGCGGCAGCCGCCGCCTCACGGGCCGTTCGGGCCCGGGGGCGGGCCGCCCCGCCAAGGTCTACCGGAGGGCGCCGGGCGAGCGCTCGGTGTCGCTGCCCGCCCGCGACTACCGCACCGCCGCCGAACTGCTCGCGGAGGCCGCCGAACTGGCCGGCCTGGACGCCGGCCTCTGCGCGGCCGCACGCCGCCGGGGCGAGTCCCTGCGCGAGGCGACGGGGCCGTGCGGAAGCCTTGAGGAAGCCATGGAACTGCTGGCGGCCCGGGGGTACGAGCCACACCTCGAAGCCGTCGAAGCCGCCGATGCCGCCGGAGCCGTCGAGGCCTCTGCCGACGCTACCGCCGCCGCCACCGTCATCCGTATGCGCAACTGTCCCTTCCATGCCGTCGCCGAGCGCTTCCCGCCGCTCGTCTGCGGCATGAACCTGGCGCTCCTGGAGGGGCTGTTGGGTGGGTCGGACGCCGTCCGCGCCCGGATGGACGCCAGGCCGGGGGAGTGCTGCGTGGTGGTCGAGCCTTCTAAAAACAATGATCATTGACATAGAAATGGGGGGCATGCTGGGATGAGGCCATGACCGCATCCCCGCACACGCCCGTCGGCGCCCACCACCTCGCCCAGCTCAACGTGGCCACGCTCCTCCACCCCCTCGACGACCCCCGCATGACGCCGTTCGTCGAGATGCTCGACCCGATCAACACCGCCGCCGACGGCGCGCCCGGTTTCGTGTGGCGGTTCGTGGAGGAGGGGACGTCCGACGCCACCGGCGCGCGTCCCGCGGGCGAGGACGTCATCGTGAACCTCACCGTCTGGGAGACCCAGGAAGCCCTGTGGGACTTCACCTACCGCAGCGGGCACCTGGAAGTGATGCGGCAGCGCCGTGCGTGGTTCGAACGGCACGTCGAGGCGCACCTGGTCCTCTGGTGGGTCCCCGCCGGCCACCGCCCGACCACGGAGGAGGCCGTGGCACGCCTGGCGGACCTGCGCGCCCACGGCCCGTCCCCCCGCGCCTTCACCTTCGCCTCCGCCTACACCGCCGCAGAGGCGGAGTCCTTCGCACCGCACTCCGCTCCGGACCACGTGGGCGACGTCACCGCGCCGTGAGGCGGCGCACGGCCGCCGGAGCGGTCGTCGGTGTGCTCGAAGCCGGCAACGGAACGCGGCCGTCCGCCGAGTCGTCCACGTTCCCGGACCCGCCGTGGCCCATGTGGGGCCCGCCTCACGCGGTGCGGAGCGCCGCCTCGATGGCCTCGACCACGCCGCCGTGGGCGGCCGGGGCCACCCGAAGGCCACGCCCCACCGGCACAGGTGCCTGCTGCCCGATCCGGTCCAGGACCCGCACGAAGTACTTGTCGGCCGTCAGGAACACGTCGCAGTCGGGCAGATGGGAGGCGTGCTGCACGTCGCGGGGGTTGCCGCCGGTGACCTTCATGTCCGCCTGGACGGTCTGGGCCGCCCACCGGAGCCAGTTGCGAGGCATGTGCGCGGCGTCCACCTCGTACAGCCAGAAGCGGTTGAACTCCTCCCGGGAGGCGCACATGGAGCCCAGGTCGACCCGGGCGCCGACCCAGTCCGCGCCGGTGGTGTCCTCGTGCGTCAGCACCGAGCGGCGGCCCACGGCGAACGAACGCCAGTACACCTCCTGCGTCAACGGCCGCCACGCCGCGATCCGGTCGCCGGGCTCCCACCCGAGCCGCGGCCCGGGCCCGGTCTCCTCGGAGGGGAACGCGGTGATGCGGGAGAGGTCGCTGACGTCGAACCTCCCCTCGCGCCACGCCTTCTGCTGGGTCTTCTGGACGTCCACGAGATGCTGCGCCGTGCGGTCCGCGTGCCTGGCCGGAGCGAGCTCGCGGAAGAGCTCGTGGGAGTCCAGCGCCCGCCGCCAGAACGTCTTCGTCCAGAAGGTGCGCAGGCTCGCCTCGTGACCGGTGTCGGGTACCGCGCGCACCCACTGGGGGCGCAGGCGCCGCACCTCCGCGACGACCTCCGCGGCCTCCAGGTCGGCCTCGCTCCGCAGCCGTTCGTCGGCGCCGGTCAGGACGGCCCGCACGATGGCCTCCCGCTTGTCGGGGCGAGGGTGCTGGAGCACCTCCAGCAGGACACCGGGCGGGGTCACCACGCGGTGACCCAGGGAACGGACGAGCGCCTTGAACCGGTCTCCCGCCCGCTCGTCCCCCAGGTACGACCAGATGTTGTTGTCCAGCATGATCCTCAAGTGAGACCCTCCCCGCGACGGCCGACGCCACCCCGCCCCGTCCCGAACTCGCCGGGGCCGGGGGCGACTCTTGGACCAGCTTCTCAGCAGGCACTGACAATCGGCCGTCAACGCCGTGGGCGGGCTTCACCGTTGCGGTTCGCTCTGCGCGTTCGGATGATCACATACCGCTAGGATCGCGGGCGTTGCCGCCGCCACAGGCATGCGGCGGACCGAGAAAGGGGCCTACCGATGGCCATCATCGTCACCTTCGACTTCCCCGGCGCCGGGCAGGAGCTCTACGACACGGTCATCGAGCGGATGACGGACGGCAGAGGCTTCACCCGCTTCGCGGACCTGCCGGTCGTGGGTCTCGTCTCGCACGCGGCCGGCACGGCGGACGGGGTGTTCCGCGTGACCGAGGTCTGGGAAAGCCAGGAGGCACTGGAAACCCACGCCAAGGCCTTCGGTCCGATCCTGGCCGAACTCGGCCACGCCGACGTCCGGCCCACGATCATCCCGGCCCACAACTTCGTCGTCTCGTAAGGCAGTCGGAGGCCGGCCGCACCGGGTGCCGTCGCCGTCCGTCCCTCCGGCGCCGGCGACCGTACCCGGGAGCGAACCGGGTGCGGGACCCGGCCTTCCCGCCTACCTGATCGGGTCCACGGGAGCGGGGAACATCCCCGCGTAGGGATCAGGTTCGCCCGTGAACGGATCCAGACCGGCCCGGAACCGTCGCTCCTGCTCCCGCCAGCTCACGAAGGTCCCGGTCCGCTTCCAGAGCGACGCGTCCCCGAGCGGACACGCGTCGAACCGGCCCAGCATCATGCGGGTGATGAACTGGACCATGGTGCAGTCGAACAGGGCCCACGGCGACTCGCCCCACGCGTGGTGCCGACGCCAGGCCACGACGGGCCACTTGTCCGGGTCCGGGTCGTTCATGAGCCAGGCCGTCTCGTTCGCGTTCATTCCCGTGCCCCACGGCAGGACGGCGTCGGCATCCGACGCCACGCCCGGGACTCCCGCGTCCTCCGTCCACAGCCCGCGCAGGTCGTCCGTCCGGGCTCCGATGTGACAGTTTCCCCACCCGCGCACGTCACTGGGCAGCGGCGGCAGGATGACGAGGTTGCCGATGTCGCCCACGCCGTACGTGTCGAGCAGGGCCTTGTAGTCGCCCGGCAGCGCGGTGCCCAGCGCGCCTTCGGCCGCGGACCAGTCGATCCGCTCACCGCCCGCGAAGTCCGCCGGTACGAGTTCGAGCAGCGCGGCGACATCGGGATGCGCGTTCATGGTGAAGCTCCTTGCGGTGGGTGGTGGCCAGACCGGCGGTGGGCGGTGGGCGGCGTCGATCGAGCCTAGGGCCACCCGCCCCGCACACACCGTCGTGGTGCTCGGTCGAGCAACGTCGCGGAGGGGCGGCGGAGCGAGGTAGGGCGGGCGGCGTGGCGCCGGGCCTGCGTGCGCCCGGCTGGGGCATGGTGAGGAGCATGCGGACACCCTTCCTCGTGCCCCGGATCGACGCGGGCGACGGCGTGGTGCTGAGGCCCTGGGGCCTCGACGACCTGCCGCTGGTGCGGGAGGCGGCCGAGGACGCCTACATTCCGCTGGTCACCACCGTGCCGAGCCCCTACACGCACGCCGAGGGCGTCGCCTTCGTCGCCCGCCAGGAGGACCGGGCGCTCAGCCGCACGGGCTACCCGTTCGTCATGGCCGAGGCGGCGGGGGACCGCGGCCTCGGGGCGATCGGCCTGTGGCCGGACGCCGCCGACGAAGCGCGTGCTTCCGTGGGCTACTGGGTGGCGGGCTCGGCCCGTGGCAAGGGCGTCGCCACGGTGGGTCTGCGCGCGATCGCCTCCTGGGCGCTGCGCGACCTCGCCCTCGCACGCGTGGAGCTGTACGTCGAACCCTGGAACACCGCGTCCCGCAAGACGGCCCTCCAGGCGGGCTTCACCTACGAAGGCCACCTCCGCAGCCGCCAGTCGGTGGGCGGCGAGCGCCGCGACATGCTGGTCTACTCCCGGATCGCCGAGGACCTGACCGACGCGGACGGGTGAGCCGTCAGCCCCACGTCCCCTCGCGCGTCACACGCAGTACGGGCGCTACGGGCGTTCGGCGAGCACCCCGGCCAGTCGTTCCGCGAACTCGGTCAGCCAGGCGAGGCGCGGACCGTCGCGAGCGATGCGGAAGCCGTGCCGACGGCCCCAGAAGGCGGCCTTGGCGGCGTGGAACTGGGCCCATCGGCGTACGCGTTCCCGGTCGAGTTCCGCGGCCTCGGAGAAGACGTCGAGGACCCGGTCGGCGGCCCCGCGCAGGTCGTCCGCTTCGAGGAGCGTCAGCGCCCGCGACTTCAGCAGCGTCCCGGCGTCGTAGGCGGGATCTCCCGCGTATCCCTTGGGGTCGACGGCCAGCCACGGCTCCCGGTCGGCACGCAGGATGTTCCGCGCGTGCAGATCGCCGTGGACGAGGGCGTCCGGCTGGTCCGGGCCCAGTTCCCGTACGGTCGCCACGGCGGCGTCCAGGACGCGCGGAGGCATAGCGTGCGGCAACTCCTGCGCGTCCTCGCGGAACCGGGCCTCCCAGGCGCCGGCCTGCTCGCTCAGCCGGGGCAGGCCGGGCGGCGCGGGCACGGCGAGACGGCGGTTGAGCCGCCCGGCGACCGCCGCGACCTCGTCACCGTCCGCCACCTACGACGAACGGATCGGTCAGGTGCGGTGTCGCCAGGTGGAGGGTGTGTGTCGTCCGGGCGTCCAGAACGTGCGTCCTTGAGACCCTGGCCTGCTGCGGGTCCATTTCGTGGGCGTACGTGAGATCCGGGTGGAGCAGCTGGATCGCGTGGACGAGCAAATCCCCCGTCACGGCGAGAAGTTCGCGGCCGGACTCGACGAGGACGCTCTGGTGGCCGGGTGTGTGACCGGGCGTCGCGATCACGCGCTCGCCGCTGCGCAGCGTGGTCTCGCCGTCGAGCAGATGGAGCTGACCGGTCGTCCTGAGTGGGTCGATCACGCTGGATCGCAACGGGGGGTTGATCTGCTCCAGGGCGTCGAGTTCGGCCCGCTGGAGCAGGTACCGGGCGTTCGGGAAGAACGGTCGGGGCTCCTTCCCGCCGACGACGGCCCATCCCACGTGGTCCGTGTGAAGGTGCGTGAGCACCACGGTCTCCACTTCCGACGGTTCGATGCCCGCCTCGGCCAGCGAGTCCGGCAGAGCCCCGGGGACGGGAGCCCATGCGGCCGCCGGGCTGTCCGCCGGCCCGATCCCGGCGTCGACCAGCGTCACACCCCGGTCACCGCGGATCGCGAACGCGCGGAACTGCAGCCACCAGCGTCCTTCGGCGTCGAGCGCGCCGGGATCGAACCGGTCGGCCGCCGACCACTGTTCGGCCGTGGCGTCGGGGAACGCCTCCGCCCTGGGGGAGAAGAAGGGGCCCGCGCCGTCCGTGAGGGCGATGACGGTGTAGGGACCGACTTTCATGGAGAGGGGCATCTCACGGATGGTGCCATGGCTGGTCGGAGGCCGGTCAAGTGGGTTGCCCGGGCGTGCGGTTCGACGTGGGGCGGGTACGACGACGAGTCCCTGGCCGTGTGCGCGCCGGCGCCGCGGATCACGGCCGGGGAAGTGGAGTCGCGCGGGCTCGTCGTGACGGAGGACGCCGGAGGCCGGGCCCCGGACGGGGCGGGTGCCGGGCACGCTCCACCACGGCGTGTCGGTCGCCGAGGGCATCCGCATGCTGGTCCGGGCGGAGGTCGCGGCGGCGCGTGCGTGGAGCAGCGGCACCAGCTCGCCGAGATGCTCACCCGGATCCATCCCGTCTACCGTCCGTGGACCTCCGACCGGTGGCCCGGTCCGGCTTCCTGAGCGAGGTGCGGGGGGACGCGCAGGGGTGCGGCGGTGGCGGCCGCGACCTCGTCCGCGGTGACGCCCGGCGCCAGTTCGGCCAGGAGGAAACCGTCGGGGGTGATGTCGACGACGGCGAGGTCGGTGATCACGCGCTGGACGACTCCCCGCCCGGTCAGGGGGAGGGTGCAGGTGTCGACGAGCTTGGGCGTGCCGTCCTTCGCGGTGTGCTCCATGAGGACGACGACCCGCCCGGCGCCGTGGACGAGGTCCATCGCGCCGCCCATGCCCTTGACCATCTTGCCGGGGATCATCCAGTTCGCGAGGTCGCCGGCGGAGGAGACCTGCATGGCGCCGAGGATCGCGGCGTCGATGTGACCGCCGCGGATCATCCCGAAGGACAGCGCCGAGTCGAAGAACGAGGCGCCGGGCAGCGTCGTGACCGTCTCCTTGCCGGCGTTGATCAGGTCGGCGTCGAGCTCGTCCTCGGTGGGGTACGGCCCGACGCCGAGGATCCCGTTCTCGGACTGGAGCACGACCTCGATGCCCGGCGGGAGGTGATTGGGGATGAGCGTCGGCAGCCCGATGCCGAGGTTCACGTAGCTGCCGTCGGTGAGTTCCAGGGCGGCGCGGGCCGCCATCTGCTCGCGGGTGAGCGCCATCAGACGTCGCCTTCCTGTCGGACGGTACGGCGTTCGACGCGCCGCTCGGCGGCGGGGTCGCCGGGCGTGACCCGGACCACCCGCTGGACGAAGACGCCGGGGAGGTGGACCTCGTCGGGGTCGAGCTCGCCCGGTTCGACGAGGTGGTCGACCTCGGCGATGGTGACCCGCCCGGCCATGGCGGCCAGCGGGTTGAAGTTGCGGGCCGAGGACCGGAAGACCAGGTTGCCGTGCCGGTCGCCGATGGTCGCCCGTACCAGCGCGAAGTCCGTCGTGATCCCCTCCTCCAGCAGGTACGGTCGCCCGCCGAACTCCCGCGTCTCCTTGGGCGGCGAGGCCACCGCGACGGCGCCTCCGCCGGCCGCGTACCTCCACGGCAGGCCGCCCTCGCCGACCTGCGTTCCCGTGCCCGCGGGGGTGTAGAAGGCGGGGATCCCCGCGCCGCCCGCCCGCAGCCGCTCCGCGAGCGTGCCCTGGGGGACGAGCTCGACCTCCAGCTCCCCGCTCAGGTACTGGCGGGCGAACTCCTTGTTCTCGCCGACGTACGAGCTCGTCATGCGGGCGATCCGGCCGGCGGCCAGCAGCAGGCCGAGGCCCCAGTCGTCGACGCCGCAGTTGTTCGACACGACACGGAGGCCCTCCGTGCCGCGCTGCCACAGCGCGTCGATGAGCGTGCCCGGTATGCCGCAGAGCCCGAATCCGCCCACGGCGAGCGAGGCCCCGTCGGGAAGGTCGGCCACCGCCTCCGCCGCGCTCGCGACCGTCTTGTCCAGACCCATGAGGATCCCTTCCCTCGGGGCACCCGGACGACCTCGCAGGTCGGAACCGGTGCCGGTACCAGCGACAGGCACCGACCCTAGGCAGCGGGCGACGACGGCGACCATGGCTGCCCTCCACACACCACCCCCCTCCGTCATGTCGCTCATCCATGCCTCCGCACGGCGCTCCGATGCCGTGCCGCCCGGTCGGCGGGGTGGTGGCGACGCCCACCGCACGGCTCGGGACGGTGGGCCGCGCAGCCATGTCGGGCGGCCGGACGGCGGCATAGCCTCCCGCGAGTCCGCTACCGAGAAGTCCCCTTCCGAACCTCCCGAACCTCCCGAACCTTCCGAACCATCGCGTTCGCCCCAACGGTCCCAGCCATTCCCGTCATCCGACCCATCCCGTTCCGTCCCACCCGAGCGTCCGGACAAGCAAGGTCCGGGAGTTCAGGCGGCACGGGCAACCCAGATCCCGGAGGTACGCACCCATGCGTCGTCGTCCCGCGTTCCGCTCCTCACCACGCCCCTGGCGGCGAGGCGCCCAGGCGGCACTGGCCGTGGCCGCCCTCACCCTCACGACCGTCCCCACAGCGACGGCCGCCCCGGCCACCCCCGGATCCCCTTGCGCCCGCCAGGCGCAGCTGCGCGTGCCCGGCGCGGAGCACCAGCAGTCCGCCTGCCTCGACGAGCTGACGACGGCCGGCACCGTCGCCTCGGGCCACACCGACCCGGCCGACTGGGCGGGGCTCACGCCGAAGGACCTGGCGGTCCCCAGCGGGGTGCCCGGCATCCAGATCGACGGCTACTTCCCCGACACCTCCGCCACCAACACCAACCACGGCTGGCGGCACGACGCCCAGTTCGTCATCCGGCTGCCCGACCGCTGGAACGGCGGTCTCGTCGTGGCGGGCCCGCCCGGCAACCGCGAGCAGTACGCCAACGACCGCGCCATCGCGGACTGGGTGCTGGCCCGGGGGTACGCGTACGCCGCCACCGACAAGGGCAACACGGGTCTCGCCTTCCACCGCGACGGAAAGGCCCCCGGCGACGCGATCGCCGAATGGAACGACCGCGTCACCCAGCTCACCCGGGCGGCCCGGGCGGTGGTGGCGCAGCGCTACCACCGGCCCCCCGCCCGCACCCTGGCGACCGGCATGTCCAACGGCGGGTACCTGGTCCGCTGGCAGCTGGAGAACCATCCCGAGCTCTACGACGGCGGCGTCGACTGGGAAGGCACCCTCTGGCGGACCGACGGCCCCAACCTGCTCGACTTCCTGCCGAAGGCGATGCGCGCCTACCCCGTGTACGCCGCGGGCGGCGCGGGCGCGGAGGAGGCGCGGCGGGAACTGCACGGCGCCGGCTTCCCGGCCGGCTCGGAGTTCCTGTGGCCGTACCACCACAAGGTCTACTGGGACCTGACCCAGCGCGTCTACCGCGAGGAGCTGGACCCCGGCTTCGACGGCCCGGCCGAGGCCGGCACGCCGTACTGCCTGCCGGGCACGCCCGCCTGTGACGCCGACTACGACTACGCGGCCCGGCCCGCCGAGGTCCGGCAGGCCGTCGCGAAGATCGCCCTCACCGGACGGATCGGCAAGCCGCTGATCACCCTGCACGGCACCCTGGACGCCCTCCTGCCGATCGCCCGGGACTCCGACGTGTACGCCCGCATGGTGCGCGAGGCGGGACGCGGCGCACTGCACCGCTACTACCGCATCGAGGGCGGCACCCACACCGACTCGCTCGTCGACGTCTTCCCGGACGGCGGGCTCCGGCCGCTCGCGCCCTGCCACCGCACGGCCTTCACGGCCCTGGAGGGCTGGCTCGTCGCCGGACACCGCCCACCCGCCTCGCACACCGTCGCGCGGCCCGTCGGCCAGGACGCGGCGACCCTGGCGAACGTGTGCCCGCTCGACACCACGAAGCCGGCCGGCGGCCCGTCCTGAGCCGTACGGACTTCGCGCGGAGGCGATCCATGGGGATGAACACCATGACATGGCCCAGCACTATGGAGGACTCGCACGTGGGCCGACAGGAGGGCCCTCCCTACTGTTTCGGGCCATGACGAACACATTTCCCTCCCCGGACCGGCTGCCGTCACCCGCCGGCGCGCTCGATCTGAGCGGGCGCACCGCGCTGGTGACCGGCGGTGGCAGCGGCATCGGGCGGGCCTGCGCCCTCGCCCTGGCGCAGGCGGGGGCCTTCGTCCACGTGGTCGACCGGGACGCCGCATCGGCCAAGGCCGTCGCCGAGCTCACCGGGGGCCGGGCGCAGGTCGCCGACCTCGCCGACGCGGACGCGATCGACCTGCTGCCCGCCGAGGTCGACATCCTCGTCAACAACGCCGGGCTCCAGCACGTCGCCCCGCTCACGGAGTTCCCGCCGGAACGGTTCGCACTGATCCAGAAGGTGATGGTCACCGCCCCGTTCCTGCTGATGCGCCGGACGCTGCCGCACATGTACGCCCACGGCTGGGGCCGGATCGTCAACGTCTCCAGCGTCCACGGGCTGCGCGCCAGCGCGTACAAGGCCGCCTACGTCGCCGCCAAGCACGCCCTGGAGGGCCTCAGCAAGGTCGCCGCGATCGAAGGCGCCCCGCACGGGGTCACCAGCAACTGCGTCAACCCCGGTTACGTCCGCACCCCGCTGGTCGAGGGCCAGGTCCGCGACCAGGCCGCCGCGCACGGCATCAGCGAGGGCGACGTCCTGTCGAATGTGATGCTGGCCCGCTCGCCCGTGAAGCGCCTCCTGGAGACGGAGGAGGTCGCCGCCGCGGTCCTGTGGCTCTGCGGCCCCCACTCCGGCTACCTCACCGGTACCTCCCTGCCGCTCGACGGCGGCTGGACGGCCGGCTGAGGACTGGCTCGACGCCGCGGGGGAATACCTCACGGACGCCGAGACCCTGATCCTGCCCGCCACCTACCGGGCCATCGCCGACCTCGTCTCCGACCGCACCGCCAACGCCTGACCACGACCCCGATCAGGCACTCATGCCTCCGCCCCGACCACACACCAGCTCGTCATGCGAGGGCTGGCGTGTGTGGCCGGGGGAGTCCTCGTCCCCTTGACGGCAACTGTGTCAGTCGGGCCAGGGGGACGAGGAGGCACGGGTCAGAGGGTGACCATCAGCGTGCCGCCGTCGAAGTAGGTGCCCATGTTCTTGCGCACCGAGACCTCGCCGGTTCCGATCACGTGGACGTACATGTCGGCCTTGCCGTCGCCGGTGGTGTCACCGAAGCGGAGTCGTCCCATGTCGTCGCCGGTGACGAAGCGGCCCCAGCCGGTGGACCAGTGGGTTCCGCCGTCGAAGTAGGTGCCCATGTTCTTGCGGACGCTGATGTTGCCGTCGGTGCCGTGGACGATGAGGTCGGCCTTGTTGTCGCCGGTGATGTCGGCGAAGTAGAGCCGTCCCATGTCCTGGCCGGTGACGAAGCGGCCCCAGCCGGTGGACCAGTGGGTTCCGCCGTCGAAGTAGGTGCCCATGTTCTTGCGGACGCTGATGTTGCCGTCGGTGCCGTG